>CAIVKH010000290.1 GCA_903906425.1 uncultured bacterium
CGATTACCATTTCTACGACCCGGACCCCGAGATGTTCAAACGGCAGCAGGCGCGGATGGCGATCCGCGCGCGTCCGAGCGGCAAGAAAACCGCCTTCACCGAATTCAATCGCATCGGCGGACCGCTCCAGCCCGACCAGGCATTGTTCTCGGTGAAACCGTCGCTGCAGTTTGCGGGGCTGGTGATGGCGATGCTCGCGGCGAGCCAGCCGCAAGACGCTGGTTGCGAGATGGCGCTGGCCTACGAATTCCAGTTTCCCGCCACGCACCGCAACTTCAAGAGCCTCGTCTATGGCGACATGAATCTCGTGGACTGGACCGGGCAGGACAACGCGCTACATACAAAGCCGGTTGAGTGTCACCCGAGCTTCGAACAGTTGCAGCTCCGCATGGCGACACCGGCCTATCACGTCTTCAGAATGCTGGCGCGTTGCACGCCCGGCGCGGGCGAGCGCGACTCGTTTGAAGTGCTCGCCCTCGGCGAAAGCGCCAAAGGTTTCAGCCACGTGTTCGATCCGAACATCCGCCACAACGTCTTCAAAATGCTGTCGCCGGAAAAATATTATTCGCTGAACGGCTCGGGCCCCGATTTGCGGACGCTGGCGGTGCGCACACCGGACCGGCTGATGATCCTGATTTTGAATTCCGGCCCGACCGCCGCCAAGCGCGTCGCGTTCAACCTGGAAATGTTGCCGGAGAAGTATGCGACGGCCGTCGTCCGCGAAACCTCGCTCTGGCAACGCGACCAGGCCATCCGCCAAGCGCCGATGAGCGGCCCAGACATGGTCGTTGATCTTCCGTCGGAATCGCTGACGCAACTCATCTTCACCAAGGAAGACCTCGCGCAGGTCAGCGAATTGAAACTGGAGGAAAAGACCTTCACGCCCGGCACCGCGCAAAAACTTGGCCTGCTCGAAACCACGCGCCTGCGCGCCCTCGGCAAACTCGGCGACCACTGGCTCGACCTCACCGATCTCAACGTCGCGTGGATCAGCTCCGCGCCGGACTTGGTTCCGGTCTACCAAGGCGGCCTCGTGCAACGCCTGCACCAGACGACCAACGATGTCACGCTCACCGCGAAGACGCTTGCCGGCGTCGCCACCGCTTCGATGGTCGTGCCTCCGAATCCGGCGAAATGATGAGGCGGAAATTTCCAATGGTTGGAAAATAGTGTGAGCATAACTTCCAATGATTGGAACTGACGAAATAGATAGGAACGAAGGCAACCATGAAACAAATCAGGTGTCGCCGCGCTCCTGCTCGCGCCGCTGGCCGCGCCTTGCTCGGCCGGTTTGAAAGAGCCGACGCCCGACGTGTTGACGGTTGTCCCGATTTCGACTTGCTGAGCTATTACTCAATCAAATGAACGGAGACATCGAATGAAACGAAGTGTTGTTTGGACTTTCGCCGCCCTGCTACTGACGCCGCTGGCCGCGCTGCATGCCGCCGATGCGCCTCCTGCGAAGCCCAACGTCCTCTTCGTCATCGCGGATGACGCATCGCTTCATTTTGGCGAGGCCTATGGCTGCAGGTGGGTGAAGACGCCGAACATTGACCATCTGGCGAAGAAGGGGCTGGCGTTTGATAACGCTTACACGCCGACGGGGAAGTGCGCGCCTTCGCGATCCGCGATTCTCACCGGGCGCAATCCCTGGCAGCTCGAGGACGCGGCCAATCATCAGTCCTATTTCCCGGCGAAGTTCATGGCGTTCAGCGAGGCCCTGCGCGCGGGCGGCATTCACGTCGGCGGTGAGGGGAAAATCTGGGGCCCCGGCTCGGCGAAAACGGACGATGGAAAGGATCGCTCCTTCGGTTTCGGCGCGGAAGGCAGGTCGAAACGCTGGAAGGATTTTTCGACATTTCTCAAGGCCCGTCCAGCGGGGAAGCCTTTCTTTTATTGGTTCGGAAGCAACTATCCTCATCGCAAGTATGTGAAAGGCTCCGGCCTCGCAGCGGGGAAGAAGCTTTCGGACATTGATCGCGTGCCGGGCTTCTGGCCCGACAACGACGCGGTGCGCGGCGACATGCTCGACTACGCGGTCGAGGTGGAGGCGTTCGACGCACAGGTGGGCGAATTGTTGAAGGCGCTCGATGCAAGCGGCGAAGCATCGAACACGCTGGTCATCGTCACCTCGGACAACGGGATGCCGTTCCCCCGATCCAAGGGCCACAACTACGACATCTCCAATCGCGAGCCGATGGTCGCCTCGTGGCCCGGGGGTATCGCGAAACCCGGCAGCCGCGTCACGGACTTTGTCAGCTTCATAGACTTTGCCCCGACGTTTCTCGAACTGCTCGGCGTGGACGGCGCGAAAGCCGGCATGTCGCCGATCACGGGCCGCAGCTTCGCCGGCCTGTTGCGTGGCGAGGCCGATGCCGCGCGCAGTTTTGTCATCCTGGGCCGCGAGCGAAACGACGTGCGCGCACGCCCCGGAACGCCGTCGGGACTGGGCTATCCGGTCCGCGCCATCCGCGAGGGTGATCTGTTCTACATCCACAACTTCGCGCCGGACCGCTGGCCGTGCGGCAATCCCGAGCTGGGCTTTGCCGACACGGACGGAAGCCCGACGAAGTCTTGGATCGAGGGCCTAGGAGAGAAAGATTCATTCTGGCAGATGGCCTTCGGCAAGCGTCCCGCCGAGGAACTCTTCGACCTCGCCAAAGACCCGGACTGCCTGACTAACCTGGCGACCGCACCCGCCCACGAGTCAAAAGCCGCCGCGCTCCGCGAGAAACTTTTTGCCGAGCTCAAGAAGCAGGACGACCCGCGCGTGCTCGGCAAAGGCGATGTCTTCGACCAGTATCTCTCGCCTTGGAAACAGGACGCCGCCGGCGAGCCGAAGCAAAAGCGGAAGGCGAAAGCCGCGCCGTAAAACTTCCAATGATTGGAAGTTTACGCGGCGGAGTTTTCCAAGGATTGGAAATGACTGCGGAAATCGAATGAAACGAAATCTATTGCCGGCACTTACCGCCCTGCTGCTGCTACCGCTGGCGGCGCTGCGCGCAGGCGATCCCGGACCGCAACTCAAGGTGCCGTTGAGCGGCCTCGTGGCCATGGGGGACATTGGATTTCATCGCGTGGATGGCGGTCTGGCGCAGCCGAACGTGGACGATTTGAACCGGGTGCCGGGGATCTTTGGCGGGATGGTTGTCAATGTCACGTGGGCGCAGTTGGAGGCGCAACGCGGCGTGCTCGACACGAAGATCATCGACGATGTGCTGGCGAAGATTCGCCTCTACAACCAAGCCAACGCGCAGCATCCCCTCGGAGTGCGGCTGCGCGTCTGGCCCGGGCCGAACGCTCCGATCTGGGCGAAGAATCTCGGCGGCGCTCCCGTCACCGTTTTGCACAAGGACATGCCGATCACTGTGGGCCGTTTTTGGAGCGAGCCGTATCGGACTGCGTGGCGCGATCTGCAAAACCGGCTGGCGGCGCGCTATGACCCGGAGCCGTTGATTCGTGAAGTCGCCAACACATCGGGATCGTCAATCACGGACGAGGTCTGCCTCCTCGCGGGTGACAAGGAGTCGGTGAAAAACATGCGGGCGGCGGGTTTCACAGATGCCCAGTTTCAGGCCTGTCTTTGGGAATCGCCTGATGATTACGCCGGCTGGCCAAGTACGCGGGTGGAGTGCGTGTGCAATCCGTATCGGGCTATTGATTCGGGAAAAACCAGGGCTGATTCCGAGTTCACGCTGAAACTCATGCGGCACTGGCGGCAGACGCTGGGCGCGCGCGGGGTGCTCTCCAATCACGCGCTTAACCAGCCGGCCGATCACGCCGACATCTATGACGAGATGCGGCGGCTGGGTCCGCCGACCGCCTTCCAAACCCACGCGCCCGGTGGCTTGAATTGGGACGGAGCGTTACGTCTCGGCCGGAGCTATGGCGCGCAATCCATTGAGCTGTGGTCTGGCACAAAGTTTGGCGGCTTCGAAAAACAAGACCCGCAACGTCTGCGCGAATGGGCGGCCTTGTTTCAGCCGACGCAATAGAACCCGCACAAATCGAAGAGAAAACATTCCGATGAAATCCATTCTAATTCTCAGCGCCCTGTTGCTGGCACCACTGACTTTTGCTGCGGACAAACCGAATGAATATCTCGGCGCGGAATATGGCGCGTATTCAACGGGCAAGGATCGCGACGTCAGTACACGCGGCAAGGACGCGGCGGTTCTGTCGCTCGCGGGCGAATGGCGATGCGAACTTGATGCGAAGAAAAAGGGCGTCGAAGAAAAATGGTTCGCGCGAAAATTCGAGAAGCCAATCCATCTGCCTGGCACGCTCGATGAAGCAGGTTATGGTGAGCCGCGCGATGAACGCACGCTGCGCTGTTTGAGCCGCAAGTTCGAGTACATCGGCCCGGCGTGGTATCAGCGCGAAATCACCGTGCCGGCCGATTGGGCGGGCAAACGCATCACGATGACGTTCGAGCGGGTGATGTGGGAGAGCCGCGTGTGGATTGACGACCAGCCCATCGGCGCGCGCGACAGCCTCTGCACGCCGCACGAATACGATCTCACCGGCTTGCTCGCACCCGGAACGCACCGGCTCACGGTGCGCGTTGATAATTCCGGCAGGCCGGGCGCGAATGCCCACGGATTCGGCGACGACGAACAGATTCGCTGGAACGGTTTGCTCGGTAACTTGGAACTGCGCGCGCAGGACGCGGTGTTCGTGCGAAGCGCGCAGGTCTATCCCGATGTCGCGAAAAAGCGGGCCGTCGTGCGTGTTGAAATCGGAAACATCGCGGGCGAGAGTTTCGACGGAACGGTCACGGTGACGGCGCGACCCAAAACAAATTCTTCGAAAGCCGCCTGCTCTGCCAAGGCGAATTTCAAAATTGCGGACGATTCCCTGACCGTCGAAGTCGTTTTGCCGTTTGATGAAAACGCGGCGCTGTGGGATGAATTCGCGCCGAATCTTTACGACGCGCAAATCGAAGTCGCCGCGGAATCAGGCGGCAGGAAAACTTCCGACCGCGCGGCGGTCACGTTTGGTCTTCGCGAATTGGGACAGCGCGGCACGCAGCTCACGATGAATGGCCGCACACTCTTTCTGCGCGGCACGCACGATGGCGGCGGCTTTCCGCTCACCGGCCATCCGGCAACGGATGTTGAATTGTGGCGAAAGATTTTCCGCACATGCAAGGAATACGGTTTGAATCACGTCCGCTATCATTCGTTCTGTCCGCCCGATGCCGCGTTCACGGCGGCGGACGAAGAAGGCATCATGCTGCTGGCGGAACTGCAATTTTGGGGACAAGCCGGCGCGGATTGGGCGGGCACACCGTTTTTGCGCGCCGAGTTGCAGCGCATTCTCGACGCCTACGGAAATCATCCGTCGTTCTGCATGATGAGCATGGGCAACGAACATTCCGGCGACTGGGACGTGCTCGCGAGTTTTGTGGCCGAGGGCAAGCGCCGCGATCCGCGTCACAAATACGCCGCCGCATCGAACGAATACATCCGCATGGGAAAAGATCCGCGCGCGGTCAACGACGGCGATGAGTTCGCGGTGATCATGAAAGGACCGCAGCCAGAACCCGGCTACGAGCAGGGCAGAATTCGCATGATGGAACGGTTGCTAAATGGCGAGCCGCCGGATTTTTCAGCGGACTATCGCGACATCGTCAAACAATTCGATGTGCCGGTGTTCGCGCACGAGCTTGGGCAATATTGGGTTTTCCCCGACTTGCGCGAGTCAGCGAAATATACCGGCGTACTCCGCTCCGGTGCGCTGGATATGTTCCGCGAATCGCTCGCCAGCGCGGGGCTGCTTGACCGCGTTGAGAAATATCACGCGGCCAGCGGCGCGCTCGCCGTGCAGCTTTACAAGGAAGACATCGAACGCGAATTGCGCACGCCCGCGCTCGGTGGTTTTGCATTGCTCGATCTGCACGATTACACCGGCCAGAACACATCGCTCGTTGGCCTGCTCGATGCGTTCTGGGAATCGAAAGGCATCGTCACGCCGGCCGAGTTTCGCCGATTCTGCGCACCGACGGTTTTGCTTTCCCGAATGCCGAAACGGGTCTGGACGACGGAAGAAACGCTGACGGCGGAAATTGAAATTGCTCATTACGGCGCAGCAGAAATATCGTCCGTGACGCCCGCGTGGAAATTGATCGCACCGGACAATCGCGTCGTTGCGAGCGGCGCGCTGGCGAATCAACCGCGCATCGCGACGGGCCAAAACACATCGCTCGGAAAAATCGAAATCAAGCTGGCCGATATTCCCTCGCCATCGCAACTGCGACTCGAAGCGATTGCCGGAAGCGCGACGAATGATTGGACCGTTTGGGTGTATCCAATCGCAAATCGGAAATCGCAAATCGCAAATGTTCGCATGACCGACAAGCTCGACGCCGAAACGATTCGCTTCATCGAAAACGGCGGACATGTTTTGTTTCTCGGTCACGCGAGCACGCACACGGTGCCGGTGGATTTCCCAAATCCGATCTGGAATCCATTTGGCGGAAGCGTCCAGACGTGCGGCCTGCTCATCAACGCGCAGCATCCCGCGCTGGCAGAATTTCCGACTGCGACGCACAGCGACTGGCAGTGGCGCGATTTGCTCGAACCGGAAGCGCGTGCCTTCGTGCTCAACGATCTGCCGCACGAAGCGGAACCGCTCGTCGAACTTATTGATCAACCGCTGCGCGCTCTTCGCATCGGCGCGCTGATCGAAGCTGGCGTCGGCAAAGGCGCGCTTGTCGCGACAAGCCTCGATTTGGATTCGAGCGTTTCGGGCCGGCAATTGAAGAACAGCCTGCTCGATTATCTTTCATCCGATCGTTGCAAACCCGCGTTGCAACTGACAGCGGAACAAGCGACGCGACTGCTCGTCGGCAATCGTTTTCAAATCGTCGAAAAACCTCCGGCGAACGCCGCGGTCATGCTGGACGTGGAAGCGTCTGCGAATATGAAAACCGAAAATGCGAGCGCATGGAAGATCGCGAACGACAAGATCACGAAACAGACCGAATGCTTCACGTATAACTTTCCGCCCTCGCGTTTCGATCCGTGGAAGAGCACTCCTCAAGTCAGTTGGATGAAAAACGGCAAGCCCGCGTGGATGTCGCGCAACTTCACACTGCATTTGCACTGCCCGTCGAATTTCACCGGTTCCGTTTATCTCCAGTTCCGCGACGCCGATTCCGGCAAGGCCCTGGCCGCCGTTCAGTCCGGCGGTGATGCCTGCTACATCGGCCCGCACGGCGGCGACGGCAAATGGATTTCACTTCGCGTGACGCCCGCCGATTTGAAAAATGGCGAACTAGAAATCACCATCGGCAAACCCGCCGGCGGCGACACCTGGTCCCGCGCGCCACGCGTCACGCGGCTTGTCGTCACGACTCCATGAAAATCTTGACGCGAACTTCAGCGCTGTTTTCCAATCATTGGAAAAGGACGGCGGCGAAATTTCCAATGATTGGAAGTTTGCTGTTTGGCTTTGTCTTGTCCGCGTGCGTGTCGTCGCTGCATCGCGAGGCTCCGCTGATTCGCGAACTGCGACCGCTTTCCGTTCGCGGCGTGAATTATTTCCCGCGTGAGACGCCGTGGGGCGGGATGTGGACGAAGACGCCGCCGGAAGTTTTCGAAAAAGACATGGCGTTGGCCGCATCGCTCGGTTGCAATTCCATCCGTACGTTTCTCCAGTTCGCGCCGCATATCGAGAAGGCGGGTCTGGTTCATTCCGATGGATCGCTGGCACCGGAATATCACGAAAAAATCGAACAGCTTCTCGATGCAGCCTGGCATCACGGCATTCGAATTGTTGTCTGTTTCGAATTCGCGCCGCAATGGCTGGCTGCGACAAATGGCACGCAATGGCAACGCGCGATGACTGACGTTGTGGAAACGCATCGCAACGACGGCCGTGTATTGATGTGGGATTTGATGAACGAGCCGGATGACGATCCGAAGTGGACCGAGGCAACGCGCGCCTATCTCAAGGCCGCGATTCCATTCGTCAAACTGCTCGACACAAATCATCTCACGACCGTCGGCATCGCGTATCGAATTGACCGGCTTGCATCGGCCGGCCTGCCCGATGTTTTGCAATATCACGAATATTGCCCAAAAAAGGTGCTGTTTGAAAAAGGCGTTGCACGCGTGCGCGAGACCATCGCGAATCAGCGACGCGGCGGCGGCTCGCGTCCGCTTGTCATCGGTGAGTTCGGAATGTGTACCGCGCGCGATCCGCAGCACGGTGCCGATGAATCTCTAAAAAGCAAAATTGGCGAAGCGCCTGGCACCGAATCCGATCAAGCGAGACTCTATAAAGTGGTGCTCGCCGGCGCGGAAACGGCTCAAACCGCCGGCGTGATGCCGTGGTGTCTGTACGATTATCCGATCAAGAATCCGAACGAATCGCACTTCGGCCTCATTCGCGCCGATGGATCACTGAAGCCCGCCGCTCTTGCGTTGCGCGCCACGTACAATCGTTGGGCTCACCCATGAAATGCAGACACGCAGTCGCCGCCATGATTCTACGACCGCTGTTCTCAATCGCTGCACTTGGCACTGATCCTGCGGCCTGATTCATCATTGTCTTAACCAAGAACTTGTTGGGAGAAAGCCTTCTCCCTGGTTATAGCCGCGTCTTCTGCACACCAACTTCGAGCGGAAACCAAGTTCTCCGCGACGCCTTCCTTGAAAGGTCTCGAAGTCTCATCGCGCCCCGAGCCCCTAAGCGGGGATGTAGTTCGATGCCGCCTGACAGTGCCAACAGCGGTGCGCGGAGGATGGAAGTAGCATGTTTGCCTTTCGCGTTCAGATCACTTTTCCTGTTTACTCAGTAATTCTGCCATGGCCCAGCCCATCGCGTTGCCGACTTCTATGTAGGTGCCGGCGTTGTGGAAATAATGGTAGCCCTGTTTTGCGTTCGGCGAATCTGCCGCCGCTCGCCAGAAATCGCGGGCTTCAACGCACTTCACGCTGCCGGCAAACTCCGGGGTGCTTCTTGGCATCAGCCACCGCGAGCTGCGCGTTGGCAATCGTGAGAGCGGGTTCCTTCATGTCCCATCCTCCAGCCCCATCAATGGTGGACAGCACGAAGGGCGCGTTCGGTGCGTTGAAATCCTTACACAAGGATTTGATCAGGTCCACCAGGTTCTGCTCGTATCGGCTGGCATGAATCGGATTCTGGTCCTTGTTTCCCTGCCACCAGAGGAATCCGGCGATTTCGTATTTTTCAGCGCCGGGGTAATACTTTCCGATCTCGCTCAGGATTTTTTTGGCGTTGCCCGTATCGTCGTCGTATTGCTTGCCGGCATACCAATCGACCTGTTTCTTCGGCTGACCTTCGATCCAAGAATCGGGCGTATCCTTGTAGCCGGCATACGTCTTTCCATCCACTGTGTACCGCGCGCTGCCCGGCGGGAGAAGATCCCAGGCCAGACTGCGGTTCCCGATGCAGGCTTTGAGAATCAGAACCGGCTCATTCAGCAAATGACCCATGATGTAGCCAAACTGTACCTCCGGCCCGATGGTCTTGCCTCTCACAGAGAGCCAGTCGTTTTGAATGATCTGCATGCTGCCTTTGTTCTGCATCACGAAGACGTAGCGAACATCGCTCCGCACCGTCCATTTGCCCGCATCGTCCAGCAAATGGGGATACCGCTTTTCCGTCTTCGTCAGATACTCCAGCGTTCCCTTGGAGGTCACCGGACCGACGTCGCCCATGCCGAGCATATTCGACTGCCCCATCAGGATGAACACCTTCACCGGCTTCTTCATGTCGGCCGCCTTGGCATCCGGCCTCGGCAATTGATGCTTCGGATCTGTGTCGAATTTCTCCGCCGCCGACACGCTCGCGATGGACATCCCCATCGCGACGAGCGGCGCCAGCAGCGCCCCGGCTCGCGTGATTAATGCATTTCGTTTCATTTGATGTTCTCCGTTTTTTCAATCATTGGAAGTCATCACGGCACAAATTTCCAATCATTGGAAATTCAAAATCATTTCCAATCAATCTTCGCCGTTTTGCTCGCTAGTGTTGTGTAACAGACGCAGCTTTACAATGGCGCACCTTGTTGAGGATTTCGTCGACCTTTTGGGTCCAGCCAAACGGCCTTGGATTTTGGTTGTTGGTCGCGATGTATTGGCCGATGACACTCTCCAGTTGCGCA
>CAIVKH010000291.1 GCA_903906425.1 uncultured bacterium
GGTGCTGGCTCACGCGTCGAAAGTTCCAATCCCAGAAGCGAAGTCGCGCGGCACCATTCATCGGGACCGGCCTTCGCAAACGCGCCCGGGTCGTAGAGCCGGCGCGCGACAGTCAGAAAAGTCGGATCATCGAAAACCTTCGCGGCAAATTCGCAGACATAGAGAAAGTCGAAGGCGTCGCGATCCAGATGGAAGAACCCATCGCCAAATTCAGGCAACACACCCGTGGTCGAAATGAGATCGCGTTGCCGCTCGAACATCCGGCGAAAACCGGGAGAGCGGAGATCGCTCTCATGACCGAGCATCTGCGCCAGTTCGATACAGTGAACAATCCCAAGCCCCGTGTAATTGCTCGCGTCCTCATCGAGATCGCCCGTCGCCTTGATCTTGCCCCAATACTGCTCGAGCCGTTTTCGGATCGGCGCGGCATCAACCGCCTTGTCGTCCTCAAAATATTTCGCGAATGCGGCGCAACTCAGCGCCTCGGCGAGCCGGATATTGTTGTCGGCATCGCCTTGCTCCGAGCCATCGGGCGCGGCGAGAAACTCCTTCCAAGTTCTCAACGCGATCGTCTTCAGAATCTGCTCGTCGTCCTGTTTAATTATTCCCCACTGACGCACCGGCAAGATGGCAAGCGCGATCGCGCGAAGCGTGTGAAAGTCGGAAGGCTTGCCCGCCACGTCGATCAGCGCCGACGACAGCAGCGCGGCCGCCCTGTCGCGATACGCGACGCGTCCCGTGCGCTGCTCCAGACGTACGGCTGCGTCAGCAAGACAAAGTTTCTCGAAAGCAGTCTGCTTCGCCGCCGCCGTTTCATTGCGCACAAGAATCTGCTCGAAGAGCGAAACATAAGAAGCGGACCGGGACGGCACATCAGCGGCGTGCAGCGCGGCCAGCGGAAGCAGCGCGATGAGCGTCAGCAAAATGTTTCGTTTCATTCGAAGCATCCGGTCACTTCCAATCATTGGAATTATCACACTCCTATTTCTCCAATCATTGGAAAAACCGCCGCGGGAACAGATGGCTACAGTTGACCGGCTGATGTTGTTTCTTGACCTGCGCTTCAGCCATTCAACAGGCATGAGTATCAACGAGACGATCACCGTGACGTCGCCTGCAGGGCCGGGCAGGAGGTCGAGCACGCCAATACGGCTGAGCTTGGACGTGCGAAAAGATGTCGCGGTAACCGCAGCAAGTTTCTGCGACGAAAAAAGGACAGTTCAGAGGACATGTACCGCGCTCGCGGCTCGCCGCCATGCAGACATTGCGGATTCCGCAACGGCAAAAGCGTGGCCGCCCGCCATTTCGGGACAGGCAGGCCGCCGTATTATTCGCTCATGAAAAACCATCTGGAGAGCGAATTCGAGATCGCCGGAGCGGGGGCCGTGAACACGCGGGCGACTGTGACGGCGGTACAGCGCCCCGTTGTTGTGATGGTGTCGGCCTTCATGAGCGCCGAAGCGGAAAGCAGACGCACGCCGGCACGCCTCCCCGCCGAGCGATTTTTTTGGAAGGAGAATCAAATGAGCCGTCATTCCTTTATTCTGAGTCCGGCCATGCGACGCGTGGCGGTCGCCGTCGCGATGATCGCGGCGGGATGTCTTGCGGATGTTCGCGCGGAGGCCGCCGCAACCGGCGGCGCAAGCGTAAAGAGTCAGGCCTTGTCCGGCGGCTCCAAGGTGGCCGGTCGCCATTTGTTCGCACTGGCCCCAACGCCAACCGACACGGATGGCGACGGGCTGTCGGACTGGGATGAAATCAATGTGTATTTCACAGACCCGAACAATCCTGATACGGACGGCGATGGCCTGTGGGATGGGGAAGAGGTCCTCACGTACTTCACGGACCCGCTCAATCCTGACACAGATGGCGACGGTCTCACAGATGGCGATGAGGTTCTCACGTACGGTACTGATCCGCTGAATGCCGACATGGACGGGGACGGCTTGACCGACGGCGAAGAGGTTCTCGTCACATTCACCGATCCGGCCAACGATGACACGGATGATGATGGATTGACGGACGGGGAGGAAGTACTGACGTACTTGACTGATCCGCTCAACGCTGACACGGACGGCGATGGTTTAAGCGACGGTGAAGAGGTAATAACCTGGCTGACCGACCCGAACAACCCGGATTCAGATGCCGACGGTTTGACGGATGGGCAGGAAGTGCTGACCTACGGCACCGACCCTCTTAATCCAGACATGGATGGCGATGGATTGACCGACGGACAGGAAGTGCTGACCTACGGCACCGATCCACTGAATCCCGACACGGATGGCGACGGATTCACCGACGGGCAGGAAGTGTTCAGGTACCACACCAATCCTCTCGTCTTTAACTATGCCCCCCAGGTGCCGAGCGACATTGAAGTCTTTTGGCCCGCCGGCGGAACGTGGAACACCATGTATGCATCAGGACAAGTTACGAACAATCAACTGGGCTGGAGCGCGGATATCCCAGTCTCCTGCGATTATGATGGCGATGGCACGAATGATTATGCTCTCTTTGAGCCTGATTCGGGCAACTGGTACATCGAGAAGAGTTCGAGCGGAGCCTTGGTGGTCCAGAACTGGGGCTGGTCCCGCGAGCTTCCCGTCCCCGCCGACTACGACGGCGACGGCAAGGCCGACATTGCCGTCTATGATCCACCGATGGGCACTTGGTACATCCTGCAATCAAGCAACAGCCAGATGCGCGTTGTCCAGTGGGGTTGGAGCCAGGCGATTCCCGTTGCGGCGGACTATGACGGTGACGGCAAGGCCGACATCGCAACCTATCTTCCGGCGACAGGCCAGTGGAATATTCTGCTAAGTTCCAACGGCCAGCTCAAGCAATTCAACTGGGGCTGGTCGCAAGCATTACCCGTTCCCGCCGACTATGACGGCGACGGCAAGGCCGATATCGCGACCTATGTGCCGGCCACCGGCGAATGGTTCGTCCTTCGCAGCAAGGATGGCGGGATGACCCATCAACAATGGGGCTGGTCGCAGGCCGCGCCGGTACCGGGCGATTACGACGGCGACGGCAGATCTGACATCGCGACCTATGAACCCGCAACCGGCATGTGGCACGTGCTGAAAAGCACAGGCGGCATGGTCAAGCAGAACTGGGGTTGGAACCAGGCCGAACCGGTATCGCCTCAATTCCAAATCAACCGCTTCTATTTCCCGGCACCCTGACAGAAATGTCCAGAAACGGAAACGAGATGCAAGAAAGAGCAATCAATGAACCGGCCTTCACACAAGGAAAATGAAGTGATAACTCGCGGGCTGCTCCTGATTGAGAAGTTCGGCAGAGCGGCCGCAGTCATCGGCATCGTGGTGGCGGGGCTTACCTCCGGCGATTGCGCCTTCGCCGACGTAGACACTGACGGCGACGGACTCTCCGATTCGGACGAGATCAATATCTACTTCACGGATCCGAACAATCCCGACACGGACGGCGACGGTTTGTCGGATGGGGATGAAATCATGACGACCATCACCGACCCGAATAATCCCGACTCTGACGGAGATGGCTTGACGGACGGACAGGAAGTCCTGACATACTTCACTGACCCGCTTTACTCGGATACAGATGGCGACATGGTTTCCGACGGTTACGAAGTCGCGACGGGTACCGATCCGCTCGATCCTTCATCCTATTATATCCGCATTATGGCAGTTCAGGGGCAATCGCAGGGACGCCGGGTCACCTTCTGGCCGGCAACGACCCATAACACCTACACGCTGCAATGGGCGGCAAGTTTCAGCAGCGGAAATTGGACAAACGTTCCGTCACAAACTTCGGTTTCAGGCGCCACCAATGGAATGATGACACTTACTGATACAAACGCTGAAACAGGCTTTTACCGGGTCAAAGTGCAGTAGGCGCCGATATCGGCAAAACAGAACGAGCCAAAGTGAGAGAGCGATATGAATAGGGAGAATGAATCATGACGACTCATGGACTCATATGCGAATACAAGCGCTATCTAAAAGGAGCGATGAAATGGGCGGTCGTTGCAGCATCGCTTGCGGCAGGCCCCGGTGCCCAGGCCCTGACAATAAATGTGGTGGATGATGCGGGCCAACCTATCTCCGATTTCCGATGGATACTCCAGCAAGATATCTCCCATCCCGGGATTCCTTATGTTCAGACAAATGACACCGTGTCCATCGTCTCGCACACGAGCGATTCTCGAATCCTGGCGACGGGTCATGCAACGAACAGCACGTGGACGATTCGCATACCGAAGTACACGCTGCCGAAGCTGGTGCCGGATTACATTAAACTCGCCGGAGTTACGCCGACCAACATTCCGTACAACAACCCAGCCTACGACGCCGATCCTGATCCGACCAAGCGGTACGTGATCGAGGTCATGGCGTCCGGCTACTCAATGGGTGGCCAGCTCATCGGCACCAACCAGACTACGATGACGGTGCGGATGAACCGGAACCCGCTGCCGACGACGCAGGTTTCTATCCTGGTCTATCACGACCATCTCCCGTTGAATAACGAGCCGGATGCCGAGGAAGAGGGCCTTGCGGGTTGCCGCGTGATCATATTTGACAATCTCGGCGGTCCGTTCATTCAGGACGCGTTTGGCAAGCCGCTCGGGACCGAATACGCCACCAACTCGGACGGCAGTTATCAGGTTGACGCGACTGGCTTCCCCACCAACATCGCGAAGCTGGGCGATGGATACCTCTACACGGACAAGGAGGGCAAGGCGCTGATCAAGAACATGTGGAACGACAAGTTCGGCATCGCAATCGTCCCGCCGGCGGGAGAGAATTGGAACGGCGGCCATGCGACGATGAAGGCTGGCGGTTATAAGTGGCAGACAGCCACGATTGAAGGCACGCCGTTCATTGATGCATGGGGCATTGCCAACGGCGCGAGGGTGTTCATCGAAGGGTGGGGCGCGGGTTTTTATCATGTGTGTTTCGGCTTCACCGACCCGGATCAGTTGCCCGGCGCCCAACCAACTTCAACAAATGTGACCGGCGTGACGGTCAAGGGCAAACTCGTCGTCAACCATTACGGCCGCCCTCCGCAGACAGCATTGGTCGCCGAAGGACCGCCGGTGACAGATGGATGGGTTGGTTTGAATATCGCGGACCCGGCCGTCGAAGGGAGCATCCCGGTCGAAGGCGTGGATCGCGCCTTGCTCCCGGCCACCACATGTGTATGGGCACAACCCTGCGATACGGAAACCGGAGAATTCACGATAACCAATGTTGCGCCTGGTGCTTATCAGTTGGTGTCATGGGACCGGCCTCTGGACTGTATCTTCAACGCGGTTGATTTGATCGTCCCGCAGGCGACCGACGCCTCGGTCACAAATGGCGTTTATGACATGGGCGATGTTACGATGGTCCGCTGGTTCGGATCGCTCCAAGGCAGCGTCTTTTACGATGCCAACAACAACGGCTTCCCTGACACTGGTGAAGAATTCATTCCCCAAGTGCCTGTGAACCTCCGTTTCCGCGATGGCAGCATGTATCAACGCACAATCACCAAGGTTGACGGCACCTATTCCTTCACGGAAGTCTTTCCATTCTTCAAGTGGCTGGTGGCCGAGGTCGGTAACGATAAGTGGAAATCCAGCGGCATGACGGCGGTGGTGGACGATGGCGGCACGCTGCCAACGCCGAGTGGATGGGCAATACCGTCCGCAGACATAAATGATTCCGAACTTGCCGTTCGCAATCCGCAGACCCAATATGCAGTAGCCCCAGACGGAACCGTCAACACGAATCTGCCCATATCAAATCCGAATACCGGAAATGCGTTATCTCGTACTCAACTCTCAGAAAGCCCTTCAGAACCGCTCCTGACCCAGGCGTTGCAAACTTATAACGGCCAGTATGACCGAATCGATTGGGGCAAGATAAATTACGATTCACGGCAAAGCGGCGGTATCTACGGCATCGTCAGTTACAACAACACACGCGCCGAGGCAGATCCTCGTTACGCTGTTCAGGAACTGTGGGATCCCGGTGTTGCCCGCGCCCAGGTGGCTCTCTATCAATATGAGACCAATTATGCGGCAATTGCAGCATCCAACGCCACGGGAAAGGCGACAGTTTATGGGATGCCTTACGATATTTATCGGTGGATGATAAAGATCCAGCGTCCCGGTGCGAAGACACCACGGCTCGCGGATGTGGATAACTATCCTTACAATTGGACTAAACCGACCAACGGCATCCCGACCCGGGGTCCCGAGGATATTGACCAGGACGATCCAACACACTTACTCACGCCCGACCAAAAACCGTTCAACCCTGGTGACGCTCTCCAGATCACACACACGGACAGTTGGGATGACAATGTGGCGACGAATGCCGATCCTGCGCATCCGTCCGCCGGCGGCTGGCCTGCCGGAACGGTTCAACTGCGCCCATCTGTCATTCAAGGTCGCAGTATCATCGGCAGCGACAACTTCGCCACATGGGAACAAGTTCGTCCCGGAGTCTTCGATGGTGCCTTCGTGATCAACTCCTATCACCCGGGCGGCATGGCCAACAATGCCACTGAAGTTGATTATCTGCCGCCGGGCGATTACATCGTACAAGCCTCACCGCCGCCGGGCCATTTAATCCAAACCGAAGAGAGCCGGAACATCGTATTTGGGGACACCTACACACCCGCCACCTTGGATATTCCGCCCGAGTGCGTAGGAGACTTCCATTTTGTGCCGCCGTTCCTCAGTCTGTTCCCAGACCAGCAGAAGCCCTCCGACTTCGCCAATCAATGGCGTCCATTGGCCGACCGCAAGCTCGTCACAGTTGTGGAGAATCGCAATGCGCCTTGCGACTTCAACATGTATAGCGAAGTGCAGAAGGTGGCCCATGTTGTCGGCTTTGTCCTCAATGACGTGTCCGCCGAGTTTGACCCCAACAACCCCTCCTTCGGCGAACGGGAAGGTGCGCCTTGGTTGCCCATTTCGTTCCGCGATTGGGCCGGACATGAAGTGGCTCGCACATATTCGGATGAGTTCGGTTGCTATGATACCATGATTACGTCAACTTATAATGCTGATGTGCCATGTCCGAGCGGTTACGCACCCCAACAACTGACCGTAGTTTTGAACGATCCGACGATGCCGGCAGATCCGGCCAATCCGGATGGGCTGCGAATCCCTGATCCGTACTACAATCCGGGTTTCACAATTTGTCCCGTCGTTCTGGAATACTGGCCGGGCATGGTCAACTATGCGGATACACCTATCGTGCCCATCGGGGCTTTCGTCGGTGGTCCCAACGGCCAGCTTGATGTTGAACCACCTAGTGGAACACCTGAGATTCGAAGCGTGACCGGTAGAAGCGTGGGTGGATATGCCGGTCCGTATGTTGGCAGTAAAGGTTCCACTGGCGATGTCATTACCATCACATCCATGGGGCCCACCCAAGTTCCCAATCCCGACTATAAACTACATGGCACGAATCCGATTACCAAGATCATCAGAGACTTCGGCTTTGGTACAACCGCAGGCAGCGTGACACTCACCCCGACCGATCGTTCGACAACAGGAACCGTCATAAGCATCATTTCGTGGAGTGATTCGAACATCACATTCCGGCTGCCCAATTCACTTCCCTCCGGTACGCCTACGTCAAGCGGCGGCACGGAATGGCAGCTTATGGTTAAACGCGGCGACAATAGCAATACGACACCAATTGGCATTACGCTCTCATACGAACCGAACGCCTCCCGTGTTCACATCGTACAGCCGGACAATACGACCACCAACGCGGCGGGCGTGCTGAGTACAAAGATTCAGGATGCTATTGACGCAGCCCAGAGCGGCGATCTGGTCATTGTGCCGGCCAATCCGTTCCCATGGAATGAATACTTAGTCATGTACAAGCCGATACGATTGCAAGGCTCAGGCCTGGGCACCGTCATCAACGGCGTTCCCGACCCACAGAACCGCGTTCCTGCCTGGCACAACAAGATCGTTGCCACCTTGGGTGACGACCCGTTCGTGATCAACGAGTGTCCGTGTGTCGAGGTATTTGGGGAAACCAACAGCCTACGCGCCTTCACTCCGAACATGAATCCGGGAGATACGATGTATTCAACTGGGTTTACCTCGACACCTTCACGCATTGACGGATTCCTGTTCAAGGGCGCCGTCCATGGCGGTGCCGTCAACGCGTATGATCAGGCATCCAATCTGCGTATCAGCAATAACCGGGCTACCGGTAACATGGGAGATACTTTCAATGGCGGTATTTCCCTCGGCGCCCCGGCTGGCGGCGGTATCGAAGCTTCACTCGCAGGTATTCAGGAAGATCCTGGATCTGCAACGACTTTCATGAACACGAACGTTGTGATTGAGTACAACCAGATATTCAAGAACAGTAGCTTGGACGGCGCAGGCGGCATTGCCATCCATAGCGGTGGTATGGGTTACAAAATTCGCAACAATTACATCATGGGCAATTACTGCTTCGACGCTCCCGGCGCATCCGTTGCACCCGCCGGAGCCGGCATGGGTGGTGGAGGTATTCTGCATATGGGGCTTAGTCCCGGCGGTCTTATCGCCGACAACGTCATCGCCTTCAACGAAGTCTTCTTCGGCTTCTCGACAGGAGGTGGCGATGGCGGCGGCATTTGCATCCAAGGTGAGGCTGATGGCGGGTCACCGACCGGAAGTAGCGGCGCCGGCTCGGTTACTATCATAAACAATCTCATCATGGGTAACATGGCAGCCGCAGGCTTGGGCGGTGGTATCCGTCTAGCCGGTGTCAACGGCCCTGAAATGCTAGACACTAATAATCTGCCTGTTTTCGAAGGAAATGCACCCGGCACGTTCCCGGACGATTTTGTGGGCCTTCCAAGTTCCAGCCCGACCAACTGGTATGAAATCAATATCTTCAACAACATGATCGTGAACAACTGTGCAGGCTTTTCCGGCGGCGGCATATCGATCCAAGACGCAATCAAGGTGAACATCATCGGCAACACCATCGCAAACAACGATGCGCCTGCTGTGGCCTTGAATACCTTCCCGCCTAATCTCGGGGTGTCGGTTGCCGGAGGAGCCGGAATTGTCAGCCATCCGAATTCGATGGCGATATCCAGCAATACGCCAGCACCATATAACCTCCCCTTCTCCAATCCTGTGTTGAAGGACAACATCATCTGGCACAACCGTGCCTTTCATTTTGACTATTCACTGGTTGGCCGCAACCTGAATGATCCGACAAACCACATACCGATCGCCGATAGCGGTGGCTTGGTTCCTGAGCCTGGCTATAGCGACTTGACCGTCGTGGGCGGAATCGGTGTCATGACAGCCTCCAATTGTGTTCTGTCCACATCCGGCACGGCCCCGGTCTTCGTGAAGCCCTATGTCAATAGCAATCAAACTGCTGTTGTCTATGATGAGGGCGGCCACAATAGCATCTCACTGCGATATCAGCAAACTGGTCTATACACACCGGATGGTCTTGTGCGGGGTAATTATCACCTGCAATCGTCGCTGGCTGGTGGAGCCAACATCAGTTCCATCCCGGGATTGGCGGTGGACTATGACGGAGACGTTCGGCCCGCGTCGCCAGACATCGGTGCCGATCAAGTTGTGGGCACCGGTTCGGGTGCAGTCGTGCCTGGCAACGCGAACTTCAATCTCCATGTTGTGATCGTGGGCGTCTTGCCGAATCCTGGTAATGCTCCGTATGCGCCAACTCCAGCTCCTGTGGCTGGCGAGCCGCCGCATCTGTCCGAAGGCGAGCCTGTCGCCGAGTTGAATCCGTTGATAGCTCCCGGCCCGCAAGTTCGACCCCCGCCACTCAATCCGGTCTGGATGACAACCGACCCGGGCAGCAACACTGTGCCTATGTTCGTTCGTGGCGACATCTTCAGCCTTAAGGGGACTTCCAGAAACTGGGCATAGCATGACTTATAACTGTCTTTGTCTATGTTATAAGAGTTAGTATCTGTTGGCATGAAGACACACAGCCGCTATATCAAATCCGCCGCACTTGGAC
>CAIVKH010000292.1 GCA_903906425.1 uncultured bacterium
AAATGTGATCTTGATAGTCGATATGAGGTTATCCTGCGAAAGGAGAGTGAAGTCGCGCATCTAAGGGGTATCCCTTCGTATGTATTTGTTGACGAGGCGGTCATGGCCGATTATGCAACTTTTGTCAAAAGCCCGAGGAATAGAGGAATTCGTTTTGCTCACGTGGATTCGCCACGCATATTGAAGTTTATCCAATTCGTCCAGTCGTGGAGCACGAATAATAGCGTTTATCCGTTTCGAGCACTCACTGAAATTGAAGGTGTTTTGCGAAAGCAGTGGGCCGGCCTTTTTAAGCGCTTATTAATTACTGCGCCGCAGTTGTTGCGTCTGCCGGAAATTACAGCCAAGGCTGGAGATCTCGCCGAGATGAATCGCATCTTGATGAGATACTTGGAATCAATAATACGTCATAATGTCGTTCAGAATATTGACCCATGCATACTGAATGACGGCGGGTCATTGTACGATCTTGCGATCTTTGGCCGATTCGCGTCTGATGCTGAAATTGGTCAATTGGCGAAGGTATGCACTAAGTCGCTGGAGGAATTATATTCCATAATTAAGCGTGTGAGAACATTTGAAGAGTATATTGACGAATGTTTTGATGATGAAGAAAAGTGCAATGCATTTCTTTACCTTGTCAGACTTTCGCCGTCGGACGATATAGTAAGTAAGGCCAATGAATACCGGAGATTGTTGTTTCTTCCGGTCCTGTGTGTTGGAACCGATGGCAATAAGTGATTTCGTGAGTAGGCGTCTCAGACATGATGCCACAGCATTGGGGGCAGGCGGCAAACCACGACTCAAGATATGCCAATGGTACGTTGGGCGTGCGGCGATGGAGACACCGGCTTTACCCCGTGCAGCTTCGAGGAGTTCCTTTGCCACTTGTGTGCAATGACGCAGGCGCTGCTGTACATGAGAGCTTCATGACATAAGACGGCAAGGCGCTGCCACCGGGCACCGACAGCTGCGGCGAGGCGGATTTCAAGTTCTCCTTCACCGGTCAAGCGAGATCATCCCGTCCCGCATCCGCACCATGAAGCATCAGAGCATCGTCTTGACCGCGAATAGTGCGAATAAACGCGAAGGCAGAATTCAATTAGCGTCCATTCGTGCCGATTAGCGGTTCGCTTCCGCGTGATCGGTGCATGTATGGCCGCAGAGAGCGCAAAGAGCACAGAGATCAACCGCAGATGACCATGTAGAGGCATTGCCCGACGTGGCTGCTCTGACCGTGAACGCGGATTATTCAGCGCTTTATCAGTGTGAATCTGCGGTCAGATTCCGAGCATTCCGTGGTTCCAATCGGTCTCTGTGATGCAGACCGCCGGTCTGCTCATCTCGCAGATGGGGCTGTCTGCGCCAGGCCCGGAGCTGATTGGAAATCGGCTCTCGCTTCCGCAGGTGGCGCGCGTTGTCCCAACGCGCTTCTTCGCTCTTCGTCATCGCAATCAAGAAACGCCTTCGGAGAAGTCGTTCCACCGTGAGGATTCGAATCTTTTTCAAACACCTCTTGGCTGATCTTGCATTTCTGTTTGGTTCATGCACAGTTGATGCCATGAGATTCAACCGCATAACGTGTGATCCAAAACGGATGAACGGGCAGCCGTGTGTCCGACAGTTTCGTCTGACCGTGCGCCGCGTGGTGGAGGCCGTCGCCACCTATCCCGACCGCCGGGATTTGTTGCGGGAGTTTCCCGAACTGGATGAGGAAGACATTCGCGAGGCACTCGCCTACGCCGCCGCCAGTCTGGATGACAAGGTGATTGAAGTGGCCATGGCCGGATGAAGCTTCTGCTCGATCAGGGAACTCCCCGTTCGTCGGCAGCACTGCTGCGCCGTGCAGGCTTTGACGCGCTCCACACAGGCGAAACCGGTCTGGCCGAAGCGGAAGATGCCGAAATCATCCGCCGGGCCTCGACGGAAAACCGCGTCGTCGTGACGCTGGATGCGGATTTTCACGCGCAGCTTGCCCTGACGCAAGCGCGCACGCCATCGGTGATCCGAATCCGAATTGAAGGATTGCGCGCGGAGGAATTCAGCGGACTGCTTCAACAGGTCTTGAACCAATGCGCGGATGATTTGAAGGCCGGCGCGATGATTTCCGTGAACGATTTTCAAATTCGCATCCGCCGTCTGCCGGTTTCATAAGGACAAATAACCGGCTTCTTCGTTCTTCGTCGAAATCAGGAAGCGCCTTCGGAGAAGGCCGTTTCACCTCGCTGCGATTCGACTTGGCGTCCATTCCATTAGCGGTTTGCTTTCGCTCCGTCCGGCGGTTGGCGAGGCTCGGCGACGGCGGAGTGTGAGGGCTGTTGGGAATAGACCGGCTGGCTGATTTCGTGGAGAAAGTCGGGCGAGAAGTCCGCACCATTTTCCCAGCAAACCGTGTCAATGTCTTCATTGAGCCGGACGGTCTTGAAATAGGCGATGTCGCGCAAGGGTTGGAAAATTTCCCCGACAAGCCTCGACTGGAGATCGGCGAGACGGCGGCTTCCATCTTCAAAGCCAAGCAGCAGCTTGAATTCGCCCGCATATTCAACTGACGTGATGAAGTGCATGGCGTGAATTTACTCCAAGGGGGCGATGTCGTGCAATGGCCTGCCGTCACGCGCCAGATTCCAGTTGTCGAGGAGTTCCGCGCGATGCTGGAAGGCCCACTCCAAAACGAGGGAAGTTGCGCGCCGCGGAAGTTCGCCTTCGAGTTGAGTGAGGTCGCTGATGGCAAAGGATGCGCGATGTCCGGCGTACTTCGCATGAAAATGGGGAACGCCGTGATCGTTGTAGTAGATCGCGATTATGATTCCGAAAAATCTGCTGAGTTCCGGCATGGCTGTTCAGACGTCGCAGACTTTGGCGGCGTGGCGAAGCGCTGCGGGCTTGTCGTCCCACGTCGGGATGAATTCCTGCGCGACGTAGCCTTTGAAACCGATGTCGATGATCGCCTGCATGACGGCGGGAAAATTCACTTCCTGCGTGTTGTCGAGTTCGCCGCGGCCGGGGACGCCGGCGGTGTGGATGTGGGCGATGACATCCTTGTATTGGCGCAGCCGGCGGATCACGTCGCCGTTCATGATTTGCACGTGATAAATGTCGAAGAGCAGTTTCATGCGTGGCGAGCCGACGCGGTTGATCAGCTCGACGCAGAAATCCACGTTGTCGCCGAAGTAGCCGGGATGGCCTTTCATCGGGTGGGTCGCATCGCGCGAATTCAGGTGTTCGAGGCAGAGCGTGATTTTCTTTTCCTCGGCATAGGGGATGACGCGCTTCCAGCAATCGACGCAATTCTTCGCGGCTTCCTCGTCGGTGATTCCGGGTTCGCGATAGCCGGTGAAGGTGATGACTTTTTCGCAGCCGCTGGAGACGGCGAGGTCAATCGCTTCGCGGAGTTTCTTCTCGACCATTTCGTGGTGGGCCTTGTTGAGCGGCCCTTCCTTGAAGCCGTGGCTGCCGACCAGCGAGATGTTGAGGCCGAGCGAGCGGATCATCGGATAATGTTTCGGATCGATGCCCTCCATCGCGACGAGTCCGATGTCCTTGCAGAGCTTGGCGAGTTCCTCAATCGGCATGAAGCCGTAGGTCCAGCCCATGATGCTCTGCCGGATTCTTCCGTTGCGGATTTTGAAATCGGGTTCGACCGTCGGCGTCGCGGCAGTCGCGGCCAGCGCGGTTCCAGCGATCGCGGCCCCGGTGAGATTCTTGATGAGGTCGCGGCGGGTGATATTTGTATTCATTGTTTTCTCCTCAGTTGTTCACGGCAATTCGACATGCGGCGTTGTGACGGCGCATCCGCGTTCGTCAATCAGGCGCAGATAACAAACCATCGGGCGGCCTTCGGGAATTTTGATGCGCGCGGAATTGTCCGCAATTTCGGCGGGCGCGGAATTCCATTTGCGTTTCTGCCACGTGCCGGTGTCGGTCGTGAAATTCAATTCCGCTTTCGCAATTTTCACCGGCGACGAAAACGAACACGACGCGATGCCGTCGGAAATTTTAAGCGGGCCGACGTTCGCGAGCGGTTTGCCGTCGCGCACGAAGCTGTCAATGAACGCATCAACTTCGGGAAAATTCCAGATGTGTCCATGCTTGCGGTTGATCTCGACGCTGAGGGCGACGGGCGCGTTGGTGACGATGTTGTAGGTTTTTTGCAGGCTGTCCATCGGGTAGGCGAAATCGCAGGTGCCGTCGAGGAAGAGCATCGGACAATTCGCGCGGCCGACGTAGCGCGACGGATCGAAATTTTCGACCCAGCGCGCGCGGCGCTCCGGCGTCATTGGTTTGAATTGCTGCGGCAGCCAGTAGCTGTTCTCGTCGAGAAATCCGCAGCCATAAACCGGGACGGACGCTTTGAGTCTGTGATCGAGGCCGGCGATGATGCACGAAAGATAGCCGCCCCAACTGATGCCGGTTTCCGCGATGCGTTCCGCGTCAATGTCGGGCCGCGATGCGATCAGCGCGTGGGCGAGCAGCACGTCAGCGACGGCGTGATAGGTCCACATGTTGCGCGCGTCATCGCCGGTGAAATCGCGAAACTTGATGTTGTCATTCTGATCGGGACCGCCATCGGGAAGGCGTCCGGCAGGCCCATGGCCCGCGGTGTCCATCGCGATGGCCGCGTAGCCGCGCGCGGTCCAGTGGCGCACCCAGTCGGGAAATGCTTTGCCGCCGCCGCCGTGAACGAGCAGCACCGCGGGAAATTTCACGGCGTCATTCATGGGCTTGCCGAAATAGGCGAACACGCGCGTGGTTCTTCCCGACAGTGGCTCGCCCTCGAAATAAACCTGCTGCACGCCGTTCGACGTTGCGCCCCATTCCGCCTTCGGCACGCGGTTCAACGCGTCCATATCCCACGGTCCGATTTTTTCCGCACGCGTCGCCGCGACGACCGCGAGAGCGCACGCGATGACGATGATCATTTTCGGCGGTTGATTCATTTTGATTTTTCCAATCATTGGAAGTGTCCGATAACGGAATTCTCCAATCATTGGAAGTCACGAATTGAGTTGTTTCGGCGGCGGGGTGGTTCGATAGAGTCAGCGGGCATGAAGTTCTATTTGTTGATTTTTCTGGCGGTCATGTTGGCGGGGCGCGCCCCGGCGATGGTTTCGCTTTCGACAACTTCGCGTGGGGTGACGATGTCGAACGGCACGGTGTCGGCGAAATTCGATGCCGACGGCCGGCTGCGGCGATTTGAGGTGGCGGACACGGGCGATCTGCTCGGCCACGGTGGCGAGGGCTATTTCGACATGACGCCGGCGGACAAAGAAAAAGGTATTTCGACCAGCGGTGCGCGTTATTCGGAAATCCGCAACGCGCCGGAGTTGGCGGAAATCGCCTTCACGAAGCGGATGACCAACTCGGAGATCGAGGTGCATTACGTCATGCGCGCGGGCGAGGCGGGGCTGTACGTTTTCGCGGTGCACCGTCACGCGGCCGGCATGGAGCCGATTGACGTGGCGCAAAAAAGATACGTGCTGCGTGTGGACCCGAAAATATTCACCTACGCGGTTGCGGCGCGCGACCGCCACGGGCCGATGCCTGCGCCAGCGGTGCTCGCGAAAAGCGAGATGGTGCAGGATGCGGCGTTCCGCCAGGCAGGTGGCGCGGTGTACACGAAATATGACTGGGCCGAATTTCGCGACGGCCACTGGGGCCACGGGTTGTGTAGCACCAACACGGGGCTGTGGATGATTTTCGGCAGCACCGAATATTTCATGGGCGGGCCGACCAAGCAGGAACTGACCGTCCACCAGACCGACAGCACTCCGGTCGAACTGGCGATGTTCACCGGCGAACATTTTCTTGGAAAGCCGTCCATTCAACACATCGAAGGCGATTGGGCGATGCTCTACGGGCCGGTATTCATCTACGCGAACAAGGCCGACAGCCCGCAGAAAATGTTCACCGACGCCTCTGTTCTCGCGCGGAAGATGGCGCGCTCGTGGCCGTATTCGTGGATGAATCACCCGCTCTATCCGCTGTCGCGCGGCGATGTGACGGGCCGGCTGAACATCACCGATGGAACCTCCGTTTCGAATGCGACGGTCATTCTCGCGGCTGCGGAACCGGACTGGCAGTTGCAGTGGAAGTCACCGGTTTATTCGACGTACACCGATGTCAACGGCTACTTCAAGCTGCCCGCGGTCGCGGCTGGCACTTATACGCTCTACAGTTTCGTGCCCGGCGTTCTCGACGAATTTCGCCGCGATAGAATCGAAGTGAAGGCGGGCGCGGACACCGACACCGGCGCGCTCACCTGGATGCCGCAGACGAATGGGAAAATGCTTTGGCAGATCGGAACGCCCGACCGCACGGCGGGCGAATTCAAGCACGGCGGCGAGCCGCGGCGCTACGGAATGCTCGCAAGTTATCCAAAGGAATTTCCGGGCGGCGTGAATTTCGTCATCGGCAAAAGCCGCGAACGGGACGACTGGAATTTTGCGCAGCCCATCGTGGTGAGAAAACCGACCGATACGCCGGTTTCAATGTGGAACATCCGGTTCGCTTGCACCAACGCGATGAAAGGCACCGCCACGCTTTCGGTTGCCGTGGCGGGCTGCGATGCGATGCCAACGCTGGACGTGCTCGTCAACGATTCGAGCGTCGGGAAAGTCCGGCTGTCCGACGACGGCTGCCTGCGCCGCAGCGCAACGCTCGCGGGCCGGTACGAGCTTCACAAATTCCAGTTCGACGCCGCGAAAATTCGCAGCGGCGAAAACCTGATTTCGCTTCAACTCTCGAACCGCGGACCGTGGGGCGCGGTCATGTACGACTGCATCCGGCTCGAAGTCGCCGAGTAGTTTTCGTCGCGGACATCGGGTAGAATGCCGCCATGAACCCGGGCGATGCGCCGAAATTCATGATGGATCAAATGCTGATCACCGTCGGCAAATATCTCCGCATTTGCGGCCACGATGCCGAATGGGACACGGGGGCGACGCGTCACGAATTGATCGTGCGCGCGAATGCGGAAGGACGGATTTTCGTGACCTGCACGCAGCGGCCGCTCGATGAAAAACCGGTGCCGGCGAAATCGCTGAAGCTCGAAGTCGGCGATCCGGTGGAGCAATTTCACGAGATCATTCGCGCGTTCGGTCTCGACACGACCGGCAGACTTTTCACGAAGTGCATCCGCTGCAATGTCGCCCTCGATGACGTGGCGGATAACGAAGCGATCCGCGAGAAAGTTCATCCGAATGTCTTCGCGCAGCACTCGAAATTCTACCGGTGCCCGAAATGCGGAACGGTTTTTTGGCGCGGCAGCCACGTCGTGAACACTTGCCGCAAACTTGGCCTGTCATTTCCAAAAGATGAGCCGGAGGCCGCGTGAAAATTCCGAAAATTCCGCATCGCTGGAATGTTTCGCCGTGCGCCGCCATCGCGATCCAGCGGCGGCTGGCATCGCAGATTTCTTGTCGGGCGGATCCCGGTCCGTTTCGTTTCATTGCGGGGATTGACTGCGCGTTTTCCGCGGACGGAAAAAATTGCATCGCAGGTGTCGTGCTTTGGGACGCGCAGGAAAAATGCGTCATCGAAGAAGCCGTGGCGATGAGGCCGCTGCGGTTTCCGTACGTTCCGGGATTGCTGAGTTTCCGCGAGGCTCCGGCGATTCTTGCGGCGCTTCGGAAATTGCGCGGCGGGCCGGACGCGCTGATGTGCGATGGTCAGGGATTCGCGCATCCGCGCCGCGTTGGCATCGCGTGTCACGTCGGGTTGCTCGCGAACAAACCGACGGTCGGCTGCGCGAAGAGCAGGCTTTGCGGCGAGCACGCCGAGCCACCGCGGGCACGCGGTTCGCGCGCGGAACTTTTTCATCGCGGCGAAATCGTCGGCTCGGTTTTGCGGACGCAGGACGGCGTGAATCCGGTTTATGTGAGCGTCGGCCACCGGCTCGATCAGGAAACGGCGGAGCAAATCGTGCTGGCCTGCGCGACGAAATATCGTCTGCCGGAACCGACGCGGTTGGCGGATCAGCTTGTCGCGCGGATCAAGCGCGCGGGCTGAAAAGAAAAAGGCCCGGAATCACCCGGGCCTTTTCATTCTCGAATTTTGAGCCGCGCTATTTTGCCGCGAACTGCGCCACCGGCGTTGGGGCCGGTGCCGGGACGACCGGCGTCGGTCCGTGGCCGAGATCGCGCACGATCCGCGCCGCGGTGTAGGCCGCAACCAGATTCCGGCCCGCATCCGTCGTGCCGAACTGCTGAATCAGGTTGTCGAGCGAGACAAACTTGTCTTCCACCGCGTTGAACTGGTCGCGCAAATTGTCCGTCATCGCCTTGCGCTGCGCGATGCTTGATTGCGGGGCCGAAAGAACCGCCGCGTATTCATCAACCTCCGTTTGCACGAGCTGGATCGCGGACGCGGTGATGCCATAGTCGGCCGCCTGCGCCGCGTTGGGTCCGGCAACCACGTCGTTCGCCAGATCAAGCGTCAGATACATCTGGTTCTTCTGCGCCTCGTCGCGCATCGCGTGCAAATCCGTCGGCGTCAAATTCACTTTTGCCAGATTGATCTGGTCGTTCTGGTCGCCGAACCATTCCACCAGCGCCGCGGCCATCGTATTTACCGCCGCCTCCGCTTCCGCGCCTTCCTTCGCCTTCTGCGCCGCCGAACCCAGCGTCGAAACGCCCTGCGCTTTGCAGAACTGCTTCAAAGCCGCGACCGCGTTGGCCGTCAGCCCCACTTTCGTGGTGAATATGACCGGCGGCTGCTTGAACCAGACCGCCTTCATGATCTCCGAATTCAGCACTTTCAACGACGTGTCGAACATGCCCATTCGATTTGTTAACTCATCTTTCATTTTTCCTTCTCCTTCCCCTTCACTTGCAGGGCTGTTGCCCGGGTTATGTGGGGCACAACTACCAGCCGCTCAATGCGCTGGCAAGCGCGTTTTTGAAATTTGTTCACACACAAACTTCATAATTGTGCTATATGGCCCGCGTCAATTTGGAGGGCGATATGGAAATGAACGCGAAAGTTGATGAACCTGTTGTTTGGGCTTTTGATCTTGGCAAAGGCTCCATTGGTGAAGCGGTGCGAAGTGGAACGGAGTTTCTGCACAAGGCATCGCTGCTGATTCCACATGAACTGGCGCGGCGCGGGCCTGCGGCATTGTCAGGAACTCCGGCTAACAAATACCGCGCGCTGAAAACACGCGAAGCGCATCATGAACGCGAGAAATGGCTCGAAACAGTCTGGCGGGCCGCTGGGCTGGATCCGCTGCAAGCTCGCGAAGTCTGGGATAACCCCAACACAAAGAAATGGGAATTGAAGCACGGGGCAGATTATCGGCTCGAACGAGAATTTGCGCCAGAAGTTGGAAAGAAAACGAAAGACGGCGCACCGTCGGATGCGGCAGGGGCAGCTATCTGCTATACATCAAGTCTGCTTCGAATCCGTTTGCTGAATGGTGATCGCGAATTGCAAGGGTGGCAGATTTACAAGGCGCTTCGCGCCGCCCTTCAATGCAGGGGCTACGGACCAGTGCCGTGGGCAAAGAAGGAGGCGCGACAGCAGGGGAAGACGCCAGAGGAAATTGAGAAAGAGGAGCAGAAGAAGCTAGAGCGAGCGGACGAACGATACCGCGACGCTGTCGG
This sequence comes from uncultured bacterium, assembly GCA_903906425.1. Classification (GTDB taxonomy): domain Bacteria; phylum Verrucomicrobiota; class Kiritimatiellia; order CAIVKH01; family CAIVKH01; genus CAIVKH01. The sequence continues at coordinate 9,600 of CAIVKH010000292.1, forward strand.
AAAGTGGCCGGATTTCAAGCGCACCGTGCAGAAAGAGTTTCATTTTCCCTGTTATTATGACGCACAGAAAATCGGGCTTTGGAATCCTTCTGAGCCGCACAAACTGCTTCAGCGGGCAACGCATCATGCCACCAGCACCAGCAATGTTCGCTTCGACCGGGCCGATGTTCGCGCCGAATCGATCAAACTCGGCGATCAGGCCGCGCAAATTCTGGAGCCGTTACGTTTCGCATTTGCGCGATGGCAGCGGGACGTGAAAAAAGGTGGCGGCTGGAAGTTCCGACATCCTGTCTCTGGTAAAGAACTGACGTACAAAGTCCATGCCCGCACCTTCGGCGAATTCCTGTGTGACGGTCCCGCCGGCAAACCGGACGAAACCTCATTCGAAGCATTCCTACAGCAACGCCGGGATGCCGGTGTTGACCGTGGCACATTTGAGGAATGGATGGGCGCGCTTGGACAGAAGACGCCAAGTTTCGACAACCGCATTCTCAATGATTGCGTGCTCATCCCGCGCTTTCATGTATGCAAGGTGAACGCGCAACTCGAAACGGACAAAGACAGAAAACTGACGGGCAAGATTGTTCCGGAATCTTTGCTGGCAAGCGAAGTGACGTTCCTTCTGAAACTAAAGAACCTGCTCGTTTCCGATATCGCTGCCGGACAGCGCAAATTGACCGTGCGAGAAATCAGGTTCATTCACGATTACGCTAAGCGTCAGGTCGGGAGCCTCGTTCTGATCGGCGCAGACGGTGAGACGGTCAAGAACTGGCCGGGCAAGGTTGCTGATTGTTTTG
>CAIVKH010000293.1 GCA_903906425.1 uncultured bacterium
CGATTACCAACAGTGGCAACTCGGCGCTGACAGTGACGAGCATCAACTATCCATCCGGGTTCAGCGGGGCATGGAGCGGCAGCATAGCATCAGGAAAATGGACCAACGTGGTGGTGACATTTGCGCCAACCCTGCTGCAGGTCTACAGCGGAACAGTGACACTTAACAGTGATGCGACCAGTGGAGGCAACACGATCGGTTGTTCGGGAACGGGTATCCCGGCACCTTCGCGGGTCATCGGCGTGAGCGGGGATCTGGCCTTCGGTAGCGTAATGACGGGCATGACGGCGACAGCCGTTCTGACGATTACTAACAGCGGCAACTCGGCGCTGACAGTCGCGAGCATCATTTATCCTTCCGGATTCAGTGGATTGTGGAGCGGAAACATCGCCGCAGGCCGGTGGACGAATGTTGTTGTGACCTTTGCGCCCCTGCTGGTACAGGCATACAATGGCACGGTGACGGTCAACAGCGATGCGACCAGCGGAGGGAATATTATTGCCGCATCAGGCGCTGGCATCATGGACTCTCCTCCGCAAATAGCGCTTACCAATCCTTTGAATGCCGCATCGTTTCCAGCGTCCACTAACATCATAGTCGGCTGGCTGTGTTCGGACCATGACGCTGGAGACACGGTGACACAGATTCAAATATCGGCCAATGGCATCGTCATTGTAAGCAATCTGGTGGGGTCACAAACCTACACATGGGCATTCGCCATGACGGGCCAGTGTGTTCTGACCGCCAAGGCATGGGATAACCATGGCGTGGTCGGGGTTTCTTCCAACATCCTCATTCATTTGAGTGCCGCATTTCTCGATTTCGACGGCGATGGTGTTGCGGACTGGAAAGAAATCATCGCCGGAACAGATCCAGGAAATGCGTTTGATTATCTTTGGGCCTCCGGCGCGCCAAAATCTTCCTCGAATCAGACAAATTTCGTGGTGCGGTGGCCCAGCGTCTCCAATCGTGTGTACTCCCTCCAAAAGGCGACAAACCTACTAACAGGATTCAACATTCTGGTTGCAGGCCGCCTGCCTGCCACGCCGCCGATGAATACCTACACCGATTCCGCGGGCAGTGCTTCCGCCATGTATCAGGTCGGAGTCCGGAAACGTGGCATTCTGGTCAACGATTTCGATGGCGATGGTCTTTCCGATCTTGCGGTCTATTATCCGGGCGGCTTCTCCTGGGATACTCTTCTCGCCACAGGCCAGTCGGTGCCAACCCTTCATATCGGGGGAAGCAACAGTGTGGCGCTTGCGGGCGATTATGACGGCGATGGGAAGACGGATTGTGCAGTCTTCGATGGCGCATCGGGCAATTGGTATGTCCAGAGAAGTTTCAGCGGCATCATCACGACAAATAACTGGGGTTGGAGTCGCGAGATAGGCGTGCCCGCCGACTACGACGGTGACGGCAAGACAGACATTGCGGTCTACGATCCGCCGACAGGCATGTGGTATATCTCGCTATCAGGCACCGGTCAGTTGAGAACAAATCAATGGGGTTCAAGTGCGGCCATTCCGGTTCCCGGCGATTATGACGGCGACGGAAAGGATGACATCGCCACATACGTGCCGGCGTCGGGTACGTGGACCATCCTTCGCAGCAGCGACGGCGGTACCGACGTCGTAAATTGGGGCTGGAGTCAGGCCATGCCGGTTCCCGCGGATTTTGATGGCGACGGCAAGATAGACATCGCCACATATGTTCCTTCGTCAGGCCAGTGGTCGATTCGCCGCAGCAGTGACGGCGGACTCACGCAACAGAACTGGGGCTGGTCTCAGGCCGTTCCCGTTCCAAGTGATTACGACGGCGATGGCAAAGGCGACATTGCCACATACGTTCCGGGTTCAGGGCTGTGGACCGTCCTGAAAAGCAGCGATGGCAGCACGCTTCAACAAAATTGGGGCTGGAGTCAGGCTGTGCCAACGACTCCGCAATTCCAGATCAACAGGAAATATTTCCCGACGCCCTAGCTCGCGATGGAGACAGGATCACGCTGTTGCATTGTTTGTTCCAATGATTGGAAAAAGAGGGGGCCGCAGTTCCAATGATTGGAAACTGCGGACCCTCATTCAATGTCCATGGGGCATTGAGCCTGTGTCGCCACGATTATGGTGTCGGGAAATATCGTCGATTGATCTGGAATTGCGGAGTCGTTGGCACGGCCTGGCTCCAGCCCCAGTTCTGCGAGATCATGCCGCCGCTACTCTTCAATACATACCAGAGTCCCGCAGGCGCACAGTAGGTCGCGATGTCCGCCTTGCCGTCGCCGTCGTAATCGCCCGGAACCGGCGCAGCCAGATACCAGCCCCAGTTTTGTTGCGTGATAACGCCGTAGCCGCTGTAGAGTATCGTCCACTGGCCGGTGCCCGGAACATAGGTTGCGACATCAGCCTTGCCATCGCCATCATAATCGGCAGGTACAGGCATGGCCGTAGACATGCCAAAGCCTATAACCTGCCGAAGCTGGCCATTGCTGCTTTGCCGGATTGACCATTGGCCGGTTGCGGGAACATAGGTTGCAATATCCGGCTTGCCGTCACCGTCATAATCGGCGGGAACGGGAATGGCCTGGCTCCAGCCCCATTGCTGCTGAATCATTCCGCCGTCGCTGCTTTTCAGGATGAACCAGTTTCCCGTCGGCGGGTCATAAACGGCGATATCCGTCTTGCCGTCGCCGTCATAGTCGGCGGGAACGGGAATCGATTTGGAATAGCCCCAGTTCTTCATGACGAAGTTACCATTCGAACTGTACTTGATGAACCAGTTGCCTGTCGGCGGTTCGAAGAGGGCGTAGTCCGCTTTTCCATCTCCGTCATAATCGGCGGCCACCGCCAGATCGGGGCCGTAGCCGAGTTGATAGGTCGCGCTTCCGCCGGAGCTGTTAGCGATATTCCATGCGCCGCTCGCCGGACAAAACACGCCGATGTCGCTGCTGTCGTCGCCGTCGAAGTCATCGGTACGGTCGAATGAAAGCCTGAATACGGTGCCCCCATTAGTGCTCGTATATCCGGCGGTGGTTGTCGTCGTGCCATAAAGCGCCCCATCGCCGCCCTGCACCAGGCGGTCAGCCGGATATCCTCCGGCATTGTAGCCTTCGAAAGCCCACAACGTTCGCAGGGCACCGTTGGCGGTGAGCTTGAAGACCGTTCCCGCTCCACTCGGTCCCTCCGATGATGTGGTGCCATAAAAAGCGCCCATCTTTCCCTGAATCAATCCTGCAAGTGGATGTGACCCGTCCGCCTTGCCTGTGAACCTCCAGAGTGTTGTGAGCAAGCCGTTGGTGGTGATTTTGAATATCGTGCCAAGTTGATTGGTACCACCCCGCGCGGTTGTGCCGTAAAATGCGCCATCCGCCGCTTGAACCAATGCAGAGTCTGGCCAGGCCCCGTCCGCCCCGCCGGTGAAGGACCATAACCTTTTGTACGCACCGGCGGTGGTGATCCTGAAGACCTCGCCCTGAAAATTGGTGCCGCCGAACGTGCATGTACCATAGAGCGCTCCATCGGCGGCCAGGATTAGACTCGCGGCTGGCTCACCCGATGGAACAAAAGACCAAATAGGTGTGAGCGCGCCACCGGTTGTGATCTTGAATACCGTGCCGACCGGATTCGTACCGCCGGCAGAACATGTGCCATAGAGAGTGCCACCGGAATCCATCACCAGTCCGCCTAACGGCGTGCGCCCGTCCGCCTCGCCGGTGAAGGACCACAATCTCGTGAGCACGCCATTGGTCGTGATCTTGAATACCGTGCCATTATTGCTGCTGCTCGAACCGCCGGACGATGTTGTTCCATAGAAAACCCCGTCCCTGGCCCGCAGCAATTCTCCCTGGGGATTTCGCCCATCCAAACCGGAGAACGACCGCGATGAAATTCCGCTCGAATCGATTTTGAAAACACTGCCCATGCCATTTGTGCCACCAAGGGCCGTAGTGCCATAGATCGCGCCATTCAGCAGCGAGACACTTCCCCGGGGAAGCGCGCCGTCCGCGCCCGTGAATTTCCACAATGTCTGGAGCTGGATGGCGTGCGCCTGCGTGACGCATGCACAAATCGCTGCAATCAAAACGGCAGCCCGCAGGGCGTTCATTCTTCTTTTCATAATCTCCTCCTTGATGATTCTCAATTCTCCGACAGGCCGCTCCCTCTTTGCAACCCGGTTAATTTGCGCGACGTTTTAGCATCAGTTTCCAATCATTGGAAGTTGCGATTTGGATGTTTTCCAATCATTGGAACCCGTGCATCACAATCGCGGCATAGCTTCCCCGCAATAAAATAAATGGCTCCAATTTCCCAATGATTGGGCTGGAGCCTCCGTAACCTCGCGAAGAGTGGTTCCGCATTTGATGGCAACAGTCCCTTTAAAAGCCCCCAAATCGCGGCAAAATACAGTGGGATGTTCGTAGCCATTGAATACGCGGTGCTGCGCCGCTTTACCGCCGACATCATCGACGGAACACGCCTACGCCCGCAGTCGATTTCTGCGGGCAATCTTTTTCACGACCGCGTCGGCGGTCA
>CAIVKH010000294.1 GCA_903906425.1 uncultured bacterium
CCGGGGGTACCACAACCTGCTTGAAAAGCCCATGGCGCCGAACGCGGCGGATTGCCGGGCCATCGTGGCGGCAGCCAAGCAGGCCGGCGTGCTGTTCGGCGTTTGTCACGTCCTGCGCTACACGCGCTATACGCAGTGCCTGAAGCAACTCCTCGACGCCGGGCGCATCGGCGAGATCGTCAGCGTGCAGCATCTGGAGCCGGTCGGCTACTGGCATCAGGCGCATTCGTTCGTGCGCGGCAACTGGCGGAACGAAAAAGAATCGTCGCCGATGCTGCTGGCGAAGTCGTGCCACGATCTGGATTGGATCAGCCACATCGTCGGCCGCCGCTGCGAAAAGATCTCATCGTTCGGAACACTGAAACATTTTCGCCGCGAGCAGGAGCCGGCCGGCGCGGCGGATCGTTGCGTCGAATGCAAAATCGAGCCCGCGTGCCCGTATTCGGCGAAGAAGATTTATCTCGGAATGCTCGCTCGCGGCAATACCGGCTGGCCGCTCGACGTGCTCGCGCCCGAACAGACGGAGGTGGCGATTTTGGAGGTGCTGCGAAACGGGCCGTATGGCCGCTGCGTCTATGCGTGCGACAACGATGTGGTGGACAACCAGGTGGTCAACATGCTTTTCGTCGGCGGCAGCACCGCATCGTTCACGATGACGGCATTCACCGAGGCGGGCCACCGCAAGACGCGGATTTTCGGAACGCGGGGTTCGCTGACAGGCGATGGCGTCCAAATCGAGCATTTCGATTTCCTGACGGACCGGAAGGCGATAATCGACACTCGCGCGCGCGACGCCTCAATCAGCGGTGGCCACGGCGGCGGCGATGAAGGCCTGATGGAATCTTTCCTGGCGGCAGTTTCATCGAAAGATAAATCGAAGGTTCTTTCCGGCATCGACGACAGCTTCGAATCGCACCTGATGGTTTTTGCGGCGGAGCGCGCGCGGCGTATGAGCAGCGTCGAAGATGTGAAATCGTGAACATTTGTCGGCCGGGTATGGGGCGGAGAGGCCGATGCCAAGGTTTTCTTTATTGCAGGCGACGGACGACGAAGGCGGGCATTGATGTATCCACGACCTTCTGCTAGGGAATTCGGCGCGGATCAGGACTCGCCGTCGAATGACAGTGCCCCGACATGTTTGATCGAGGCCGCGATGGTGTGCATTCGCGGAATAGAAAAAAGAAACAAGAGGGAAGTCGAAGTATGAATTGGATGAAATTCTTGCTGGTCGGAGTCATGGCAACCGCGTTGACCACGACTGTGACGCTGGCGAAACAGAAAGCAGGTAGCGAGCCGAAGAAGACAGAGCGCACGCAGCCCAAGGACGTGACGGTCGCCGGCTCCATCGCGGAAGTGAAAGACGCAAAAGGAAAGACCGGATATTCGCTCTCGGGAGACAACGGGAACACGTACACGCTCAAGGGTCACGAGACGGATCTGGCCGCCTTCAAGGACAAGCGCGCGCAGATCACCGGCAAGGAAACGGAAAAAGACGGCGTTAAATTGATTAAAGTGGAATCCGTCAAGGAAGCGCCTGCCAAAACCTGATGTTCTTCGCCCGGTTTACGCGATGCGGCAGATTTTCGAACCCGCCGCATCTATTTTCTGGAATCGCGTCTGAAATAAATCAAAAAAGCGAGGGACGCGGCACGTCAAGGAGGTCGGGGTGAGGAACTCCATAGGTAAACGTACCAACGCCCCTCACTCGTATAGACAATACAACGCCTCCCATGTTCAATCAAGTGACCAACATTATTTTTTTGCCAGGCCGACGCTGCCGCAGCGCCCCAAGCGAACGCCAGCAACTGAAACCATTCACACGCCTTTTGGAGCCAATAAAATGAAACGACTCGCCATCGGTTTGATCGCCGCCATCACCCTCATATCGGGCTGTTTTCGCCCGGAATTTCGGACGATCACCGTTTCCGTCCCGCAGATGAAATCGGAAGCCTGCGCCGACCGGATCGTCGCAGCCTGCAAGCGCATGGACGGCGTCTCCAACGTTGTCGCTGATCTCAACAAGAAGACGGTTGATGTCACATACAAAACGCTGAACATCGGAATCAAGAACGTTGATTTCGCCATCGCAGAGGCCGGATTCGATGCCGATGATGTGAAAGCAACCGAAGAGGCGCGCAAGGCATTGCCGGCAGATTGCAAATAGTTGGGGGCAAACACATGAATTCATCCGATCTCAAAGTTCTGGGTGGCGAAGCCGTGCTAAGCGTTTCGCTGCCCGGCATCAAGCATCTTCGCAGCGGAAAAGTCCGCGAAGTTTTCGATCTGGGCGACAGCCTGCTGTTCGTCGCAACGGACCGTATATCGGCCTTTGACTGCATCATGCCCAACGGAATTCCCCTGAAGGGCAAGGTGCTCAATCAGCTTTCCGCATGGTGGTTTTCCCGCGTCGAACATCTCACGCTTCAACACGTCATCGAGACGAACGTCGATCGCTTTCCCGACAATCTGAAACCGCATCGTGAGCTTCTTCGCGGCCGTTCGATGATCGTCCGCAAGACCAATGTCCTCCCCGTCGAGTGCGTTGCCCGCGGCTACCTCATCGGCGGCGGCTGGAAGGAATATCAGCAATCCCGGTCCGTCAGCGGCGTGCCGCTGCGCGAAGGTTATCGTCAGGCCGACAAACTTGACGCGCCGATTTTCACGCCGTCGACGAAAGCCGAAACCGGCCATGACGAAAACATTTCATTTGCCCGCGTGGAAGAAATCGTCGGAGCCGCGCGCGCCGCGAAAGTCCGCGAACTCACATTGAAGATTTACGCCTTCGCCGCCGAGCACGCGCGCAAATGTGGGATCATTCTCGCCGACACAAAATTCGAATTCGGTGTTCGCGACGAGCAGATTTATCTGATCGACGAAATCCTCACGCCCGACAGCTCGCGTTTCTGGCCTGCCGATCAATATGAGCCGGGGCGCTCGCCGCCGTCGTTCGACAAACAATATGTTCGCGACTATCTCGAAACGCTAGCATGGAACAAGACCCCGCCCGCGCCGCGCCTGCCGGACGAAATCATCGCGCGCACCCAAGCAAAATATCTTGAGGCCTATCGCCGGCTCACCGGCAGCGAGCTCGATATTTAGCCGCATGAAATGCACGCGCTGGTGGATCAATTTCTCGACTTCGTGAGCCTGGAGCGCGGCCTGAGTCCCCGCACACGCGAAGCCTATGGGAATGACCTCTCGCGCTTCATTGATCACGTTGGCCGGCTCGGCGTCTCTTCAATCAACGGCCTCAAGCGCGATCATGTCCTCGGTTTTCTGCTCGCCGGAAAGAAGGCCGGCCTGAATTCTTCCACGCTATCGCGCCGCCTCGTCGCCGTCCGCGTTTTTCTACGCTACCTTCAAACCGAAGGCCTCGTTTTGCAAAACGTGACCGATGCGATGGACTCACCGAAGCTCTGGAAAAATCTCCCGTCAACGCTCACGCAGCGCGAAGTCGGACAGCTCCTGCAAACGCCCGACGCCGAAAAAAAACTCGGCCTTCGCGACCGCGCCATCCTCGAAACTTTTTACGCCTCCGGCCTCCGCGTCTCCGAACTCACGGGCATGAAACTCGCCGACCTCCACTTCGACGGCGGCTACATCCGGTGTATCGGCAAAGGTAACAAAGAGCGGATCGTGCCGCTCGGCAGGACCGCCGCCGCAGCGCTCCGGCGCTACCTCGACGAAGTCCGCCCGCTGCTGGCGCACGACAACGCCGCCGAGCAACATGTCTTCCTCACCGGCCGAGGCACCGCCATCAGCCGGAAATCAGTCTGGCAAAACCTCCGCCGCGACGCGATCACCGCCGCGCTCGGGAAAAAAGTTTCCCCGCACACCCTGCGCCACAGCTTCGCCACGCACCTGCTCGCCAACGACGCGCCGCTGCGCGTCATCCAGGAAATGCTCGGCCACGCCGACATCGCCACCACCCAGATCTACACCCACGTTGACCCCAGCTGCTTGAAAGGCGTCCATGCCCGCTTCCACCCGCGCGCCTGAAAATTTTCCAATAATTGGAAACTGCGGTCTGAAAAACTTCCAATCATTGGAACTTTCCGGCCCGCATTTTTTCAATCATTGGCAATTGCGATTTGCAAATTTTCCAATCATTGGAAAGTTTCCAGGCAGACAAGGGAAAATTTACAAAGGACCGGCGAACAGCCCGCCATGCTGACCAACCCATATCGCGAACTCGAAAAACAAATCGGCTACCGCTTCCGCAGGAAATCGCGGCTGCTGGCCGCGCTCACGCACCCGTCTTTCCGCCATGAAAACGATGGCGACGCCGGCGACAACCAGCGGCTCGAATTTCTCGGCGACGCGGTGCTCGGCCTCGCCGTAGCCGCGCATTTTTTCGAAACGCGGCCCGACCTCGACGAAGGCGCGATGACCAAACTCCGCAGCCGCATCACCAGCACCCGCGCGCTCGCCATCGTGGCTGCCGGCGTCAGCCTTGGAAAATTTTTGCGCCTCGGCCGGGGCGAAACCGCCTCCGGCGGACATCTGCGCGATTCGATTCTGGCCGACGCCTTCGAGGCCGTCATCGGCGCAGCCTACCTCGACGGCGACATGCGCGCCGTGAAGAAAATATTCCGCGCGCTTTTTCTCCCCGCCCTGCAAAACGATGCATCATCCCACTGGCACGACAACCCTAAAGGCAGCTTGCAGGAATGGTCCCAGCAACACGCGCAATCGAATCCCCGCTACCATACGGTTTCGCAAACAGGCCCCCCCCACGCAATGGTCTTTTCGGTTGAAGTCTTTGTCGGTTCGGTCCGCGCTGGGAAAGGCGAAGGAACCAGCAAACAGGCCGCCGAAATTGCTGCCGCCACCGACGCGCTCCAGCACCTCTACCGGATTGACATGCCCCTGCCCGATGCGCCACCCGGATAAAATGCATCTCTCTTCTTGAAGCGGTGTTTCCCTTGGAGACCGCTCCGAAGAACTGCCACAGTTCCAACAAGAGATTTGCAGCAACTCGAATAACAACTAGATTAAGAATGAGCTGATGGAAGGAAAGTTGAACATGCCGAAAATCAAAATTCCGCTCACAACAGAAGCTCTGGTCGCCGAGATCGACCGGCGGCGTACGCTCTTGCGAAAGCTGCAGAGCGAACGCAAGAACCTGTTGAAGCAACTCGCGAAGGTGGAATTCAAGATTCTCTCCTCCGGCGGAGAGCTGTTGCGCGGTCGCGGACTTCGCACCAAGATGCGCCGCCCGCGAAACTCGATGAAGTTGATGGACGTTATGGTGCGAGTCATGAACAGAGAATCGCCGATGAACGTCAGTCAAATAGCCGAGGCGGTCAACAATGCCGGATACATGTCCACATCAGCCTCCTTCAAGACAATCATCTGCCAGACACTGGCCCGCGAAAGGCAATTCAAGAAAGCCGGACGTGGTCTTTACATGCTGAAGGGTTGACACCCGTGCGACGAATAAGGAGGCTCCGGCGGAAATCATCTGTTTTTTGTGCGTTTCCTCCCTTGACTATTCGTCGTCGTCACCTATTCTCCGCCCTCTGTTTTCGCAACCATTCCGGTGTAGCTCAATGGTAGAGCAGGGCGCTGTTAACGCCAAGGTTGTAGGTTCGAGCCCTACCGCCGGAGCCATTTCCCCCATTCTGACCTGTTGAGACAGGTTCTGCCAAATCGTGACTTCCCCCTCTGATTTCAGGGCTGTATTTTTCACTGTCCGTGAAAACGGCGAGTGCCGCGCTCCCATTTCCCAGCTCATCGCACGTGCTGTGCGTGAGACCTACGGCACGCAGACCGCACCGAAGCTGGTCGGGCTGCCATCTCCGACAACGGCGTCGGCTTGCCGGCCGGTTTGGACTTGCGGCAAACCCACTCACTCGGTTTGTAACTCGTGCACATGCTGGCCACCCAGATGCGCGGCACGGTGAAAGTCATCGCCGGAGCGGGCACGGAATTTCGGATCAGTTTAACTCTCACAAATGGTGGGAAACCTCGATCATTTCACACACATCTCCTTCCGCGCACTGCCGGTTCTGGTCAGCCGTCCACCGGGAACTTCCAACGATTGGAAATTGGGCCTCCGCCAGTTTCCAATCATTGGAAACTCTGCGGTGAAATTTCTCCAATCATTGGAAAACGCGCAGGCGGATTTTTCCAATGATTGGAAGTCTGAAACTTTTCCTACGGCCTCGTGACGCGCAGGCGGAGGAAGCG
>CAIVKH010000295.1 GCA_903906425.1 uncultured bacterium
TGCTGGATGCTGCCTTCATTCTTGCAGCCATTTTATCGATTTTCTTAATGTTTCTACTCATTTACTCGTTTTAGCGGGAGGTTGTGCTCCTGCGTGTGTCTGATCTTGTTGTGCATTAGTCCATTCTGGCCGTTTGTATGTCTTATACAGCTTTGTAAGCTGTCTATACGATCTTGCGCTGCGTGCTGTACATCCCTACTTTTTCTATTATATTCCTGTATATTTCCGTTACATTCCTATATATGTCTGTTTCGGCCTTGTCATGGCACGTTTCTCGGATGTAAAAGGGCGTTGATCGGGTGTGCATGGGCGTTGCTTCGGTTGTGATGTTGGTTTCTTGTTGGGCATGGAGGATTCGTTGGATGAAGAATGCGGTTGATTCGGGTTCGATGGCGGTTCCGGCGCTGTCGCCGGCGGTGGCGGTGGAGGCGCTGGGGGATGCGACGCGGTGGCGCATTCTGGGGGAGTTGAGCGCGGGCGAGCCGCTGATGGTGGTGGAGCTGGCGGAGCGTCTGGGCAAGGGGTCGTCAGCGGTGTCGAAGCATCTCGGCGTGTTGCGGCGGGCGGGGCTGGTGGTGCAGGCGCGTAACCGGCTGCACAGGATTCCGGCGCAGTTTTTGCCGGAGCCGGGGAAGCGTGCGGTGGATTTCGGCTTCTGTCTGCTGCGGTTCGACGAGGCGGCGGAATGATGCCTCCGTCCGGCGGAGTGAAAATTCCGGCATTCCCAATCATTGGAATTCTGGCTCTCGCATTTTTCCAATCATTGGAAATTTCCGCAGCGCCAACGGGCGTCGCATTTCCCGGGCCAGCACCCGGCCCGGCGAAATCATCGCAGCGCGGCGACGTGCTGACGCTGGAAAATAACGTCATCGCGGCGTCGTGGAAGATGGATCGCAACGGACTTCTTCCTTTGGCGCTGACAGACAGGTTGTCGGGAAAGGCCGCGGACCAATCGGGCGCGGACCTGTTTCGCCTCGCCATGCAGCCTGTCGTCGAGCGTACAAACGGCGTCTTCGTCGCCGTGCGATTGGAGACCGGCAGGATTGTGGCGATGGCGTCGAAGGACGGCGCGGCCTGGAGCGACATCGCGAGTTTTTCGCGCGACGATTTCGCCGGCGAACCGAAGCTTGTCCGTATCGGGAAGATGAACCTCAAGGCGCAGGCGAAGGATCACTATGACCACGGGCCCGTCGGCGCGGGCGAAATTGCGGAGCTGACGCCTGCGCCGGCAAAACTTCCTTCCGGACGTTTCGCGTTTAATACCGGCGCGAATCAGGCGGCGGCGGTCGAGTTCGCGTTTCCCGCCGGCAGCAAAATGATTTCGTGCCGAATAGACAAAGGCACGGACCAGGGCATGTCGTGGGCGCCGGCGCTCGCGCTGATTTGGGAGGAAGAGAAGAAGTTTCTGCTCGTCGGTCTCCGCGAAAAAAATCCGACGTTCAACATCACGACCGCGTCGGGCGAAACGATCAAGTCGGTCGCGCTGGCGAACTATCCGGCCTTCGATCTGCCATCGTCCGCATTCCGTCTGGCGGGAGTGCCGCGCATCGTCCGCATGGAACCTGATGAACGCGGCGTGCGCGTTGCGGAGCGAATCGGCGGCGGCGCCATCGAGGCCGATCTGGTTTCTGATCGCGGCATTCACGCGCGGTGGCGCGCGGAACTGCGCGATGATTCGAATTACATCCGCAAGACGCTCGAACTTTCGTCGCCGCAAGAAACGATTCTGCTGCACGGCGTGGAGTTGACCGACGTTCGCATTGACGGCGCGAAGACCATCGGGATCGTGCCGGGATGTCCCGTCGCGGCGGAGAATTTCTTCTTCGGCGTGGAAATTCCCGGCGCGCAAAACGCGCTCGGCGGATCGGGCGCGCGAATCGGTTTCGGCTGCAAGCTGGAGCTGTCGCCATCGCAGCCGTATTCGTTCGGCGCCGTCGCCGGCGTTGCGCCCGCGGGACAGCTCCGCCGCGCTTTCCTTTATTATGTGGAGCGCGAACGGGCGCGGCCATCGAAGCCGTTTCTTCATTACAATTGCTGGTACGATCTCGGCTACGGACTCGACGAAGCGAAGATGCTGGATGTCGTGAAAAGCTTCGACGAAGAGCTCGTGAAAAAGCGCGACGTGCCGGTGCTTTCGTATCTGGCCGATGACGGATGGGACAATCCCGGCAAAGGATTGTGGGTCGAAAATACGAACAAGTTCCCGAAGGGCTTCGCCGGCCTCAACGAAAAGATGAAGCAATTCGACGCGCATCTTTCCGTCTGGATTTCGCCGCTTGGCGGATACGGCGGCGCGAAGGAACGGACCGAATGGGCGCGCAAGATGGGATTGATTCCCGCGGGCAGCGGGCTCGATCTCGCGCAGCCGGCGTATAAAAAATGGTTTCAGGATCGCTGCCTCCAGCTTATGCGCGAGGCCGGCGTGAATGCGTTCAAGTGGGACAAGGCCGGCGAAGGCGTCAGTCCGCATTTCATGGCGCTGCTCGACGTCGCGCGGAATTTGCGGAAACAAAATCCCGATGTCTTCATCAACGTCACCGTCGGCACGTGGCCTTCGCCGTTCTGGCTCAATCACGTTGACTCGACGTGGCGCAACGGCAGCGGCGATATGGGCTGGTCTGGCAAAGGGCGCGATCCGAACAACAAATTCGATCGCGAAAAGTGGCTGACCTTCCGCGATGGCTATTGTCACAAGCTTTTCGTCGAGGCGTCGCCGTTGTATCCGCTCAATTCGGTGATGATTCACGGCATCGTTCACGGCCGGAATTTTCAGGGCGGCGACCTCGCGCGCAACAACGCGCCGGACCTTAAGAACGAATCGCGTTCCTATTTCGCCAACGGTTCATCGCTTCAGGAACTGTACCTGACGCCATCGCTGCTGACATCCGCGTCGTGGGATCAAGTTGCCGAGGCCGCGAAGTGGGCGCACGCGAATGCCGACGTGCTCGCGGATGCGCACTGGGTTGGCGGCGATCCGCTGAAGCTCGAAGCCTACGGCTACGCCGCGTGGAATCCGCGCAAAGCCACGCTCATGATCCGAAATCCCGACGACAAGCCGCAGTCCATCGCGCTCGATGCCGCTAAACTTTTCGAACTGCCGGCCGGCGCGGCGCAGAACTATGCGTGTCATTCGCCATACAAAGATCAACGTGTTCAATCACTGCAACTGAAAGCGGGCGTGCCGCAGACCGTGACGCTCGATCCATTTGAAGTTCTCGTTTTCGATGCGGAGGTCCTGAAGTAAATCACTTCGTAAAGTGAGTATTTCCAGTCAGGCAGACTGGCATTCCAAGCGTGAAAAGATGCCGCTGGTTCAACTTCGTGTTGCAAGAAATAAACCAACGGAAAGACCACCTGGACCAACGCTCTGCGCGTGCTGGCGCTCGCTGTTTCTTTTGACGGCGGAGAAAGGGAGGGTCGCGGCGCGAGACGCGGCGCTCGTTCCGAGAATGGCGTCCTGATACTGTTCGAAGCGTTACGAATGTGTGTGAGGATGCGGTGCGTCACGACAAATCAGAAAGACAATTGAAAGGGCGTGAATGAAAACGGGGACACAATTATTTCCAATCATTGGAATTTTCGCCGCCGTCTTTTTCCAATCATTGGAAACTGCCGTGGCCGCGGGCGCGTCCGCACCTGCGGTGCCGAAGGAAATCAAGGCGTATGACATTGATTTCAACTGGGGGCCGGGCGGGCCGAATGGTTTCGCGAAGCCCGGTCTTTGGGCCGATGCCGATCCGGCGAAGCATGTGGCGTGGTACAAGGAAATGGGCGCGAATGTCATTCAGACCTTCTGCGTCTCGTGCAACGGATATGCGTGGTACAAGAATGGCGTCGTGCCGGAACAGCCCGGACTGAAGCACGATTTCCTGCTGGAGACCGTGAGGCTCGCGCATCAGGAAGGAATGCTCGTGCTCGGCTATTTCTGCGCCGGATCGAACACGAAGTGGGGCCGCGAACATCCCGATTTGAGCTACGGTTTTCCGAGCGCGCCGCACATTCCGTACACCGACGAATATCTCGCCTATCTGGATTCCGCCATCCGCGACGCCGTCGGAAAAACCGGCATTGACGGCTTCATGATTGACTGGCTGAGGATGCCCACGACGCGCGCGAGCAACGGAGGACATTGGCTCGTTTGCGAGAAAAAACTTTATTTGCAATTGATGAATGAATCTTTTCCCGTCGAAGACAAATTGCCGGACGCGAAGATGACGGAATACGGGCGGCTCGCGGTTGACCGCTGCTGGCAGACCATCCGCCGTGCGGCCAAGGAAACGAATCCGAACTGCATCGTCTGGCTGACGTGCTGCGATGTGGACGATCCGCATATCGCCAACTCGCGCGCATTGCGCGAAACCGACTGGCTGCTCAACGAGGCCGGCGATCTCAAACGCACCGCCGACGCGAAAAAGATGATCGGCCCGCAAACGAGGCTCATCACCTGCCTCGCCAATTGGAACGGCCAGGACCCGATGCAGATCGTGCCCGCAGCGCAGGCCGAAGGCATCGGCATTTACGGCTTCACCAAGCCCGGCGCGGATTCGCTGATTCCTCTGGACGCCTTGCTCTCACGCCCGGTGCGGGAACTCAAAGGCGATGAGAAGAACATCGCAGTGCTCGCACGCGCATTTCACGGCGTATCGCTCGATTCAACGCGCACGCCGGACGGACGGTTCATTGGACCGGAGAAATAATCTGGAAGCAGTGGTCGCTTGGATCGCGAGGCACGATACGGGACATAAGATGAAGAACAAAGCAACGACTCCTCAGTGGCTGACTTTCGGGACCGCAAAATTTTGGGACCGGCGTTTTCCAATCATTGGAATTCTGGCTCTCGCATTTTTCCAATCATTGGAACTTTGCGGCGCAGCGCGGGCTGATGACCGTTACGTTCTGGAAAACAAATTGCTCGGGCGCGTCGTCTCGACTGAAGGAGGAACGCTGCGGACGGTGGAGATCGTGAACAAGCGCGCGGGCAGCGCGACGAAGACAGCGAGTGCGCCGGAGTTTCGGCTGCGGCTGTCGCAGGGGACCGACAAGCCCGACACGCAGTTCTCGCTGACGGCGGCGGATTTCAAAGTGGTTAAAACATCTCCCGCCGATGGAATGCTGGAGGTCGCGCTCGAAAACGCTGCGCACGGGATCAAGGTGGAAGTTCGATACGAGTTGCGGCCGGATGATTTTTATCTGCACAAGCGGCTCACGGTCACGAGCGCGAATGCGGTGACGCTGGAGCGGGTTGATGTCGAGGCGCTGAATCTGCCGGATGCTTATCAGCCTTACACGATGCGCCAGATCACGGCGGACGCGCCGGGGAAATGGAGTCCCGGTCTCGGTCAGCCGCTCTACACTTCGAACAGTGCGACGTTCTGGGGCATCGAGTTTCCGGCGGCGGACAATCGGGTCAAGGACGGCGCGCTTTCCGCGGGCTATTTGTGGGGCCGCGAACTCAAGGCGGGGCAGGCGTATCGGACTTACGCGGCGGTGATGGGCGTTGCGGACGATCCGGCGTTCGTGAGGGATGCTTTCTTCGAATACATTGACCGCATCCGCGTGCGTCCGCTGCGGCTGGAGGTGCAGTACAACTCATGGTTCGATTACGGCGGCGGCGTTCGCAAGGAAAGTTTCTCGAACAGCGTGGCGAAGATTCATCATGCACTCGTCGAGGAACGCGGGACGCGCCCGCTCAACATGTACGTGATTGACGACGGCTGGCAGGACACGGGCGTGAGCTGGTCGGACAAGGTTTGGAAAGTGAATTCGAAGTTCGATCCCGATTTTGCATCGAGCCGGAAAGCTGTCGCGGACGCGAATGGGAAACTCGGACTGTGGCTGAGTCCCGGCTGTCTTTTCGGCGCATCGAGTCAGGTCGGCAAGCTGCGGGCGCAGGGCTTCGAGGCGATGGACAATTGGATGTCCATGGCCGGCCCGAAATACATGCAGTCGCTGGAAGACCGCATGGTTGAACTCACGAAGCAGGGCGTCGGCTTTTACAAACTCGACGGAGTATTTGGGCATCTGAATCTCCGCAACTTTGAACTTCACGGCACGAAATACGGCCTGCCCGAAATGCCGCAACTCGGTCTCGACGGTTTCACGGCCGGCGACAAACGGCTCAACGACGCGAAGTATGACGAACTGAAAACCTATTATCTGTCCGCCGGCACGGAACGGCTGATGCAGCTTTTCGCGAAACTCGCCAAAGTGAATCCCGACATCTACATCATCATCTCCAACGGCGCGTATCTCAGCCCATGGTGGCTGATGTCCGTGGACACGATCTGGATGATCAACGCGGGCGACGCTGCGGGCGGAAGTTCGCGCACGGCGGAACTCGTCTATCGCGACGGCGTCTATCACGAAATCTGGCGCGAGCAGAACTGCCAGTATCCGATGTGCAGCATCTTCAACCATGAGCCGAAGAAGACATCCACCGGCGAATCGAAGGACGAATTCCGCCGCTACCTTTACATGCACCTCTCGCGCGGCACCGGCTTCGTCGAGCTGTACATCAAACCCTTCGTGCTCCAGCCCGGCGACTGGGATGTCATCAGCGAAGGCCTGCATTGGGCCGAAGAAGTGTTTCCGACCTTCAAGCGTGTGCGGATGCACGGCGGCAGCCCCAAGGCGAACGAAGTGTATGGCTACACCGCATGGAACGAATCGCAGGGCTACATCAGCATTCACAATCCGGCGGCTGCGGCGAAGACCTACAGCGTCAAACTCGACCGCGCTTTCGGACTCCTGCCCGGCAGCGGCCCCTTTCACATCAGTTCGCCCATCGAAGATTCCGCGCGCGGCATGCCGGAAACCTGCAAGTTCGGCGACACGCTCACGTTCGAACTCACCCCGCGCGAAGTCCGCATCGTCAATTTTAGCACGCAGCCGAAGGACTGGACGAAACTCAGAGCGCTTCAAACGCGCAGCCCGGAACCGGTGAAACCTGAACCCGCACAAAAGTCCGCGGCGAAAAGCACGCCGGTCGCGAATCACGCAATACTCGGCCGCTGGGATTATCAGCACGGTGGCGCCCCCTACTCCCGCGTCTTCTCCACGAACGGAATCTGCACGATGCTCGACGGCGAGAAGGTGAACTGGACGAAGCCCTTCAAAGTCGAATCGCCCACCCGCGTGATCGTCGAAGGCGCGGGCGAAAACGAAATCAAACCCGACGGCACGTTGAACATCGAAGGCCGTTACACCGGACGAAAGCACAACGATGAAAGCAAAAAGTAGATTTCCAATCATTGGAATTCTGGCGCTGGCATTCTTCCAATCATTGGAATTTTGCGCGGCCGACGAACGCATCGGCGAACCGGTTTTTGTCAGCGGTCAGGATGGCTATCACACATGTCGGATTCCGGCGCTCGCCGTGAAGACGCAGGGCACGGTGCTGGCGTTCTGCGAAGGTCGTAAGAAAGGTGGCGGCGATTCGGGCGACATTAATCTGCCGATGAAACACTCGGCCGACCACGGCAGGACGTGGAGCGCGCAACAGGTCAACCGTGTTCTTTGAGCAAAACGGTAAAAGACATTTTCGGATCACTGTGGCACTTATGTGGCCCTTATGAGCGGCGAAACGGGGTGAAAAGGGGTGACGGCAAGAAACCGTTCGAACAGCCTTCGGGGGTAAAAACAGCCTTATTTGTTAGTAAAACAGCATGTTTTCAGGCTGGTGGTGGGAGAAGGATTCGAACCTTCGAAGACGTAAGTCGGCAGATTTACAGTCTGCTGCGTTTGGCCACTTCGCTATCCCACCGGATCAAAAAGCAGCGCGCGTATGTAATGGATGCGCCCCGAAATGGCAAGGATTCGACGCAGTTTTTTTCAGTCGAGGTCGCGCTCGATCATCCCGTTTTCGTCAAGGCCAAGGTAGTGGCCGAGTTCGTGAAGGTAGGTTCGGCGAATTTCTTCGCGATAGATTTCGGGATCGCTGCCGGCATAGTCCCAGATATTTTCGAGGAACAGCAGTATCTGCGCAGGAAGCGCGGAGTCGGTGCGATATTTTTCATCGAATGCCTCGCCGACAAAAAGTCCGAGAAGATCGTCCTCGTATCCGTCGTCCGTCAATTCGCGGCTTGGCGCCGGTTCGAACGTCACGGGAATTTTTTCCGCTTCGATCCGCACCGGCGCGGGCAACGATTCGCGCACCATCCGCACTTCTTTTTCGGCAGCGTTCACAAGCCGCGTCCAGCGTCTGTCGTGGCCGGGTTCTTTCATTCGCGTTTGCTCCAGTTCCATCAACATCATCAGGTCAGCTCCGCTGATTGCAAGTTTGCACTCGCCACGACCGAATTCCAGTCGGCCCAAAATTCAGTGCTACGATTCTTTCATTTGTTAAGAGCGAATCGGCAATGTCACTTCGGCGAAATATTTGGGCCTCGGCGGGATTTTGATTGTGCCGGCGAGCGGCGGCATGTTTGAATACGAAGGTTGGTTGTGAGGTAATTATGATGAACGGGGGGATGAATCGCAGGTCGGAGGAAGAGACGGATCTTCGCACGCTTGTTTACCACCATGGCGAGGATGGAACCACCGTCATGACCCGCCGCGCCGCGGCGATTCAGCCGGCGTTGCTGATGATCCAAGGCGAATTCCCGGGCCGCGTTCATCGCCTGAAGAGCGGCAGTAATTTGATGGGCCGCGATGCGCTCTGCGACATCTGCATCCGCGAGCGCGCCGCAAGCCGCAGGCACGCCGACATCCGGTGGGACGGCGACGCCGTGATCGTCGAAGACCTCAAGAGCACCAACGGCACGATCGTCAATGGCCAGTTGATCAGGGAACCGGTGGTGCCCCGGCCCGGCAACTTCATCAAGATTGGCTCCTGCGTTTTCAAATACATCGACAGCCTGCTCGATGTGGAAATGCTGGAAGACCTGCACGCAAAGGGAACCTGCGACCCGCTCACCGGAATTTACAACAAGGCCCATCTGCTGCTGGCGCTGGCTTCCTCGATGGAAATTGCCAGGGACGCCGGATCGGCGCTGAGCCTGATGGTCATTGACCTCGACCATTTCAAGAAAGTCAACGACACGCACGGCCACCTCGCCGGCGATTACGTGCTCAAAGAAACCTGCCACGTCATCAAATCCCTGCTTCGCCCCGAGGACACCTTCGCCCGGTTCGGCGGCGAGGAATTCACCGTCATGCTGCCGGGTCAGGGCCTGGAGGCGGCCGTCAACGTTGCCGAGCGCATCCGCCGCAGCATCGCCGGACACACGTTCGAATATTCCGGCGCCAAGATTCCCATCACGCTTTCGCTTGGCGTTTGCGAATACCTTCCTGAATTCAAGAAGACCGACGACATGATTTCCGCCGCCGACCAGTTGCTTTACAAATCAAAGCACGAAGGCCGCAACCGCGTCAGCGCTCCAGCGCCCTCAATGAAAACCTCCGCGCCCCAACCCAAGGCGACGATGCCCGGCGATGGCTCAAAATTCCAATGATTGGAAATTTGCGCGGCCGCGTTTTCCAATGATTGGAAACTGCGGTGGAATTTTCGAAACCGTTTGCGATCGCCGCGCCGGCTCAAATCGTCCACGGTTCGCGGGTGGCGCGGTTGGCCATCCGGCTGGCTTCGGCGTCGCCGATGAATTCGCCTTTGAGCAGGTCGAATTTCAAATTGCGCTGCAATTGTTCGCAGATGTCGGCGGCCAGACAGATGCTCATCGATCGGAACATGACTTCGGGATTCGCCACCGTGGTCCGGCGCGATTTGACGCAGTTGAAGAAATCGCGGGCGTGGTTCAGCGCGCGCTGCGTC
The DNA here is from genome assembly GCA_903906425.1 of uncultured bacterium. Taxonomy (GTDB): domain Bacteria; phylum Verrucomicrobiota; class Kiritimatiellia; order CAIVKH01; family CAIVKH01; genus CAIVKH01. Next base: position 9,770 of record CAIVKH010000295.1, read on the forward strand.
CGGCCTTCGTATTCGGCCAGCACCTTCTTGTATTGGTCGAACAGCGCGGGCGCTGAGACGTCGGGTTTCGAATAGCCGTCGGCCGCGGAGGCCCAGCCTTCGGGGCCGTCGAAGCGCTCGCCGCACGAGCCGTGCCAGAATTCGCACGGCTGCCACACGCTGCCGGGACAGCGATAGAGCACAAGTTTCACGCCGTTGGAAAGGCGCGTGTTCATCGTCGCGTCGGGTCCGCCAAATTCAAACTCGATTGTGGAAACATTCGTCATGTCGAGTCCGGCGAGCGCCTGCGCGACCGTGTGCGCGCCCCACATCGCGATGTCGGTGGCCAGATCGTGGAAGTTGTACCAGCCGCTGTGCTGGTAGCTTTTGTTGTACGGCCGCCAGGCGCAGGGGCCGAGCCATAGATCCCAATCCAATTCCTCCTTGGGCGGCTCCGGTTCAGCGGGCAGCCAGTCGAGACGCGATCCGCCGCGAAAACGGCAGTCGGCGTAGGCGGTGTGAATCGGGCCGAGCCGTCCGCTGCGCGCCATCTCGATGGCGAAAACATGATTCGGTTCGCTGAGCCGCTGCGCGCCGGTTTGATAGACGCGACCCAACGTGCGGGCCGTCTCCACAACAGCCCGGCCCTGCGCCATCGTCAGACACGAAGGCTTTTCGCAATAGACATCCTTGCCCGCTCGCATGGCGAGAATCGTGGCCAGCGAGTGCCAGCGGTCGCCGGTGGCAATCACCACGGCATCAATATCGGTTCGCGCCAGCAATTCGCGGAGGTCGCGATACGTGGCGCAGTCGCTGTTTCCATATTTGTCGTCCACGATTTTTTTTGCACGGTCGCGCTGGCTCTTGTTCACGTCGCAGACGGCGACGAACCGGACGTCCGGCTCGCCGGTCATCCAGCCCAGATCGTGGGTGCCACGTCCGCCGATGCCGATGGCACCCATCACGATTCTTTCGCTTGGCGCCACGAAGCCGCCGCGGCCGAGCGCCGAGGCGGGGATGAAAGTCGGCAGAGCCAGCAGAGCGCCCGCCCGCGATGCCGTGGCCAAAAATTCGCGACGTGTTTTTCCAGTTCGTTTCATTGTCAGGACCTCGCAGTTCAACCGGCATGAATTCGCCTGACGGACGAAACATTCACGCGGAAACAGAAGCAACTTGAAGTGCGGTCGCCGGGCCGCTAGGTTACGCCGCCTTACGCCGGAATCCGGCGAACGCAAAATACAGGGAACAAAAACATGAGTCTGTTCAAAGCAGTGAAATCGGTTTTCGGCGGCGGCCGCTCAGATAGCGGCAGCGAGGACCGTCTGTGCGTGGTGGATGGCGAGCGGATGACCGACGGCCGCGAGGCCGGGCCGGGCGACCGGTTCCAAGTCCTGCAGCGCCTGGGCAAGTTTGTCGAACGCGAAAAGATCCGCATGCAAGTGGTGTTTTCCGGCCGGCCGCTGCGCGAGGCGGATAACGGCAGCGAGTTCATGGGCATCAAAGTTCTTTATGTCGAGCAGGGCCAGAACTACGTGGATCAGTTCCTTGCTTTCACGAAAGACGCGCTCCGCAAGGACAGCGTGCTGGTGATCACCAACGATGTGGAAATGGAGAAGAGGGCCATCGAACTTGGCGCAGCAACCTTGCGCGCCTCGACGCTTCGCAAGGCCTTTGAAAGCAGCGAAGGCGGCGGCGAGCGGGATTTCCGCGGTGGTGGCGGCGGTGATCGCGGTCCGCGGCGGCGCGGCGGTCGCGGCCCGCGACGCGGCCCGCCCGGCGGCGGCCGGCCCCCGCAACAAGGCGGTGGTGGCGATTCCGGCGCAGGCCAGTCTGACCGTTCGGGTGGTGGCGAATCGTCGCAGCCGTCCGGCGGGCAGTCGCAGGTCAAGAACCTCATTGACCTCGTCGAGTAATTCGTGCGGAGCGGAAACGCTCCTGTTCGCGGCGCAACTTCAGCGGGCGCGGTGTGAGATTGCCGCGGCCCGCGCGAATATTCGGTTGTGATAGCTCGAACTCAACTTGCCTGTCTCGTTCTCGCCTCAGTTGCCGCGGCGAACGCCATCGGCGCGACGACAAACAACGATCTGCTGGCCCGCGCGCTGGCCGGGCCGCTCAAGGATTCGCCCGAAATCGTTTTTTGCACGCGCTCGCGCTACGACGATCCGCACTGGTACGCGAACATCGGCTACTACTGCGACGATGCGAATCACAAGGCGTACGCCGGAAACGGCAAGCCGGATGCCGGCAGACTTTGCAAACTCGATCTGCGATCCGGCGCGGTCACCAACCTGCTCGACGCGCAAGGCGGTTCGATCCGCGATCCGCAGGTTCATTACGACGCGAAGAAAATTTTATTTTCGCTGCGGCCCGCCGGAACGGATTTCTATCACCTCCACGAAATCAATGTTGATGGCAGCGGCCTGCGGCAACTGACCGACGGGCCGTGGGATGATTTCGAGCCAACGTATCTTCCGGATGGCGACATCGTGTTTGTCTCGACGCGTTGCAAGCGCTGGGTGAATTGCTGGTACACGCAGGTCGCGACGATGCATCGCTGCGATGCCGATGGAAAAAACATCGTGCGGATTTCCGCGAACACGGAGCACGACAACACGCCGTGGGTCCTGCCGGACGGGCGGCTGCTCTACATGCGGTGGGAATATGTGGATCGCAGCCAGGTCGAATATCACGGGCTGTGGACGATGAATCCGGACGGCACCGATCAAAATATTTATTTCGGAAACATGTATTCGTGGACGGTCATGCTCGACGCGAAGCCGGTCCCCGGCACGCGAAGCATTGTCGCGTGTTTTTCGCCGGGCCACGGCCACAACGAGCACGCAGGGCCGATCACGATCGTTTCGAATTTGAAGGGGCCGGACGATCAAACCGTGCCGCAAAAGCTCGCGAAGGGCGCGATGATGCGCGACCCCTACTCTCTCGCGACGAACCTTTTCATGGCCGCGCGCGAAGCGCAGATCGTGCTGCTCGACACGAAGGATCACGTCGAGGCGGTATTCAAGAATCCCGATGGAATCGCCGTTCATGAACCGCGGCCAATCAGGCCGCGCCCGCGCGAGCCGGTGATTCCGCGGCGCACGCTGGCGGACAAGACGACTGGAAAATATTTCCTCGCCGATGTCTATCGCGGCCGGAAAATGGACGGCGTGCAGCGCGGCGAAATCAAGAAACTGCTCGTGCTCGAATCGCTGCCGAAGCCGGTGAATTTCAGCGGCGGCATGGATCTGACTTCGTGGTGCGGCGCGTTCACGCTGGAGCGCGTGCTCGGCACCGTGCCGGTCGAGGCGGACGGCTCGGCCTATTTCGAGGCGCCCGCAACGCGCCAGCTTTTTTTCGTCGGCCTCGACGATCACGATCTTTCGGTGAAGCGGATGCAGAGCTGGACGAGCGTGATGCCCGGCGAAACGATGAGCTGCGTGGGCTGCCACGAGCTGCGCAGCGGCGGGCCGGCGGTCGCGGGCGGGCAGCCGCTGGCGCTGCGGCGCGATCCGAGCAGGATCGAATCGTTCGCGGGGCAGCCGGACGTTCTGGATTTCAATCGCGACGTGCAACCGATCCTCGACCGGCATTGCGTGAGCTGCCACGGGCCGGAAAAATATGCGGGCGGCCTGACGCTGGCGGGCGATCTCGGCTCGAGCTGGTCCATCAGCTATTTCAGCCTGCTGGCGCACCGCCTCGTCGTGGACGGTCGCAACGGGCTGGGCAACCAGCCGCCGCGCACGATCGGCAGCAGCGCCAGCCCGCTTTTGAACTATGGCGACGGCAAACATCACGACGCGAAATTCTCCGCGCAGGAATGGCGGACACTGTGGATGTGGATCGAGGCGGGCGCGCCGTATGCGGGCAGCTACGCGGGGCTGCGAAACACCGCGCAGCAGGAGGAAAATGGAAAGGCCTACGCGGTCTTCGCACTCGCGGGCGCGCAACTCCACAAGCGCTGTGCGCAGTGCCACGAAGTCGGCGCGGCCACGACGAACGAATGCGTCCGCCCGCTGCCGATGAGCGAGAAGCTGTGGCGCGGCGACGAAAAGAAATCGGCCGGCCGGCCGACCGCCTCCTACGAGCGCATCGTGGCGACGAACGATCCGATTGCCCGCTACGACGCCAGCGTCCTGCTGAACATGACGCGGCCCGAGTTTTCCCCGCTGCTGCAAGCGCCGCTGGCGAAGGCCGGCGGCGGCTGGGAAAAATGCGGCGCGATTTTCCACGACAAAAACGACCCGGACTATCAGGCGATCCTCGCGGCCTTCCACCACGTGCAAAAAGTTTCCCTGCTCGAAACGCGCTGGGGCATGCCGGGCTTCAAACCGAACGAGCAATACATCCGCGAAATGAAACGCTTTGGCGTGCTGCCGGAAAATTTCGACCGGACAAAGGACCCGCTCGACGTCTTCAAGACCGACCAGGCCTACTGGCAGTCGCTCTGGTACAAGCCGCCCGCGCAGACCGCGGACGCCGCCAACCGTTAGCTCCAATGATTGGAGAACTCCGCGGCGCAGAGTTCCAACGGTTGGAAGTTTCCGCGGCGCAAAGCTCCAATGGTTGGAGAACTCCGCAAGGCAAAGTTCCAATGATTGGAAAGGGGCGCGGACGGCTCAGCTCATCGCGGCCAGGTCGGATTCCCAGTTGCCGATGCGCTCGAAGGCGGGCTGGCATTTGAGGAAGGCGTCAACGACGACGGGGTCGAACTGGATGCCGACGCAGCGGACGATCTCGGCGATGACTTCCTGGGGCGCGGTGGAGCCGCGATAGACGCGGGCGGAGCGCATGGCGTCGTAGGTGTCCACGACGGAGAAGATGCGCGCGCCGATGGGAATGAAGTCGCCCTTCAGGCCGCGGGGATAGCCGGAGCCGTCCCATCGCTCGTGGTGGGAATAGACGATTTCGGCGGGCTTTTCGAGGTAGCTGCTGGAGCGGAGAATGCGGTAGCCGACGGAGGCGTGGGTCTTCATCAGCGAGCGTTCTTCGTCGGTGAGCTTGCCGGGCTTGAGCAGGATGGCGTCGGGGATGGCCATCTTGCCGATGTCGTGCAGGAGCGCGCCCTTGGCGATGTCCTCGATCTCGCTCTCGGAGAGGTGCAGCACCCGCGCGAGGATGACGGCCATGTCGCGGACGCGGAGGCTGTGTTCGCTGGTGCTGCGCTCGCGGGCGTCGAGGAGCTGGACCATGGCTTCGAGGGTGAAGTCGTAGGATTGTTTGATGCGGTCGAGGGCGGCGCGCAGGGCGGCGCTTTTTTCGCGGACCATGTCTTCGAGCTGGAGCTGGTAGCGGCGGTTTTCGGCGCGCAGGCGGCCAAATTCCATCGCGCGCTCGATGACGGCGATGAGCTGTTCGGCGACGACGGGCTTCTCGATGAAGTCGTAGGCGCCGCGGCGCAGGCTGAGCACGGCGTTGTCGAGCGTGGCGTTTCCGGTGACGACGATCTTGATGAGGTTCTCGTTGATCGAGCGCATTTCGTCGAGGAGCTCGAGGCCGCTTTTGTCGGGCATCGAAAGGTCGGTGAGCAGCACGTCGAATGAATGGCCCTCCGTTTTCAGGCGGGCGAGCGCCGCGGTGGCGGAGTGTTCGATGACCGCGTCGTAGCCCTGCTTTTTGAGGATGCGAGCGAAGAGCAGCGCGATGCCCGGCTCGTCGTCCACGACGAGCACGCGGCCTTTCGCGGCGGCCTCGTCGCGCGGCGATGGCGCGCGCTGGGACGGGTCGAGCGTCGCGACGGCACCATCGGCCTGTTCCGCGCCGCCGGTGTTGGAGGTGAAATCGGGCTGCTGGAGAGCGACGCGGTCGCGGCCGGCTTTCTTGGCGCGGTAGAGGGCCTCGTCGGCGCGAGCGAGCAAGCCCTGCGAGGTTTCCGCGGGATGGCCGACGACGCTGCTGGCAACGCCAATGGACGCTGTCATCTGGAGGTTCTGGACGCGCTCGCAAAAGATGTGGCGGTGAACCGCGTCGAGCAGGCGCTCGCCAAAGGCGATCACGTCGGCGGGGCCCGCCTGCGGGAGGATGACGACCATTTCATCGCCGCCGTAGCGGGCGACGATGTCGGTGCCGCGCGCGACGCGGTGGGTGAGCTGGGAAAATTCGCGGAGCACCTGGTCGCCGGCCTGGTGGCCGTGCGTGTCGTTGATATCCTTGAAGCGGTCGATGTCGATGATGGCGACGCCGAGGGGGAAATTGTAGCGGCGGCTCTGCTGCCACGCGCGCTCGTATTCTTCTTCGAGGCCCTTGCGATTATAGGCGCCGGTCAGCGCGTCGTGCACGGAGAGCTGCCGCATCCGGGCCAGCGCGGCCAGTACGGTGGAGAGGTGGTTGGCGGCGTGGTAGAGAAAGGTGGTGTCGTGTCCGTTTGCATCGTCCTGGCTGCTGAAGGCCAGCGTGAGCAGGCCGTGAAGCCCCGTGGTCGAAAGGATGGGAACCGTGAAGGTCCGTGAAAAAATCTCGGGACCTTGCGGCTCCGGCGCGGCGTCCAGGTGAACGCGAAGCGTTGTGCCGGGGCGCGGATTGCCGCTCAGCGCCTCGTAGCGGCTGAGCATGGTTTCGACAACCGCAGCCATGAACGGCTGGGCGACGGGCTTGGTCGCGTTGAGATACAGCGCCTGTCCGTCGGCTTCGATCTGCAGCATGCCGACGACCGAGCAGGCCAGCATCGCACCGAGTCCGCCGCTGAGCGTCTTCATGGCGGCCTCGAGGCTTTCCGCGGCGATGGCCGTCTCGCTGAATCTTCGCAGCACGCCGAGTTGTTGCTGGATTTGATCGAGGCTGTGGCTGGCCGACAGTTCGAGTTTGCGCCGCTTCTCGCCGGCCTCGGCGAGGACCGACTCGCGAAGTTTCCGCGCATCCACCGGCTTGCTGAGCACGCGGGTGACGCCGTGGAGGCGCGCGATCTCAAGCGCATGGTCATCGGCAAAACCGGTGAGGATGACGATGCCGAGCCACGGCCAGATGCTGCGCGCCTCCTGCATGAAGGCGGCGCCATTCATGTCGGGCATGCGCAAGTCCACGACGGCCACGTCGAAATCTTTTTGCAGCAGGATGTGGAGCGCTTCGCGTCCGTCGCCGGCGGTCTCCACGGAACACTGCGCCTCGCGCAACAGCGCGCGCACGACGCGGCGAACCGGCTCCTCGTCGTCAATGACGAGTACGCGCGCGTTGCGCAACTGCTGCGCCGCCGCCCCGGAATTTGTCTCCATCGAAACCATGCGCGATCAAGCTAGATGAAAGTTCCGCGCGGCTCAAATTGAATCCGTTTTGAAAGAAAGTATTTCATCCCGCGGCGGCGGCGCGCGAGCGGGAGTTTCCAATCATTGGAAATGATCGCCGCGATTTTTTCCAATCATTGGAAAGAAAACGCACGCGCGAGAACCAGACTTTGCAAGCCCGCGTCATGCGCGTGCCGCGAGCCTGAATTGAACCTGTTTTTTTTTGTTTTTGTTTTGCAAGGCTCGGGACGGTTTCATAGTGTTTCGACTCGGAGGGTATGAATATGTTTACGTTGCGTTCGATTCGGCGGAAGAGCGGACAGGGAATGACTGAGTATATCGTGATCGTCGCGCTGGTCGCAGTGGGAGCGATATTGATCGTCACCTTGTTCGGAACTCAGATCAAGGAAACATTCCATCGCATCACCGGAACCGTGGGCGGGCAGGACACGACCGACAAGACGTCCTCGAAGAACACGAAAGATTCCGACAAAGAGGCGACGACCAAGCGCCAGATGGATACGTTCGACGACAAGCAGAACTCGGGCAAGTAGAGCCCAGTCTGGGATAGCAGCAGCAAGGCGCTGGCGACCGGTGGAGTGCCGGTCTTTCGGCGTATGGGGTGTATTATGCAAAACAGAATGCCTTTGATCATTGCCGTGGTCTTGGGAGTCATCGCATTGCTTGCGGTGAGATCGTATGTGAAGCGCGTCGAGGCCAACGCGGCGGCAAAACTGACGGGCCGGCCCGTGGTCGCGGCCGCACAGGACATTCCGAAGGGCACGGAGTTGAAGATGGAAATGCTCTCGGCGAAGGACGTGCCGGAAAGTTTCATTCCTCCTCAAGCCATCGAAGGCAGCGACAACGTCAAGTTGATCCTCGGCCGAAAATTGCGCGTGGACATCACCTCGGGCCAGATCGTTCTCTGGTCGGATCTGGAGGCGGAAAACCGCGGTGGATTCTCCACATTGATACCTGAAGGCGAGCGCGCGTTCTCCGTTGACATCGCGCGCGGTGTCAAAGGCGGCCTGCTCCAACCGAACGATCATATTGATATCATCGGCAGCTTCACGAGTTCGCGTGAGTCAACGCCGCCGGTGGCCGGCGCAGCGGCAGCGACATGGCGTGAGCAGTCCGACACGGTCAACGCCGTGCTGCTGCAAAACGTGACCGTCCTCGCCGTGGGCGAGAATTTTGGCGGACGCCCCATTCAGGAAGGCCAGCAGGGTGGAGAATTGACGCTGTCGCTGACGCTCCCCGAAGCGCAGTTGCTGATGTTCGCGCAGGAACACGGCGAACTCGGCGGCGTTCTGCGTCGCGAAGGTGATGTCAATTCCCAACCCCGCGAGCAACTGCCGCGTATTGCAATGAAAGAACTCGATTCAGTCATCGGCAATCTTGATCAGGCGCGCAAACGCCGCATCATCCAGATTCAAAAAGGTCAGAAGATAGAAGAAGTGACGGTCGAACCGGCCGCCGGCAAGTAAAGTCGAAATAAAACGGGAGGCAGTCATGAAAACCAGTATGAACAGCGGTAGGAAATTAATCAGTGCGCTCGCGGTTGCAGTGGCGATGGCGTGGGCATGCGGCGCCAGTGCGGCGAACCTTCAACTCGCGCAGGGCAGTTCACAAAAAGTTGATGTGCCCAACGGCGTCAAGAAAATCACGGTCTCCAACCCGTCCATCGTGGATGCGACGCCCGGCGCGGATGGGAAATCCATTACCGTCTCGGCCATCGGTGATGGCTCGTCGGAAATCCGTATCGAACAGCAGTCTGGTGCCGATATGGTCGTCATGGTCAGGACGCTGGCGGATATAAAAGGGATGGCCGATGAGATCAAACAGCTGCTGGCCGATGTCGAAGGGCTGAACGTCAAGCAGATCGGCAACAAGATCGTGCTCGATGGCAAGCTGATCACGAAGGCGAGCTTCGACCGCGTCCAGCAGGTTGCCGATGCCTATTCCGGACTCGTCCTCAACCTCGCAAAACTCGACCGCGGCGAACTGAACGAGTATGTCGCCAAGGCCATCATGAACGACATCAGTATGGACTCCGTCAAGGTCCGGGTTTCTGGTGACACGGCCACGCTTGAGGGCGAAGTTTATGATCAGGCCGACATGCAGCGCGCCGTCGAAGTTACGAAGCTTCGCGTTGCGAATGTCGTGAACCTCCTGGCGCTTCGCGAAATCATGATCGAGACGGACGTGCAGTTCGTGCAGGTGACGACGAGCGCTTCCAAGGACTATGGCATGAATGTTCTCAAGACCCTTGGCGTTGATGCGTCGGCCTCGCTCAGCGGTGGCTCCGGTCAGGGCTCGCCCGTTTCCTCCTTCACCGTCGGCGGCTCTATCAGCGCGCGGATCAATGCGCTTGTCGGCCAGGGCAACGCGAAGATCGTCGCCCAACCGCACATCAGCACGAAGAGCGGCGGTTCGGGGCGCTTTCTCTCCGGTGGCGAAATCTATGCGAAGGTCACCGGCATCAATGCCGGCAGCCTGCAGAAGATCGAATATGGCGTGATCCTGACGGTCAAGCCAGTCCTGCGCGGCAAGAGCGGAATTCTCAATGAAGTCACCATCGAAGTCAGCGTGCCGACCGCCTCGTCATCCGGCGACTACTCGTTCGACAAATTCGAAACTTCCAGCACGACGCTTTGCAAGGAAGGCGACAGCATCATCATCTCCGGACTCGCCCAGTCGCTCCAGTCGCACTTCAAGGAGAAGACCCCGCTGCTTGGCAGCATCCCGGTGCTCAACCTGTTCTTCTCCGAAAGTAGCAAGAAGACCGACAACAAGGATCTGGTTGTTGTGCTGACGCCGCGCCGTGGTGGCGCCGAAGCGTCAAAGACGGCCACTCCCGCCAGCGAGGATCGCAAGCCGCTGCTGAACGAAGTAAACAAATAATGCCGCGACGACCGGGCGCCGCCGCGGAACTTCCAATGATTGGAAAACTCCGGGGCCGGTCATTTCCAATCATTGGAAAGAGCGGAAGACCGGATCGGCCGCAGCGGTGCGGGGGCGGCGGATTGAAGATTGAGGTTTCATTCACATGCCCTTGGTGATGGTTGATGGCGGCGAATATGCCGGCACGCAGATAGAAATAAACGGTGGCCGTCTGTCCATCGGCCGCGCGATTGACTGCGATCTGATTTTGCACGACAGGGACGTTTCCTCGCATCACGCGCAGATCGTCCTTCGCGAAAAATCGTATTGGCTGCAGGACCTCGGCAGCACCAACGGCACAAAGATTGACAACCGGAAAATCATCCAGCAGAAAGTCGCCGCCGGACTCAAATTCGTCATCAGCCGTTACACCATCACCTTCGCCGACAGCGCCAAGATGCTTGAAGCGGACAAGGAGGCAACCTTCGGCGATGTCCTCCGTACGCTGCACAACGAACTCATCGCCGAACTCAACCTCAAGCAGATGACCGCCGCGCAGATGGCCGATGAATCGCTGCGCAAGAAAGCCGGCGAAGTCCTCGACCGCCTGCTCGACCAGAAGAAAAAGGAAATTCCCGAAAAATACGAACACACCGCGCTGAAAAAAGCCGTGCTCGATGCCGCGCTCGGTCTCGGCCCGCTCGAAGACCTGCTCGCCGACGACAGCGTCACCGAAATCATGGTCAACGGACCGGACCGGATATTCATCGAGCGAAGCGGCAAACTCCAGCTCTCGACGCAGCGGTTTCTCGGGAAACAGGAAATCCTCACTGCCATCGAACGCATCGTCGGTCCGATCGGCCGCCGCATTGACGAAAGCAGCCCGCTGGTGGATGCGCGCCTCGCTGACGGCTCGCGCGTCAATGCTATCATCCCGCCGCTCGCGCTCAACAGCCCGACCATCACCATCCGCAAGTTCCCGAAGAAGCGCATGACCGAGGAAGATCTCCTCAAATACAATTCGCTCAACCGACCGATGGTCGAGTTCCTTCGCCTTTGCAGCATTCATGCCCGCAACGTCCTGATCTCCGGAGGCACCGGTTCGGGGAAAACAACGCTATTGAACATTATGGCGTCCTTCATTCCCGATGGCGAACGCATCGTCACCATTGAGGACTCCGCAGAGCTTCAACTGCCGCAGGACCACGTCGTGCGCCTTGAAACGCGACCGCCGAACATCGAAGGCAAGGGCGCAGTCACAATCCGCGATCTCGTCCGCAACGCGCTTCGCATGAGACCCGACCGCATCGTTGTTGGCGAGTGCCGCGGCGGCGAGGCGCTCGACATGTTGCAGGCCATGAACACCGGCCACGACGGTTCGCTCACCACTGCCCACGCCAACACGCCGGCCGATTCCGTTCGCCGACTTGAATCCATGGTCCTCATGTCCGGCATGGAACTTCCGCTCAAGGCCGTCCGCGAAATGATCGCCTCCGGCATTCACGTCATTGTTCAGATCTCTCGGTTCTCCGACGGCACGCGAAAGATTACGTCCATTGCCGAGATGCTTCCGATGTACGAGGGCGAGGTCCGGATTCAGGAATTGTTTGTTTTCGAACGCACGGGCCTGAGCCGCGAAGGCCACGTTCAGGGCTTTTACAGCGCCACTGGAGTCATTCCGATCTTCGTCGAGGAACTGCGACAGGGCGGCATGGAAGTGGATATGAATCTCTTTGTGCCAACAATTGGCGAGTAACCGCATGCTCCTCATCCTCATCATGGCATTTCTGGCGGTCGTGGTCGGATTTTATCTCGTCTATGTGCCGATGAAGTCCGGCCTGAACGCGGCTGCGGAGAAACGAAAGCAATCCGTCGCCAAACAACTCGACTCGATGTTTATCTTCATTCCGCTTGAACAACTCGGCACCATCAAAATCATCGGTGCCGTCGTGCTCGGCGGAGTCGTGTTCCTGCTCTGCTTCAACATGGCGGAGCCCGCGCCATATATCTGCGCCGGTGCCGGCGCGCTGTTCGGTTTCTACGCCCCTGAGATGCTGATAGCGTATCTCAAGAAAAAACGGCGCAAACAATTCGCCGAGCAACTCACCGATGGCCTCGTGCTCATGGCCAACGGCCTGCGCTCCGGGTTCAGTCTCCAGCAGGCGATCGAGATGCTGGTCGAGGAAACCAAGCCGCCCATCAGTCAGGAATTTGAACTCGTCCTAAGCGAATTCAAAATGGGCGTTGATCTTGACAAGGCCCTTCGCAATTGCGTCGCACGAACCCGCGACGCCGACCTCGAACTTGCCGTCATTGCCATCTCCATCACCCGTCAGTTGGGCGGCAACGTCGCTGAAATCTTCGACCGCATCGTCACCATGGTTCGCGCGCGAAAGATTCTGGAAGGTAAGGTTGGTTCGCTCACCGCACAGGGCCGCCTGCAAGCCCTCGTTGTCGGTCTTCTGCCCTATGTTTTCGGGATCATGCTGTACAAAATCCAACCGAGCCTCATGCGCTTGATGTGGACGACCATTCCCGGATTCTTCGCCCTCGTGCTGGTCATTGTGCTCGACGTTGTAGGTTATTTCTGGGTTCGAAAAGTCGCTGACGTGAAATACTGAAGCCATGGCATCGTTCAAACTATCCATTCTCTCGTTTCTCGGTCGCATCGGTGAGAAGGCCGGCAGTTCGTCGGGCAGCGCACTTGACGACTACATGAAGGGCCTGAACGAGAAAGTCCTCGCCGCGGGCGAACCCGAAGGCCTCACTCCGGCAAGCGTTCTTGGCATCCAGTTGGTCAGTGCCATCGTGTTGCCGCTCGTCGCCGCATTCATCATCGTCAATGTTCCGACATTCGATTTTCTCCACGACGGACCGCAGCAAATCATCGTCTATCTCGGAATTATCGCCTTCGGTTTTTATTTTCCCGTCATGAATATGAACGAGCGCATCGGCCGCCGCCATCGGAGCATTGCGCTTCAATTGCCCGACGCGCTTGACCTGCTTACCATCTCGGTCGAGGCGGGCCTTGATTTCATGACGGCCATGAAACGCGTGGTCGAAAAGCAGCCGTCCGGGCCGCTGCGCGACGAACTGGAACGCTTTTTTCGCCAGATCGAACTCGGGCGTACGCGCCGTGAGGCTCTGCGCGAGATGGCCAACCGTGTGCAACTCGCTGATCTCTCCACGGTCGTATCATCGCTGATTCAGGCCGACCGTCTCGGCGCGAGCATCGGCCCGATACTGCGCGTACAGTCCGACATGGCCCGTACGCGCCGCGGCCAGCGCGCCGAAAAATCCGCCCAGGAGGCACCCGTGAAAATGCTCGCACCGCTGATCATCTGCATTTTCCCCGCTGTCTTCATTATGATCTTTGCGCCGATTATCATCCAAATGATCCAGGACGTGAGCCGATGAACGAGCCAGCACAACATCCCTATCGTTTCACATTGTTAAACGGTCCCCGCCAGGGCGAGGTCATCACCCTTCAACTGGGCGAAACAAAAATCGGGCGGTCCTCCCGCCTGAACGACATCGTCATTGAGGATCCCACCGTTTCCCGCGAGCACGCACGACTCAACATCACGGATCGCGAAGTCATCGTGGAGGATCTTGGGAGTTCTCATGGCAGTTCAATCAACGGCGTGCCATTGAAGAAGCCGTCGGCACTCAATCACAATGACCTGCTTCAACTTGGCGAGCAGAAAATGAAGTTTGAACGTCTCGCGCAGGCTTCCGCGCCTGCGGCGGGCACAATGGAGAAGACATCGTTTGCGCCCGGCGCCGGTGAGGAAGTCGAGGAAAGCGGCACGCGTTTCATGCCGGCGAAGGAGGATGCCAAACCGGAGGAGAAATACGAGGCAACGCGCGTCTTCCAGGCCGAAGGCACCCGGATGCTCTCCCCGGAAGAGCTCGCAGGCCTCAAGCCCGGCGGTCAACGTGGCATGGCGCCTCGCACACGTCTGATTGCAGGCGGGGCGCTTGCTGCGGCTATTGTCATCGTGGGCGCAGTCCTGGTCATCATGCATCCATGGGCTGAGGAGTCGGTGAAGGATAGTGGCCCGATCAAGTTCAGGGATCCGCAATACGACTACTTCATCTCACGCCCGTCGCCGTGGCGTCATGACACGGGAGCGCAAAAAGTCGCGGTTCACTTCAATGCACGCGATGCACGCGGCAGACCTGCCGGAGGCGTTGACGTGTATGGCGACAAGAGCCGCGAATATGGTGTGCTGGGCCTGACGATGGGGTTCGAGAACTGCATTCCTTCACTGAAGAGCCGTCATCAGGGGTTCTCGCTTGTGGGCGCAAAACAAATGTTCATCCAGGACACGAAAGTCATCTTCTTTGGCTTCACGACCCGTGATGAACGCGGCAAGGCCATCTACACGCAGGACGGAGATGTGCAACTCGTGGTGGAATGCATGTCGCCAAAGAACCTCTATCCATCCGTCGCACAGTCTTTCACCGACTTGCTTCAGAGCTTCGGATTCGCGCACCGGCAGCGTTGCATTGACTATCCCAAGCCTGACGAGGCGCAACGCAAGCTTGCAATCACAGATCCGCCGCGCCTCATCGCCCAGGCCCAGCAAGATGACAAGGTCGGGCAGGATCTTTTCCACTTGAAGGGCGTTCGCCCCGAGAATCTCTACAACGCGATCAAGCAGTTTCAACTGGCCATGCAAAAGGCCTCTGCCCTGGGCACACGGCCTCCGTTCTTTGCCGAGACGGCTCAGCGGCTCAAGGATGCCACGGCGCAATTTGACGACTTTGTGCGCGACCAGTGGTTCAAGATCACGGCCGCCGCCAAGCAACAGGACCTTGAAACTGCGAGACTGGAAGCCGCGCGCCTGATGATGATGGTTCCGGACAAGCGCGATCCGCTTTATCAGGACGCACAGGATGCCGTCAGAAAATACACACCGGAACAATAAGAAAAAACATGCAAGCAGTAATCCTTGTTAATCGTGATAAGAAACAGGTCGCAAAAGCCGTCATGGAGAAGGCCGTCTTCATCATTGGCCGCGAGAAGACCAGCGACCTTGCGCTTGAAGGCAAGGAAGTGTCGCGCGAACATGCGATCATCCGCTTTGTGGACGGAGCCTATCAGGTGGAGAATCTCAGTCGCAATGGCACCTTGCACAACGGCAAACTTCTCGCAGCACCTTCGCCATTCAATGACGGCGACACCTTGCAGCTTGGCCCCTACGAATTGCGCTTCATTTCGGGCGAAGGTGCCAAGTCATCCGTATCGCCCATGGGCGAAGACGCCGACAACGAAGCGACGCGCTTCGTCGGTGCGCCGGGCGTCGTGGGCAAACTCAAGGACGCAAAGAAGACGCATGCCACGGCAGCGGGCATCAGCACCCCGTCTGGAAATCTCGCCTATACGCTCACGGCAATTTCCGGAACAATCAAGGGCAACAAATACAAGAACTGGGAAGGCGCGCTGACCATCGGGCGCGGCCTCGAAAACAACGTCGTCCTTCCCGACGATGCCGTCTCCGTCAACCAGGCGAAAATCGTCCGCGAAGGCGACGACTTTTTCATCGAGGACCTCGACAGCGTCAACGGCACGTTCCTTGAGGGATTCCGCGTCAAGCGCGAGAAGATCAGCAACGACGGCAAGATTCGCATGGGCAACACGCAATTCGTTTTTACGGCCGTCGATGTCGCCCGGAAAAAGAAATTCCAGAAAGTCACCCTCATCGCCACGGCGAGTTTCATCGTTCTGGTGCTGGTGATCAAATTGATCATGCCGAAGGATCGCGCCGGCGAACTGGTCACGCTCGCCAAACAGCAGCTTGCACAGGGAAACTTTTCCAATGTGCTTGAGACCTGCGGCCTGATCCTTTCGATTGATCCCAAGCACGAGGCTGTCGCATCGCTGCGCGAACAGGCCGAAACGCAGAAGCAGATTTTTGAACTCGTGGCCAAGGCCCAGGCCGCGGCGGAAGCCGAACAATTCGATGCGGCTCTGGAAACTTGTTACCAGATATTCCGCATTGACAAAGAAAATATGAAGGGCAAGGAACTCGAGCAGGTCATCAAGTCCATCAGCGAAGCCCGCATCGCCCTGGGTGTGCGCAACTGGAATGAGGCCATGCGTCTTCTCGACAAGGCCTCGCGCGCTTATCCTTCCTCGAATCTGCTCAAGCGGCTTCTTGAAAAATCCCGCTCCGAAATGGGCGTCTCCGCCAAGATTGACGCGGCCAAGGCGCAGATGGAGCAGCAGCAATATCAGTCCGCTCACGACATCCTCTCCGCCGTGCCGCCCGAAAGCGCCTACGCGAAGGAATCCGCCGAACTGCTCAAGAGAAA
>CAIVKH010000296.1 GCA_903906425.1 uncultured bacterium
CCTTCCAATATAACCTCTCACGCCAGACGTCTTTCTTCCTGGATTTGCGGCAACAGGAAGTTTCGTTCAACGATTCGGGTGACAACGAAAGAATCTACTCGTTCATTGGCCGGCTGGAGACTCACTCCATTCCCGCGCTCATCCTCAGTCTTGAAGCCGCCGCGAACCTTGACAGGGGCATCGGAACGCAAGGTTATGCCAGGGATATCTATTCAGGCACCGCCTATGCCACGTATCAGGTCGGCAAGCTTGCCGCCCGTTTGAATCTGCAATATCAGCAATCCACCGAGCAGTCCGAAAAGACGGATTCGCAGTATGCTTCCTTCACTTTGGCACGGAGCTTCTAATGTCTTCATTCCGAATCATGCTGGCTGATGGTTGCCGATCAATTCCAATGATTGGAAAGGTCGGCCGCGCAATCTTCCAATCATTGGAAGTCATCGCTCTGGCCTGTGCGTTTCTTGCCGCGGGCTGCAGTTCGATTTCGCCGGGACCGGATTCCATTGTTCTGTCCGCCACGCAGACCGTCCATCGCGTCTGGCCGCCAGCACCGGCGCAGCCGCGAATCCGGTTTGTCGGGAATGTCCGAAGCCCCGCGGATCTGGGGGCGCGGCTTTCGCTGTGGCGGCGCGCGGGAAATTTTGTCACCGGTGCGACGCGCGGGCTGGAGCCGTTTGTACGGCCGCAGGCGGTGTCGTTGGATGAGCGCGGCAATCTGTGCGTTGCGGATCCCGGCGCGGGTGCTGTCGGATATTTCGATCGTGAGCGAAAGAAATATTCCCGATGGACGGCCAGCGGCAAGGAGCAGTTTGTCAATCCCGTCGCTGTGGCGAAGCGCGGGACAACCGTCTTTGTCGCTGACACGGCGGTGGGGAAGATTTTCTGTTTCGACGAGGACGGGAAGCCGCAGCTGACGATTACGAACAACCTGCGTCGGCCCGCCGGGCTCGCGGTTTCTTCGAACTGCCTGTTTGTCGCCGATTCGCAGGCGGACAAGATCTTGATGTTCGATTTTTCGGGGAAGCTGCAGGGCCAGTTTGGCGGACGCGGGATTGCGCCGGGAATGTTCAACGCGCCGACACATGTCACGCTGGATGCGTCGGGACGGATTTATGTGACGGATTCCCTCAATTGCCGCCTGCAGATATTCGACGGCGACGGGAAGTTCCTGGCGGCTGCCGGTTCGATGGGCGACAGCAGCGGGCATTTGAGCCGGCCGAAAGGCGTGGGCGTGGATTCGTTCGGTCACGTGTATGTTGTGGACGCGCTGTTCGACAACGTGCAGGCGTTCGATGTTGCGGGTCATTTCCTGATGAATTGGGGCGAGGCCGGATCAGATGACGGAGAGTTCTGGCTGCCGTCGGGCCTTGCGGTTGATTACGCGAATCATATTTTTGTGGCGGACAGCTACAACAGCCGCATTCAGGTTTTCGAATACGTGGGCAGTGAATGAAAACAAATCGCATCAAATTTTCGCTGACGCGAAACGCCGTGGTCCGGAGTTATTCCGCAGCAATGGCCGGCTGCCTGGCTGCGACGTCCGTGCTGGCGGACTCCGTCGTGAATTCAAAACACAATCTCTCTGTCTCCGGACCGGGAACGGTTCGCGCCGCGAAGGAAACGCAAGTCTGCATCTTCTGCCACACCCCGCACAACGCGACGAGCGACGCGCCCTTGTGGAATCGCTATGCCTCGGGCGCGAATTACATCCCCTACAACAGCACGACAACGAGGGCGATCATCGGCCAGCCCACCGGTGCTTCCAAACTTTGCCTGAGCTGCCACGACGGCACCATCGCGCTTGGGAAAGTACGCAGCCGGCCGGAAGAAATTCAACTGGCCAGGGGCGTGACGCGAATGCCGCTTGGCCCATCGAATCTCGGCACGGATCTCTCCGACGATCATCCGATTTCATTTCGATATGACAGCCAGCTGGCAAAGCGGGACACGCAGATCTTCGACCCCGTCAAATTCAAGCTCGATGCCGTGCATCTCGACGCGCAAGGACAGATGCAATGCACGTCGTGTCACAATCCGCACGATGACCGCTTCGGAATGTTTCTGGTGAAGGATAATTCCGCTTCCGCGCTTTGCATCACCTGCCACTACATCAAGGATTGGCAAGAGTCGGACCACGCCCGGTCCACCGCTGCATGGAACAAGCATGGCAACAATCCGTGGCCGCACTCGAAATATCTGACAGTGGCCGAAAATGCGTGCGAGAATTGCCACGCCCCTCACACCGCGCTTACGCGGCAGAGGCTGCTGAACTATCTCAAGGAGGAGGACAACTGTTTCGTCTGCCACAACGGAAACGTTGCCGTGAAAAATATCGAGGCCGAGTTTCAAAAGTTGAGCACGCATCCCGTCGCGTTGACAACCAGTGTTCACGATCCGTCGGAAGACATCATCAATTCGCAACGGCACGTCGAATGCGCGGACTGCCATAATCCGCACGAGACGATTTCTGTGCCCGTCGCAGGCTCTGGATTGCCCGGAGCGCTCCGTGGTGTGGCAGGTGAAAATTCATCGGGTGTCGCGATCAATCCGGTCCAGCACGAATATGAATTGTGCTTCCGCTGCCACGCCGACAGCGTGAATCGCGGAAAGGCACTGGTGAAAAGGCAATTTCCAGAGACGAATACGCGAATTCAGTTTGCCCCGTCCAACGCATCGTATCACCCGGTTGAAATGGCGGGAAAGAATCCAAACGTCCCCAGCTTGCTAGATCCATATCGCATGTCCAGCGTCATCGCCTGCACCGACTGCCACAACAGCGACTCGGGGCCCGGCGCAGGCGGCAACGGACCGAAAGGCCCCCACGGTTCAATCTATCGTCCGCTGCTGGAACGCCAGGTCACGCTGACCGACGGCTTCGGCGCCGACCCCAACGGCGGGGCGCTCTGCTTCAAATGCCACAGCCGCGACAGCATCATGACCGATCAGAGTTTTCCAACGCACAGCCTGCACATCAACGCGGGCGAATCCTGCGTCACCTGCCACGACCCCCACGGCGTGGCGCTCAACACAAAGTTGATCAACTTCAACACCGACTACGCGCTGCCGTTCAAAGGCATGATCCAGTTCACCGGCAACGGCACTTTTTCCGGAACATGCACGCTGACCTGCCACGGCCACGATCACGATCAAGTTTCATATTCCGCGGGGCAGCCGAACACATCCGGTGTTTCATCCACCAACTCCGTGAACGCGGTCAAAAAAGTTCCGTCGCCCAAATCGTCTCCGTTCATGCCGAGCCACGCGCCCGTGCGCAAATCCGGACATTGAAATTTCCAACCATTGGAAAATTGCGCGGTGGTGTTTTCCAATGATTGGAACTTTCCGCACTGGGCGCGGAATCATGACGACATTCTTCGGGAGCCTGCCGATTGCAGGTTGCCGGCATTTCGAATCATTTCTTTTCGGCAGCGGGTGCTGGCGCTGGCGTTGTGGCGGGAGTTGGAGATCCCGGCTTCGGCGCAGCGGGCACATCGGCTTGCGTACGAAGGTGGCCGAAGGCGAAGACGCTGACTTTGTTCGGACCAAATTGGTTGCTGACCAGAATCAGATATTCGGCGTCGAAGCTCGGGTCGATGTACTTTTTGAAATCGGCGACATGATCATAATCAACGATGATCTGTGCCGGCAGAAAAAGCCTGCCGTCCTCTTCACCAAAACCTCCAAAGAACATCAGAATGCGGCCGTCCTTGTCGAACAGCTGAACGACATGCGACTTGGAATCAATCACGTAAATGATGCCGCTGCGATCGATGGCAAGTCCTCGCGGACGCGCGAATGTGCCGGCCGTGTCGCCTGCCGATCCAAACGTGTGCAACAGCTTTCCGGTTGAATCGAACTTCTCGATCCGGAAGTTCATTGCATCGCAGACATAAACATTCCCGTCTTTGTCGCCAGCAAGGCTGTTTGGATATGTGAACATCCCCTCGCCTTGGCCACGCTTGCCGATGGTGTTCTTAATCGCGTGCGTCTTCCTGTCGAAAACCTTTATGTTTTGGGCATTGTCCTTCATGTCCTCCGCCATTTTGTTGTCGATGACATTGAGAACATAGATCTCGTTATCGGTGGGAAGTACGTCTACGGGTCTGATCGTCTTGCCATCGCCGTATTCGGTCACGTACCGGCCGTCTTCATTGAAGACAACGACCTGTCTGCGTCCGGTGTCGGCCACATACAACAGGTGATCGGGGCCGATCCTGATGTTCACAGGTTTCTTCAACGCGCCACGACCGGACCGCCCGAACAACTCTGCCTCTTCATTTTTCAGATCAAAAATCCCGATGAGAGACCCTTCAGTATCTGAAAGGAAGAGTTTGTGATTCAGCATTGCAAGGCCATACGGCTTTACAACTGTGAAATCCGCCGCTGCGGGCGGAAGGCCCACCAGCCATTCCCAGAAGCTCCCTTTGGCCTGAGGGCGGGCAAAATCCATAGTCCCATGAAAATTGCACAAGAATTGGATGCGCGCCTCATCCGGCGGCGGCGGGAAGAAAATCGCCTCTTGTTTCACCTCGGGCTTCTTAGGCGGCGGCGTTTTGCATCCATCGAGCAAAACAACAAAAGCGACAACTGTGAAGGCCCGGCAAAAAAAAGAACACAAAGTATCATTCATCATGCTTCAATCAACCATCCCCAACCGTCACTTTCAAGTGTCAGGTGGATATTCAAAAAGGAAACTGACGCCTTTAATTCGATCGGGGCTGCATCATCTCAAGAGAAAACCCATGCTGGGAGTCCAGCATGGGTTTCTTTCACCAACCATCTTGGCCGGTCTATCTGATCAATACTTGCTCACATGGCACGTCACGCACATGGCGCTGGGATTATTCGGATCGTTGTTGGCGAAACGAAGGAACGTGCCATACGTGTTGTTGTGCACTTGGTGGCAGCTTTCGCACTCGACCGTATAGTTCCCGTCCGCCCCCGTTGTCGAAGTCGGATACACTGTCACGGAGTTCATCTTGTTGGTGTCCGTGGAGGAGGTGTGGATTTCACTGATCGATCGCGTTCCGCTGCGGCCGGTCGTTGCACTGAGCGTGCCCCACGATGTGGAGGTGTTGTTGGTGAAACTCACCGGATAATACACGCCCACCGGATGGTCATCGCTCAGATCCGTGCCGATGGTGTTGATATTATTCGGGCCCATTTTATTGGCGGCGTTTCCTGGATTTCCGCCACCGCCATCCATGTAACCGTAGGCATCCAGCGCGGTCGCACCGTCATGACAACCGAGACAAAGCAATGATTTGATATTCAGGTTGGCCTTGCCTGGTCCGGCGAACGTGCTCAGCGTGTACGCTGAGCCATCTTTCAATTGGTGGTTCCACAGCGGTGGCAGGCTGCCGGACACCGGCGTGAAGCCGTATGGATTTGACTTGTGTGGCGTGTGGCAGGGCACGCACATCTGTCCCTGTGCCGCTCCACCCGCCGGATCGAACTGCCAAGTATATTGGGAGAAATCGTGAGGAGTATTCCTGATACCTCCGTCTCCCGGACCTTTCACCGCCAGGGCTGTTCCGCCGCCTAATACGGCGCACCCAAGCGCCGCTAAAACTGCCATCTGTCTGTTCGTCTTCATTCTTTAATGCTCCCGAATTTGTCTAAATTGCGCCAGTCATCAAACTCTTTTCGCCGCGGGCACACGCCCTACAACGTGGTATAACCTATGCAGTCTGCGTCAAAGCAACAATTCGGGTGGTCCCTGTTGCGAGCATCGGGGAAACCCGTATCGCATTGTCCGATGACCATCTTGCCGAGGTTGCGGTGATGCACGTGGTGACATTTTGAGATGCGAATGTTTGGGTCGGTGGCCGGGCATGAAAAAATCTTTTTTGCAAAAGAAGTGCGTGGCCGCTGGCGTGAATTACATTCCATATGATACACAAATCAAAAAAGTTATCTGGAGACATCGTTTATGAGAACTTGTTTTTCCTCGCTGATGATTGGATGCTTTGTGGGCGCGTCGCTTCTTTTGTGTTCGGCGGCGGACATGCCATCCGTACAGGCGTCGGTGCTTCAGGGAACGGCTGTGGAAACAATGGATAGCGGTGGCTACACATATGTGTTGATAGACGCCGGCACCCAGAAAATATGGGCCGCCGCATTTCCTTTTGTCGTCAAGCCCGGCGAAAAGGTGGTTGTGAACAGTGGCTACGAAATGGATGATTTTCAAAGCCCGACGTTGGACAGAAAATTCGATCGGATCTATTTCGTGTCGAGCATGACGGTCGGCACAAATGGGAATGTGTCCGCGTCACTGCCCGCGGGCCATCCCGACATCAGGCAGTCCGCGCCTAGTCTTGTACCACCGTCTGATGGGATCAAAGGCGCGGTTGTCGAGACGATGAACGCGGGTGGTTACACATATGTCAAGGTGGAGTCCGGCAAGGAAGCGATCTGGGCGGCCGCAAATCGTTTTCAAGTGAAAGTGGGCGACAAGGTGACTGTTCCTCGCGGGCAGGTGATGAAGGACTTCACCAGTCCGACGCTCAAGCGGACGTTCAAGGAAATCTACTTTGTGGGACATGTCTTCGTTGAAGACAAGGAAGATGCGTCCACCACAAAGTCGCAGTCCGATGGGATGACGGTTCCCGCCATTACAAAACAAATTGTTCTGCCGTCCGGCGGGAAAAGGCTTTCAGAAGTTTACGAGAACCGGAAGGCCCTGGCGGGAAAAGAGGTGCTGGTGAAAGGCCAGGTCACGAAATTCACGGCGGATGTTCTGGATCGCAACTGGATTCATATTTCCGATGGAACGGGCGAGGACAATCCGGTTGACATGGTTGTCACCACGACGGACACCGCTGCCGTCGGTGACCTCATCACCGTGAGTGGAAAAGTTGCGGTGGATCAAAATTACGGATCGGGCTACGCGTATCCGGTGCTCATTGAAAAAGCCTCGGTGCAAAAATAGTTTCGTGCGTGGCTGCGGAAGGGCAGGGGCGGTTCGCATCCGGGAATTTCCAATCATTGGAAAATTCGGGCCGGCCATTTTCCAATGATTGGAAGGTTGCGATGGGCGTTTGGACGTATAGTATGAGGAAATATGTGTCTCGCGATTCCAGGTCGTATTGAGTCAATTCAGGGTGACGAGCAAATCCGCCTCACCGGAAAGGTGAATTTTGGCGGCATCCTCAAGGAGATCAGCCTCGCGTATGTGCCGGAGGCGAAGGTGGGCGATTACGTGATCGTCCACGTTGGTTTCGCGTTGAGCATCGTGGACGAGGAAGAGGCGCGCAAAACCTTCGAGGATCTCAAGGCGATGGAGGAACTGGCGGGGCCGCAGGGCGACTCCGCCTAGTCGCCGAGCACGCGCATCGTGTCGCGTGCGATCATGAGTTCTTCGTTGGTCGGCATGACCATCGCTTTGAGCGTGCTGCGCTCGTCGCTGATGATGGCGGGACGGCCGATGACCTGGTTCTTGCTTTCATCCAGATGGCAGCCGAGACGGTGGATTCGTTCGACGATGCGGGAGCGGATGTAGGCGCTGTTTTCGCCGATGCCGCCGGTGAAGATGACGGCATGCGCTCCGTGAAGAATCGTGTGATAGGAGCCGATGTAGAACACGAGTCGCTGCACGAAAAGTTGCATCGCGCGGCTCGCCTGCTCGTGACCTTTTTCGGTTGCCTCGATGATCTCGCGCATGTCGCTGCTGATTCCTGCGACTCCGAGCAAACCGCTTTTCTTGTTGAGCAGGCCGTCAATTTCGTCGGCTTTCATGCCCTGACGCATGAGATAAATGATGACAGCGGGATCAATGTCGCCGCAGCGCGTGCCCATGACGAGGCCGGGCAGCGGGGTCATGCCCATGCTGGTGTCCACGACTTTGCCGCGGTCGATTGCGCAAACGCTGCAGCCGTTGCCGAGGTGGCAGGTGATGAGCCGCAAGTCGGCGAGGCTGTGCCGCAGATATTTTGCCGCGGACTCGGCAACGTATTTGTGTGAGGTACCATGGAAGCCGTATTTTCGGATGCCGTATTTTTTGTAGTATTCATACGGGACTGCGTAGAGGTATGACGATGGCGGCATCGAATGATGGAACGCTGTGTCGAACACCGCGACGTTGGGAACGCCCGGGAATTCTTTTTCGCACGCCTCGATGCCCATCAGGTTTGCGGGATTGTGCAGAGGTGCGAGCGGAATGCATTTTGCAATCGAAGCCTTGATCTCGGCGGTGACGACGGCGGAATCGCGAAATTCTTCGGCACCATGAACGACGCGATGACCGACAGCATGGACATCACCGAGCGACTGCAACACCGCGACGCCGGATTTCGGATCTACCAGTTTTTCGCAGACGAGAGCGAGGGCTTCGTCATGGTTCTTGATCGCCGGCTTGTCCTTGAATTCGCGGCCGTCGGAACACTTGATGCTCATGATCGGATCTTTTAATCCGATACGTTCCAGCAGGCCCTTGGCCAGCATCTGTTCCTCTTGCCCCATTTGAAACAACTGAAATTTCAGGGACGAGCTTCCCGAATTCAGCACCAGGATGATTGAAGATTTCGTGCGCATTTGCTGATTCTTTCCGATTAGCTCGCAGCCGGGATTTTCTCGTCGTGCATGACCGAAAACGACTCGCGGGCAATCATCAATTCTTCGTTCGAAGGGATGACGATTGCCTTCAGGGAACTCCGATCATCGCTGATGATCTGTGTTTTGCCCATCGCGTAATTTTTTGTTTCCGACAGATGGCATCCTAGAACGCCCAACTGTCCGATGACGCGCGAACGAATGTACGGATTGTACGTGCCGATTCCGCCGGTGAACACAATCGCGTCCGCGCCGCCGAGCAGGGCGTAATAGGCCCCGATGTACGAAACGATGCGCTGAACATATGCCCACAGTGCCATCGCTGCCTGCTGGTTGTTTTTGCCCGCAGCATCAATGACGTCGCGAATATCGCCGCTGCCAACGCCGGCCAGTCCGAGCAACCCACTCTTCGTGTTCAATAGATCATCGATTTCATCGGCGCTCATATTTTGCCGTGCCAGATATAAAACCACGGCCGGATCGATGTCCCCGCATCGCGTTGCCATGATGAGGCCGGGAAGCGGCGTCATGCCCATGCTCGTGTCGAGAACTTTTCCGCCGTCCACGGCGGCCACGCTGCATCCGCGGCCAAGATGGCAGGTGATCAGCTTCAAAGAGGACGCCGCGCGCCCAAGGATGAGCGCGGTTTCGTTCACGACAAATTGATGCGAGCTTCCATGAAAACCGTATTTCCGGACGCCGTATTTCTGGAAGTAGTCATACGGAATTGCATACAGGTAGGAAGCTGGCGGCATCGAGTGGTGAAATGCCGTGTCGAACACCGCCACATTCGGAATGCCCGGAAACACTACCTCGCACGCTTCGATGCCCGCGAGATTGCAGGCATTGTGAAGCGGGGCCAATGTCTTGAAACCCTCGATGCTCTTTTTCACGTCGTCGGTAATGCGCGTGGGCGCGGTGAATTTTTCGCCGCCATGCACCACCCGGTGGCCGATGCAGAGGATTTCAGATGCTGACTTGATAATCGCGAGATCCCCGGACATCGCCTGATGTTTGATTGCCCGTACGGCCGCATCAGCGTTTTCGACCGGCATTTTTTCGTGGAGTTCGCGGCCATCATAGCGCTCATGCAAAATGACCGCCTGATTGGTCCCGATCTGGTCCACAACGCCCTTGGCCAAAACGCGGTGTTCTTCCGCCATGCGAAACCACTGGAATTCCATTTGCGTCGCATAGCTGTTGATCACCAGCACAATTTGCGGAGGTGCGCCCGGGCGCGGTTCAATATCACTCATAAATCTTCCACCTAAAAAACGAACTTTTGAATCCCATCGTTCCTAGTTCGCCCCGTCATGCCATTCAAGCAAAAGCAGACTCAGGAAAAAGCTGATCTATGAACGGTGGTTTGGATGCTTGCCTCACGGCAGCCCGCTGCCTAGCCTCGCAACTCGAATTTGTTCCGAATGATTTTTGTTTGATAATCTGAAAGGGAAAACCATGTCGAAAACCGTCCTCGAAACCATCCGTGAAAAAGCTAAAAAACTCGGCCGCAAAATCTGCCTGACCGAAAGCGACGACCCGCGCAACCTGCAGGCTGCCGCCAATCTCGCGCAGACCGGTTACGCCAAACCCATTCTCGTCGGCAGCGCCGCCGCGATTCGCGCGCTGGCCGCTGCGGAAAAGATCTCTCTTGATGGCGTCGAACTCGTTGACATCGAAACCTGCCCGCGCTTCGAGCACTATGTCGCCACCGTCGTCGAGCTTCGCAAAAACAAGGGCCTCACGCCCGACCAAGCCCGCGCGTGGCTGAAGGACACCTGCGCATTTTCCGCCGCGATGGTCTGCGCGGGCGACGCACACGGCTACGTTTCCGGCGGCGGAAATCCGAAAGGCTACAACCACGACACCGGCCAGAAGACCAAGCCCGCGCTGCAACTTTTCCGCACCGCGCCCGGCATCAAGACCGCGTCGGCTTATTTCATCATGCAACTGCCCGATCCAAAATGGGGCTTCAACGGCGCGCTGCTTTACGCCGACTGCGGACTGAACATCAATCCGAACGCCGACCAGCTTGCCGAAATTGCCGTCTGCACAGGCCGCACATTCCGCGCACTCACCGGCGATGAGCCGCGCGTTGGAATGATCAGTTGCTCGACGAAAGGTTCCGCAAAAGATCCGACGATTGACAAAGTCATCGCCGCGATGACCAAAGCGCAAGCGATGGCGCCCGACCTGAAAATCGACGGCGAGTTCCAATTCGACGCCGCTGTAATTCCAGCCGTCGCTGCGAAGAAAGCGCCGAAATCCGAAATCGCCGGACGCTGCAATGTTCTGATTTTCCCCGATCTGAATTGCGGAAACACGATGTACAAAGCCACCGAACGTCTCGCCGGCGCGACCGCCATCGGCCCGCTGCTGCAAGGCTTGCGCCGCCCGTTCAACGACGTCTCCCGCGGCTGCTCTGCCGACGACATCGTTGACTGCTCCGCGATGGCCGCCATCACCGAATGGACGGAGTGATTCCGCAACTTCCAATGATTGGAAATTTGCGCACCCGCAATTGCCAATCATTGGAAAAATGCGCAGCCTGCGCGTAAACTCCGCGAGCGAGTCACAAAAAAATTATGCGATTCCTCGATGAATACCGCGATGCAGACGGCGCGCACAAGCTGGCCAGGGCCATCGCTGCGATCACCACGAAGCCGTGGACGATCATGGAAATTTGCGGTGGCCAGACACACGCCATCGTCCGCTTCGGCATTGATGAATTGCTGCCGAAGCAAATCGAGCTGGTTCACGGCCCCGGTTGTCCCGTCTGCGTCACGCCGATTGAAATCATTGATCAGGCGATCGAAATCGCGGCGAAGCCGAACGTCATTTTCTGCTCGTTCGGCGACATGCTTCGCGTGCCCGGCTCCGAACGCGATTTGTTTTCCGTGAAGGCCGCGGGCGGCGACGTCCGCATCGTTTATTCGCCGCTCGACGCGCTCGCGCTCGCGAAACAAAA
Organism: uncultured bacterium; assembly: GCA_903906425.1. Lineage (GTDB taxonomy): Bacteria > Verrucomicrobiota > Kiritimatiellia > CAIVKH01 > CAIVKH01 > CAIVKH01. The sequence goes on from CAIVKH010000296.1 coordinate 11,519, forward strand.
CCCGCAACGCGAAGTCGTTTTCTTCGCCGTCGGCTTCGAGACAACTGCGCCGCCAAACGCGATGGCTGTTTTTCAGGCCGAGCGCGATGGCGTGAAGAATTTTTCGATTCTCGTCTCGCACGTCCTCGTTCCGCCTGCGATGGAAGCAATCCTCTCCTCGCCGGAAAATCGCGTGCAGGGATTTCTCGCTGCCGGTCACGTCTGCACGGTCATGGGCTACGACGAATATCATCCGCTCGCCGCGAAATACCGCGCGCCGATTGTCGTCACCGGCTTCGAACCGCTCGATATTTTGCAGGGCATTTTCATGCTCGTGAAACAACTTGAAGAAGGCCGGCACGTCGTCGAGAACGCCTATTCGCGCTCCGTTCACGAGCACGGAAACCAGCCCGCAATCAAAATGCTTCGCGAAGTTTTCGAAGTTATTCCGCGCAAATGGCGTGGCCTCGGCGAAATTCCGTACAGCGGCTGGGGGCTTCGGCCGGCATACGCCGCGCACGACGCTGCGAAGAAATTCGGCATCCAAATGAAACACGTCGCTGAACCGAACGAATGCATCAGCGGCTTGATCTTGCAAGGATTGCAAAAGCCATTCGATTGCCCGGCATTCGGCGTCCGTTGCAATCCTGAAAAGCCCGTCGGCGCAACAATGGTTTCCGCGGAAGGCGCGTGCTCTGCGTATTATCGCTACCGCCGCTCCGAAATTGTTGGCGATCGCAAATGAATGTCATCTGTCCCATTCCGATCCGCGATTATCCGAACGTGACGCTTGCTCACGGCGGCGGTGGTTTTCTGATGCGCTCGCTCATCGAAAAAATGATCGCGCCGGCGTTCGACAGCGGAGAAGAATTTCTTCAGCACGACAGCGCGGTTCTTCCGCAACCGAAGGGACGAATCGCCTTCACGACCGATTCGTTTGTCGTGCGCCCGCTATTTTTTCCCGGCGGTGACATCGGTTCGATCGCCATCAACGGAACAGTCAACGATCTCGCGATGAGCGGAGCGAGGCCGCTTTATCTGAGTTGCGGCTTCATTCTCGAAGAAGGTCTGCCGATGGAAACGCTTTGGCGCATCGTCCAGTCAATGAAGGCTGCGGCGGAAGCGGCCGGCGTGAAAATTGTCACCGGCGACACGAAGGTTGTGGACAAGGGAAAAGGCGACGGGATTTTCATCAACACCTCCGGCATCGGCGTCATCGAACACGACCTTGTGATTCATCCGAAATCCGTCCAGCCAGGCGATGCGATTCTAGTCAACGGCGACATCGGCCGCCACGGCATCGCGATCATGGCCGTTCGCGAAGGTTTGAGTTTTGAAACGACGATCGAAAGCGACTGCGCGCCGCTCGTTGCGACTGTGCAAGAATTACTTTCCGCGAAAATCGAAATCCATTGTATGCGTGACTGCACGCGCGGCGGCCTCGCCTCTTCGCTCGCCGAAATTTCTGCGACCGCAAACCGCCACATTGAAATCGAGGAATTCGTGTTGCCCGTCCGCGAAGATGTTCGCGGTGCGTGCGAAATGCTCGGGTTTGATCCGATGTACGTCGCGAACGAAGGCCGCTTCATCGCATTCGTGCCGCAGGCCCATGTCGCCGCGGCGCTCGAAATTCTCCGCCGCGGAGCCGGCGGAGCCAGTACCTCCATCATCGGACACGTGACGGAAAAAACACAGCCGCGTGCGACGCTGAAAACGCGACTCGGCTCAACGCGAGTCATTGATCTGCTGAGCGGCGAGCAATTGCCTAGGATTTGCTGACCGAACTGTGTTCGAGTCACTTCTCGACGAGGCAGTTAACGATCTCGCCGACGTAGATGCGATGATAGGATTTGTCCGGATAAAAGCTGGCGATGTAGGGCGCAAGAAAACGCTCTGGATCCATTTCCTGGGAATAAATTTTTCGGCATTCGATCACGAGCCGGGACTGCTCGAAATAGACGCCACCCGATTCGGCCGACACCGGAATCAAGCCCGTCTTCTCGACCTTGTTGACATCAAGGCCGGAGTACGTGCCGCAGAATTGCAGGATTTCCCGGTATTGTTCCTCGAAAAATGACAGCGTGAAATTCTCGGCCTTCTCCATGAAATGATCGGTGTAGCGAATCGGGCGAACGAAACAAAAACAGACGTTCTTGTCCCACAGAAATCCGAGTCCGCCCCAGTTGGCCGTCATCGTGTTGAAAGATGAGATTGTTCCCGCGGTGATCAGCATCCAGTCCGCGCCGATGAGCTTAAACGTGTTGTCTACGATTGCGGACGGCTCAATACTCTTGAACTTGCGTGGCATAATTTTCTCCCTTACCTGCAAAATCTATAACACAGCTCTGAAAGGCTGCAAACCTAAGCTCTCTTCATTCTTCCAAAATATTCCTCACTGCCAACTCGGCGAGTCGTTCACCCACCGGCTTCTTGTTTGGCGGATGAACATTCGTCGGTTCGCCCAAATCGAACGTCACGGCCATTCCGCAGTTCGGGATTTCATCCGCAAGTTTTGCCTGCACTTCGCGAAACTTCCCCCAATCACGATTCAGACTTGGGAGCTGGACGAAATAAACAGGCATCGACGGATTGTTCCATGTCTTTCGCCAGTCCGTGACGAGCAAGCGGAACATCTTCTCATACGGCGCGGGATCCAGCGCTGGCGACTCCGGTGTGTCCGTCGCATTCGATTCGCCTTGATACCAGAGCACGCCGCGAATCGCGAACGGTTCGACCGGCGCGAAGCCCGCTTCATGCAACGCCGACGGCGCGAACGGATGAAACGACGCGCCGCGCAATTTTGCCGATTCCTGTTTTGCGCGCTCACGACACCAATGCGGATACTTCTGATTTCCCAGCCAGTTTGCCGTGCGCTCGCGAAGTTCAGCATCGTTCGAAAATAGTTGTTCCGGAAGAAACGCCTCGATCGGCGCGCCGCCAACGGCATTCCAAATCAGGCCCACCGGCACACCGAGTTCGCGATGTAATTTCTTTCCGAAGAAATAGGCGACCGCCGAAAAATCAGCGGCAGTCTTCGGCCCGCAGACCTGCCAGCCGGGCGTCGAGAAATAATTCGTCGCTGTCACGCCGTCCTTCAACGCGCCTGTGAAATTCAGCAACCGTAGATTGAACGCGCTGCTATTTCTGACTTCCTCCGCGCCGCCCGTCGCCTGCTTCAGCATGAACCGCATGTTCGACTGGCCCGAACACAGCCAGACTTCGCCAACCACAACGTCCGAGAATTTCAATTCTGAAATCTTTGATTTGGAATCTTCGCGGATGGTGAGCATCGCGCCGCCAGCCGACGCTTCCAACGAATCGAGCATGACCTGCCAGTGCCCCGATGAATCCGCCGTCGCATGCTTTTCCTGCTTCGCAAACGAAACGCAAATTTCCGCACCCGCTGCGGCCTTGCCCCAAACCGGCACCGGCTGTCCGCGCTGAAGAACCATCGAATTGCCAAAGACAGGCGGCAATTCGATCGCATTCGCGGACCACGCGGAACATAAGAAAAATGCCAGCAAAATGTAGCGCACTGGCATCACCGAATTTCTGGAACGAGCTTTATTCATGCGATTTTCATATCAACTCACAAGAAGCGACCTGAACGCTTTCCAATGATTTGAAACCAACGCAACCGAATTTCCCAATCATTGGAAGTCGCGCATTCGATGACCGCGTTTTGTGAATTTGACTATCTGCGATTGCCGCATCTTGCCTCACCCGCGATGAATTTCGACTTCGAACAGCTCGGCGAATGGTTCGGCGATTTTCAATTCTGCAGCGTTTTTGCGGTCCATGCCGAGGATCCGGTCATCGAAGCCATAACCGCGTGTGTTGAGATTTCGTTGTTGCTGTGTGTCGTGGCACCGGAGCAGCGATGCTTTCCACGCCGCCGTCGTTTCGTCGTACGGCGTGAACGCATCAATGCGCAGGCTCACCGTCTTCGGGTCGCGATTCAGCATCGCGATCAGATTGAGCCTTCGTCCAGCCACGACCGCACGCATGAGCGAATAGACATTCCGATGACCGCCCTTTTGGTCGTGGCCGTGCGGAAGAAAAATCAGGTCCGGCATTCGCGGAGCCAGCCAATCGCCGATGATCAATTGGTTGTGCTCGTTGTCGGCCGGTTCGCCAGCGGCGTCTTCTTCCAGCGGAAGAAAAAACAATTCATCATCTGGAAGGCCGAAAAGTCGGCAGCTTCTACGCTGCTCCTCGCGCCGTGTTTCCGCCTTCTGCTCCGGCGCGCAGTAGGAATCCTCAACCCCGATGGCGCTGCCGCTCAAAACCGCGACGCTGATCGTTGCGCCATTCGACTGCAAAAGTTTCAACGTCACCGCGGCCTCGTCGAAATCATCCGGATGCGGGCCGAGAACAGCCACGCGCAATCCCTGCGGCCAGATGGCATCGGTCAACCGCTTCGTTTCAATCGCTTTTTGAGCGCGCAATATTTTCATGATTCACCATGGCAGTCGGTATTTGCTGTCGAGATTGAATGCATTTTCAATGTGCCGGATTTGCGGATCGCCCGCGCCTTTTTCGCCGATGACTTCGACGACATCGAAGCGGAAGAAGTCCGGTTTTTCGCGAAGTTTTCTCAAGTAGTGAACCGCAGCCCGCGAAAGTGATGCCCGTTTTCCGCGATTCACCGCGCTGATGGCGCGGCCGAATTCCTCGTTCTTGCGCGTTTTCACTTCGACGAAAACCAAAACACCGTTGAATTGCGCGACGATGTCGAGTTCATCGCGATCCAACCGGACGCGTCGGCCGATAATTTTGAAGCCCTTCTTTTTCAGAAACCGCTCAGCGACTTCTTCGCCCCACTCGCCGGTTTTCAAATGTTCCGGCAGCGCCTTCGTTTTTTTCCACGGCCACCACATCGCCTGCGTCACCCGCGAAATTCTTCAACGACTTTTGGATGCAGTTCGGGACTCGCGGCTATCGCGCCGCTGCCGCCGATGGCCTCGCCACCGGTCACATCCGTAATCTTTCCGCCCGCGCCATTCACGACGGCGATGAGCGGCAGCAAATCCCACGGCGCAAGAATCGGCTCGGCCATCACATCAACGCGGCCCGTCGCGAGCAGCAGATAGCCATAGCCATCGCCCCACGTCCGCGTGAATCGCGTCGCCGCTGCCAGCCGTAAAAATCCTTTTTCGAACGGCTGGCCGGCGATCGTCTCAAAACCCGATGTCGTCAAAACCGCATCGCGCAAATTGCGGCACAGACGCACGCGCGTTGGCTTGCCGTTGAACAATGTCGTCTCGTTATCGCCGACGCATCGCTCGCGGAGAACCGGTTGGTCAATCGCGCCGAGCACCGGCTTGCCGCAGTGAAGAAGGCCGATAAGCGTCACGAAAAGTGGTACGCCGGAGATGAACGATTTCGTGCCGTCAATCGGATCAATCACCCAGACCCACTCGGCGTTTTCGCGCTCGCTGCCGAATTCCTCGGCGATGATTCCGTGCGATGGAAATTTCGCACCGATCATTTCGCGTAATTTCTTTTCGACGCCGCGATCAACTTCGGTGACGGGCGAGCGGTCGGATTTCGATTCATAGGCGATGTGGCCGGTGTCGCCCCACGCCGCGCGGATGATCGCGCCGCTCTGCGCGAGAAGCTCGTCAAGAAAGCCGCGAAAATCGTTCGGTTGCATGGGCAGTTTTGTAGCCAATGGTCATTTGTGCGGCGAGCAAGATGTATCGTCTTCAACTTGGGCTTGTCGTAACGCTTCGAACGGGGCAAAACTGCATCCAATTCTGCGAGGGTGAATGAACAAGAAATATCTTTCCATTTATCGCGACACGCTGCTCGATGATGTCATTCCGTTCTGGCTCAAGAACGGCATGGACAAAAAATACGGGGGAATCATCACGTCGCTCGACCGCGATGGCTCGATTGTTGATGACGACAAGTCCGTCTGGTTTCAGGGACGCGCCGCGTGGATGTTCGCAACGCTGTACAACACTGTCGAGCCACGCCCCGAATGGCTGGCCGCTGCGAAGAGCTGCCTCGATTTTGCACGCGAACACTGCTTCGACAAATCCGGCAAAATGTATTTCTCCGTCACGCGCGAAGGAAAACCGTTGCGGATGCGGCGCTACGTTTTCAGCGAGTGCTTCGCCGCTATTGCCTTTGGGGCGTACTCAAAAGCAACCGGGGATAAATCCGCGGCGAAGTATGCGATCAAAACGTTCGAAACTTTTCTGAAATTCAATTTCGAACCCGGCCACATTGCGCCGAAAGTCGATCCCGCGACGCGGCCGATGAAGGGCCTCGCACCGCTGATGATGACCATTACCACCACGCAGGAGGTCCGCGCGAATCTCGGCGACATCGAAATATTCGGCGCGACCTGCACGCAATGGATTGATCGCGCCATCGCCGAAATCAAAAAAGATTTTTACAAGCCGAAACTCCGTGCGCTCATGGAAGTCGTCGGCCCGCGCGGCGAAATTTGCGACCACTCCGACGGCCGCATCCTGAACCCCGGCCACTCGATCGAATGCGCGTGGTTCATTCTTCACGAAGCGAAGCTACGCGGTGACGCGAAGCTGAAACAACTCGGTCTCGCGATTCTCGATTGCGTGTGGGAACGCGGCTGGGACAAGGGCTGCGGTGGCATTTTTTATTTCCGCGATGTGTCCGGCAAGCCGGTTCAGGAATATTGGCAGGACATGAAATTCTGGTGGCCGCACAACGAGGCGATCATCGCGACGCTGCTCGCCTACAAAATGACCGGCGACGAAAAATATGCGCGCTGGCACAAGCTCGTTCACGACTGGTCATTCAAAAATTTCGCCGATCCCGAATTCGGCGAGTGGTTCGGTTATCTCCACCGTGACGGCGAACCTGCGAACACGCTTAAAGGCTCGATGTGGAAAGGTCCGTTCCATCTGCCGCGGATGCTCTGGTATTGCTGGAAACTGCTCGAAAAATGAAATCATGTTTCATGTTTCATGTTCCAGGTTTCAGCGTGGCGTTCGTGCTGCTCACATTTTTCCAATCATTGGAAATTTGCGCTGCGCAAACTTCCAATCATTGGAAACGCCTTCCCGATTTGCCCGACAAACTCGGCGTTGCGGGCGCGTTTGCGGGCGTGAGCGGCGGCGCGCTGATCGTCGCGGGCGGCGCAAATTTTCCTGACAAGCCGCCGTGGGAGGGCGGAAAGAAAGTTTATTATGACGATGTGTACGTTCTGACAAACGGTGCGACGTACTGGCTACATTCGGGAAAGTATCCACATCCCGTCGCCTATGGAATTTCGCTGCCGACATCGAATGGTGCAATCTGGCTCAGTGGGTCCGATTCAGAAAAGACGTTTGCCGACACATATGAAATGTTTTGGAATGGAAGCGCTGTAATCCTGAATGGCCGCCCGCCTCTGCGCGAACCAGTGGCCAATGCTTGTGGTGCGATTTTAGAAGTCAACCATCCGCCCGGTAATCGAAGAAATGGTTATCATGTTACCAACAAAATAGTCGTGGGCGGCGAAGCATCGCCCAATTGCACGATTGCGCTAACAAACGCATGGAGTGATCTACGAATTCCCGGAATTGAGTTCGGAGAATCGAATAGCATTTCGCAATACTGGTGGGGAACAATCCCGGGATGTCCTGGCCCGGGACGTACACTTGCAGTCACGGCCACTCTGGAAAGCTATTTCTTTGTCATCGGCGGAGTGAGCCTCTCTGCTGGTTCTAATGGTAATCCTGTCCGACAATATCTTCGTAGTGCCTACATTCTCGATTTGCTGAACATGCGATGGCTTCGAATCGCCGATTTGCCATTTGCGATCGCGGCGTCTCCGTCGCCTGCGGCAACTGTGAATGGAAAGATAGTTGTTTTCGGTGGGGATGATGCACCGAGCGCGGACCCGAAAACGCACAAGGGATTTCGCGACGAAATGCTCGAATACAATCCCGCGTTGAATGAATGGAGCATCATCGGACACATGCCCGAGCCGCGCGCGACGGCTCCGGTCGTTTTCTGGAACGGCGGCTACGTGATCGTCAGCGGCGAAGTCCGCCGCGGCGTCCGCTCGCCCGAAGTCTGGATGTGGACACCGTGAACTTCCAATCATTGGAAAATTCGGACGCGCAAATTTCCAATGATTGGAAATTCCGCGCGTGGATGACGGTGGCGCTGCTGTGGCCGGTGGCGCTGCTGAATTATCTGGACCGGCAGATGCTCGCGACGATGGGGCTTTCGATCAAACTCGACATCGTCGAATTGCAAAGCGCGGAAAATTATGGCCGGCTCATGGCGATCTTTCTTTGGGTTTATGCTTTTTGCAGCCCGATCAGCGGCATGATTGCGGACCGGCTGAACCGGAAATGGCTGATCGTTTTCAGCCTCGGTGTCTGGAGCGCGGTGACGCTGGCGATGGGGCGCGTTCACGATTTCCACACGCTGTACTGGCTGCGCGGGGTGATGGGCATCAGCGAGGCGTTTTATATTCCGGCGGGGCTTTCGCTCATCGCCGATTTCCATCGCGGGCCGACGCGGTCGCTGGCGGTGGGAATTCACATGAGCGGAATTTACATGGGCCAGGCGCTCGGCGGCGTCGGCGGATGGGTGGCGCAGGATATTTCGTGGCGCGCGGCGTTCGCCGGTTGTGGCGTGATCGGCGTCGCGTATGCCATCGTGCTCGCGATTTTTCTGCGCGAAAAAGTGGGGCAGACCGCCGGTCTGCCTGCGTTCGGTCAAGCAGACCAGCGGTCTGCTCCACATCCGGCAGCAGGCGTTCAATGGCTCGGCTTCGTGATTTTGCTTCTATGTTTCTGCCTGCCGAGTCTTCCGGGCTGGGCCGTGAAAAACTGGATGCCAACGCTGTTGCAGGACCGCTTTATGCTCGACCAAAAATATTCGGGTTTGTGGGCGACGATGACGACAGCGAGCGCGTCGTTTTTCGGCGTACTGGTCGGCGGGCGGCTTTCCGACATTTTTTCGCAAAGAAGTGTTCGCGGCCGAACGTGGGCCAGCGGCGCGGGATTGCTGCTGACTGTGCCGGCATTGGTCGGGATCGGACTCGCGCCCGCGTTTTCGGTCGTCGTGATTTGCGCCGCGCTTTACGGATTTGGATTCGGGATGTTCGATGCGAACAACATGCCGATTCTCTGCCAGATCGCGCCACCGAAGTTCCGCGCCACGGGATACGGCTTGATGAATTTTGCCGGCATCACGGCAGGCGCTCTCATCACTCCATATCTGGGCAAACTCAAAGACCACGGCGTTCCGCTGGCGATTGGATTTGCGATCTGCGCGATTCCTTCGATTATTGCCGCGGTGCTGATGTTCGTGCTGCGGCCGACGGACCGCGATCGCGGATCCACAATCACGACTTGAAAGGACCAAACATGAAACACATCAAACTTCACGGGCTCGTTGCGGCGACACATACGCCGTTCAAGGACGATGGCTCGATCAACCTCGCCGCCGTCGAAAAGCAGGCGGAGCATTTGCTCAGGAATGGAATTCATCTTCCGTTCATCAACGGCAGCACGGGAGAAAGTCATTCGCTGACTTTCGAGGAGCGAAAACAACTCGCGACGCGCTGGATGGAAATCGCGAAAGGCACGCCGCTGAAAGTCATCATTCACGTTGGCTCGAACTGCCTGACCGACGCGCGAGCGCTCGCGGCCCACGCTCAACAAGTCGGGGCGCTGGCCATTTCCGCGCTGGCCCCGTCGTATTTCAAGCCGCGCAGCCTCGCTGCTTTGGTGGACTGTTGCGCGCAGATCGCGGGCGGCGCGCCGGAGACATCGTTTTTTTATTACGACATCCCGGTTTTGACCGGCGTCAATTTTCCGATGGCGGATTTTCTTGCCGCGGGCCGAGAGAAAATTCCGAGTTTGGCCGGCATCAAGTGGACGAACGTGGATTTGTTCGCCTATCAACTTTGCCAGCACATCCCCGGCGATTTCGATCTGCCATGGGGCAACGATGAATTCTTGCTCGCGGCGCTCGCGCTCGGCGCGAAGGGCGCGGTCGGCAGCACGTACAATTTTGCCGCGCCGGTTTATCACCGGCTCGGCAAGGCATTCGCCGCCGGCGATCTCGAAGCTGCGCGGCAGGAACAATTCCGCAGCGTTCAACTCGTGAAGACGCTCGCCACCGCGCCATGCGGCTACATGGGCGCCGCGAAGGCATTGATGGGAATGCTCGGAGTTCCGGTTGGCCCCGCGCGGCTGCCGAATCTTTCGCCGACGCCGGAGCAGGTGAAGCAACTACGGGTCGAATTGGAGAAGATCGGATATTTCGATTGGATCAAGAGCTGATGGTCGCAAAGAAACAAGGAGGCAAAAAATGAACAAATATATTTTGTGGATTTTCGCGTTTGTCGCGGCAGCTCAAATTTGCGCCGCTGCGGATTCCGTCGTCGTGTTTGCGGCAGGTGAGAATGGCTACGGCTCGATCCGCATCCCGGCGATTGTTGCGGCAAAGGACGGGACATTGCTCGCATTTGCGGAAGGCCGCGCGAAGGGTGCCGATCAGGCGCACAACAAGATCATTCTCAAGCGCAGCAGCGATGGCGGAAAATCTTGGGGCGCGTTGCAGATCGTGGCGAATTTCGGCGACGATGCACTGAACAATCCGTGCGCGATTGTGGAACAGAAATCGGGGCGCGTGCTTCTTTTCTTCCAGCAGTATCCGACGGCGATTCACGAATTCGGAAAGATGGACGATGGCTGCGAAAGCGCGCGAACGGTTCACAGCTTCATCACGACGAGCGACGACAATGGCGCGATGTGGTCGAAGCCGCGTGACATCACGTGCGAGGTAAAACATCACACGGGCGCGACGACAATTGCCAGCGGACCTGGAATCGGAATCCAACTTTCGCGCGGCGCGCATGCGGGGCGTTTGGTTATGCCTTTCAACCAGGGACCGCCGGGACATTGGCAGGTCTATGCCGCATTCAGCGACGACGCTGGAGCGACATGGACGACCGGAGAAAATGCGCCGGGCGCGACTGTGACCAACGCGCAAAACAAGGCCGTATGCCGCGCGAACGAGGTTCAAATGTTTGAAATGTCCGACGGTTCAATTCGCCTCAATGCTCGCAATCAGTCAGGTGAATCGCGGCGTTCGACGGCGGAGAGCCGTGACGGCGGGCAGACATGGAGCAAACTGGAAGTGGTACCAGAGCTCATCGAACCAGCATGTCAGGCCAGCGTGCTGCGCGTCGGCAACGAAATTTATTACAGCGGCCCGCACGATCCGAAGCGCCGCGCCAACGGCATGCTTTTCGTCAGCCGCGATGACGGCGCGACGTGGAAGGAAGCGCGGACGCTCGTGCCCACCGGCTTCGCTTACAGTTGCCTCGTTGCGCTGCCGGATAACGAGCTCGGCTGTCTCTACGAATCGGACGGCTACAAAACGATTTCGTTCCTGCGCGTCGCGCCGACACGCTGAAAGCATCGCACTTTCCAATCATTGGCAATTCCGATCAGGGCTTTTTCCAATGGCTGGAATTTGTCTTCCATTCGGGCCGTGATATTTTTTGCCCCGAAGGGAGCAAACATATGAAGAACGTGGTTGGTATTGCGTTTTTGGCGGGGTGCATGGCGATGGCGGCGTGGGCCGGCGAGACGACTGGGAGCGCGCCGCCGCTGGGAAAACTTGCTTCGCTGGTCGGCACGTGGCGGGGCGAGACCGACATGAAGCACGACGGCAAAATGGAGCCGTTCACGGTTTCGTACAAACTCACGGCGGGTGGTTCCGCGCTCGTTGAAACGTTGATGGCGGGATCGCCACACGAGATGGTGACGATGTACACGCGGGACAAGGGCGATTTTATCGCGACGCATTATTGCATGGCTCAAAATCAGCCGCGCATGAGGGCGAAGGATACGATCGAGGACAACCGGCTCGATTTTGAATTTGTGGGCGCGACCGGCATGGCATCGCCGGAGGCGGCCCACATGCATTCGCTTTCGATTGCGTTCACCGATGACGATCACATCACGCAAACCTGGTCACATTTCGAAGGCGGAAAGGAAACCAGCAAGGTTGTCTTTCCGCTCACGCGGCAGAAATAGCCAAGCTCGAAGGATCGTCAGGGACTGCCAGTTCGCCTGTGCGCGGCGGGCATCGGCGCCGTGGTCAGAACCACCGTCCGCAATTTGCCGCTGCGGTTGATTTTCAGCGTCACCGAGTCGCCGGAGGCGCGCTGCAAAATAATGCGCTGGACGTCGTGCGCGAGGTGAACTTCGGTGCCGTCAATGGCTTCGATTACGTCGCCGACAAGAAGTCCTGCGCGCGTGGCCGGGCTGCCGTTGGCGACTTCATCAACGGTCACCTTGCCGTTGTCTTCCGCCATCGAAACGCCAATCCACGGGCGCTGCCACTTGCCGTTTTTCAACAGCGACTGCGCGACCGTCATCGCAAGATTCGCCGGAATTGCGAAGCCGATGCCGATGCTGCCTTCCGAGTCGCCGGTCGTCTGGATCACGGCGTTGAGCCCGACCATGTGGCCGTCGGCGTCGAGCAGCGGGCCGCCGCTGTTGCCAAGATTGATCGCCGCGTCGGTCTGGATGAAATCTTCGTAGGGCAGCATCCCGAGCGCGCGGCCCTTGGCGCTGACGATGCCGAGCGTGACGCTGCTTTGCAGGCTCAGGGGCGAGCCGACAGCAATGACGAACTCGCCCACGCGCAGCGCGTCGGAGTCGCCGATCTGTACCGCCCTGAAATCCCGGCTTTTCGCATTTTCAATTTTTACCACTGCCAGATCCGTGTGCGGATCAGTTCCGATGACCTTCGCCGTGTACTTGGTGCCGTCGCTGAAAACCACCTCGATGTTCTCCGCTTCGTCAATGACGTGGTTGTTCGTCAGGATGTAACCGTCTTTCGAAATCACAACACCGGATCCCTGGCCCGCGAGTTTTTCGGGAACGCGCCAATAACGCATGCCCCAGCCGCGAACGTAATAATCGCGGGTCGCTTCCGTGCGGATGACGACGACCGAAGGCATGACCTTGTCAACCGCGTCGGCGATGGCCGATCCCATCGTTTTCGCCACATTGGCAGACACCGACGCGTTCGAAACCAGCGGCGCGACAGCGAACAAAATCAAGACCAAGAATTTTTTCATAACGGTTCCTCGTGCTGCCAAGACTGACATGCTCACGGGCAAAACGTTCAACACCGCCGCCGTCTTGTCAAAGCGCGGACCGGCCGGTACGCGGTCAGGGTTGCTCGCTTTCGGGCAGCGGCTGCGAGACGAGCTTGCCGCCCTTCTGAACGAGCATTTCGATTTTCGCCTCGACCTCGTTGAGCTTGTCGCCGCAGGATTTCACGAGCGCCATGCCCTCCTCGAAATGCGCCATCATCTTCTCGAGGCTCAACTGGCCGCCCTCCATTTCACGGACGAGTTGTTCCAGCCGCACAAGCGACTGTTCGAAGTTCGGATTTTCTTTTGTTTCTGTCATGGAATGAACTCCGGTTTCAGGTGTCAGGTTTCAGCTTGGAAATCACGGACTCGATTTTGCCTTTCGCGACGCGGGTGTCGAGCGTTTCTCCGGGCTTCACCTGCTTCGGATCGCGCACAACCCCGCCATCGGCGGTCTGCGTGATGCTGTAGCCGCGTTCCAGCACGGCCATCGGGCCAAGCGCGCGAAGCTGCGATTCGAGCCGCTGGAGCTGCTGGCGCAATGCCTGCGTGCGGATTTCCATCCGGTGGCCGATGCGCATCCCGATTTCGTCGAGCCGCTGCTGCTTTTGCTGGTACGCCCCGCGCAGGAGCGTCGCAAGTTTTTCGCGATGGGCGTCGAGCCGCTGGCGGTGAATCTTCGCGATGTTTTGCGGCTCGCGAAAAACGTAGCTGCGCGAAACGCGCGTGTACCGGTTTTTCATCGCGAGCAATTTGTTTTCCAGCGCGGCGGTCAGATGCCTCGCGTGGCCGCGCAGCGTGTCCACCCAGACGGACTTCGGCTGCACGACCAGCTCCGCCGCGGCCGATGGGGTGGGGGCGCGCAGGTCGGCGACGAAATCAGAAATCGTAAAATCAATTTCGTGACCGACGGCCGAGATCGTCGGAATTTTCGACCGCGCGATCGCACGCGCGACAACCTCTTCGTTGAACGACCACAAATCCTCAAGGCTTCCGCCGCCGCGCCCGACGATCATCACGTCCACGTTCTTCAATTCGTTGAACAAGTTGATCGCCGCGGCAATTTCCTCGGCTGCGCCAGCGCCCTGGACGCGAACCGGCAGCAGTGTGATCCGCAAATTCGGAAACCGCCGGCTCAGGATGTTGAGCATGTCGCGAATCGCCGCGCCAGTCGGCGACGTGACCACGCCGATTCGCTGCGGCAACAGCGGCAGTTTCTTTTTTCGTGCCGGATCGAAAAGTCCTTCCGCCTGCAGCTTCGCCTTCAGCTTCTCGAATTGTTCCTGGAGATCGCCTTTGCCGGCCTCCTCCATTTTGCGGACGATGATCTGATATTCGCCGCGCTTTTCGTAAACCGTGATCTCGCCGTTGAC
>CAIVKH010000297.1 GCA_903906425.1 uncultured bacterium
CCTCGGCCGTCATGGACAATGCACAAGCTGGATTCCACATGTTCGGCAGCATGACAGGAATCCAGAGATTGTAAAGATATGACTGTTACACTACACTAGTGTCCCGGCAGCGGCACTTCGGCGGCGAGAGCGTCGATCAGCCAGATGTAGATTCGAGACGGTCCATCGATGATGACGCTCGGACGATGCTGGAGAAGACAGTCCTTGATTTCGGAAGAAGCCAGCATTCGAAGCGCCATGTCATCTACAATGACGTAGCCGCGGCGATCGTGGAATTCAGCAGTAGAATGAAAAATGCGCGCAGGGCAATATGGCGGACTTTCCAGCATTTCATTGGGCCGGCCGGTGTGAGAAACGGGCAGATAGCCTGCCTCATACGATACACCTTCCATATAAATGGCATCCATGAAAGGAAACGCAGAAAGCAGCGTCGGGCGGGCCGATCTGGCGATATGATTTTCGCGTGCCCGGATGGTCGCATAGGCTTCGCGCCACCGTGGCTGGGGAGCTGTTGGATCAATCACATAACGTTCCCTAAACCGGAATGCAACATCACTAAAGAACAGGCTGACGGCGAATATCAGCATACTCACGAGCGTGAAGGCCGGACGTAGGCGTGGCCAGCGTTCACGAAACAGAAGCCAGGGCGACCAACAGCCACCGACACCAAACAGAATAATAAATGGAAAGATGGGCAGAACGTAGCGATAGGCGAAGAGAGGAGTCTTGAGCGCGATCAGTGAGAAAAATGCGACGGCGGAAATCGCCAGTGGGAAAACTGCACGTGGGCGTGACAGCATGCCAGCAAGGATTCCGGCTGCTGACAAAGGAAGAAAGAGTCCCAGTTCCTGCCAGAGAAATCTGACGTAGGATAGCACATAGTTGGTGCCGGCGGATTCTGACAACTGTCCTGCGAGTGCCAGTAATGAACTATTGCTTCTCATCCCGACAACGATCCCGAAGCCCGCTGCGCCAACGATGCACGAGAGAATAACAAGCCGCTTGTGTGCCGACAGCATATCGCGCCATCCGACCAGACTCCTAATTTCAAACGCAACGAACATGCCTGTCATCGCAAGCGCAAGATAGCCTGCCCGATGAAACATGGGCGCAAGACATGTAAGAGCAATTCCTGAAATAAGCATGCCTGGCCGCCTGTTCCTGGAGAACCGCAACAAACAAAGCGCCGCTCCCACCAGAGCAAGTTGCAAAAGCACGTACACACGCGCCTGCCTGCTCCATTCGATCTCGAATACTTGGAACCCGAGGAATAATACGCTGCACATCGCCTGCAATCTGCTCCTGAAGATCTCCTGGCTCAGAAAATAGAAAACGGGAAGCAGAAATATGCCTGCCAACGCACTTGGCAGCCGTGCGCCCAAATGTACATCTGGGAACCATGCCAGAAACGCAGCAGTGATATAACTGGCCGGGAACGCATCCCAAACGCAGGAACCATCCGGCACACGCGGCAACCCGTGAAGCAATACCCCCTTGGACAATGTCACAGTGACCGCTTCGTCAATCCACAGACTCAGATGAGTCAGGGCATATAGGCGCAATGCGCCGGCAAGCGATACAATGATGGTCAGGCCGGCGACAACGAGGATTGTCGGCCAACGTCCTGAGTACAGTGTTTTCATGCCGCGCAGAGACTATTACAATCCGGTAGTCCGTGTCACGAACACGAGAAACTCCGTCCGGCGCAACAATCATACATGCTATGGCCCCATCACGCGCAGACGTAGAAAGCGATTGGTCGCGACAGGAACGGTGTCCTGAACCGAAACAGTCACCGGATTGCCGCCCACGGTTTCGGAGACGGCGGCAGGGCCGCTCCATACGCCATCTGCGTTTGTCGCGATTCCAATCCACATCGCGTTATTGGTTGTCGTATAGCTGCCCTCGACGATCAGCAGCAAATCGGTTGCGTTTGTGTTGCGATTGAATTTAATGCCGAAAAAACTGTTGGATTGTGCTTCGCCCAAATCGGCAAGTCCATCCTGGTTCGTTGGGCTGCTGCCTGTCGCATATTTCAACAGGTTCGGATAGCC
Organism: uncultured bacterium; assembly: GCA_903906425.1. Lineage (GTDB taxonomy): Bacteria > Verrucomicrobiota > Kiritimatiellia > CAIVKH01 > CAIVKH01 > CAIVKH01. The sequence goes on from CAIVKH010000297.1 coordinate 2,055, forward strand.
ATCGCCCGTGGCGCTCTGGCTGTAACCTGTCTGGCCGTTTGTGATGGCCGCGGCCCAAGCCCAATATCCGCCGGGCGCATGCTGGAATTCATACGCACCCAAGTCCACCGTTGCGTTGACGACCCGGGTCTGCCCGTCCAGATCAAACGACCAAGTGACATAACCGTTGTTTCCAACATTGATGCAGGGCGAGACGGCCGAGAGGTGGTAGTTGCCGAGAGCGGCATTCACAAAGCCCGGATCATTCGTAATGTTTCCCGAACCCCCCGGATCGGGTGTCGTGCAGCAATAGTTCAGTCCGGAAAGGTAATAGTTCGTGTCGCTGGGTGCTGTATTGAAATAGACGATGCAGTTGTTCAGATTACAGTAAGACGAACCGCCGCCACCGTAGGAAGCCGAGTTGCCAGTGAGCGTGCAGTTGTTCAACGTTCCACTATCCGAGCCGGCGCCATAGGAAGCGGTGTTGGCGCAAACTATGCAGTTATTCAGTGTTCCGCCGGACGAACCGCCGCCCCAATTTGTCGCCGAGTTACCGGAGAGCGTGCAGTTGTTCAGTGTGGCGTAACTCGAACCGCCGCCGTGGTCGGCAGTGTTGTTCGCAAGCGTGCAGTTGTTCAGCGTGCCCTGGTATGAGCCGCCACCGTCGTATTGGGCCGAGTTGCCGGAGAGCGTGCAGTTGTTCAGTATGATGTAATACGAACCGCCGCCGTAGTAGGCAGTATTGCTCGCAAGTGCACAGTTGTTCAGCGTGCCATCGCATGAGCCGCCGCCATATTGGGCTGAGTTGCCGTAGAGCGTGCAATCGTTCAACGTCGCCCAATACGAGCCGCCGCCAGCGTAGGCAGTGTTGCTCGTGAACATACAGTTGTTCAACATGCCGCCGTACGAACCGCCGCCATATTGAGCCGAGTTGCCGATGAGCGTGTTGTTGTTCAGCGTACCTTCGTACGAACCACCACCATTCCAAGTGGCCGAATTTCCCGACAGCGTACAGTTGTTCAGCATGCCGTAATTTGAACCGCCACCGTAATTGGCAGAATTGCTGATCAGTAAACAGTTGTTCAACGTGACATAATATGAACCGCCGCCATAGTTGGCGGAATTGCCGGACAAGACACAATTCGATGCCGCGGCGTCCCATGACGAATCCATCCAGATGCCTGCACCCTGTCCGTCGGCATCATAGCCGCCAAAGACATGCCCGCTGGCAAGTGTAAAACCTTCCAAGCGGGCGGCTGCAGCCATCCAGACGCATCGAACCGCATCCCAATAGCCATATCCGTAGCCATAACCATAGGCGAAACCGTAGGTGTTCGAGCCATAGCTGCCAAGAATCGTGGTCGCTACCGGTCCATTGACGCTGCGGACGACCACCGGTTTGTCTATGACGACGCGATTGGACGTCATGCCTTGTGCCGCCCGGCCTCCCGTGGCGTAGATGCCGTTGCTCACCCACACCTGTGATCCCATCACGGAGACGCCATCTACGCCGCCTTGGATCGTGGATTTTGCCGTCGCCCAGCTCAGTCCGGTGTTGGCGTCGTTTCCCGACGGGGCGACATAGATATCAGCGTTAATCACATGCACCTGAACGGTGGCACTGGCCTGACCGCTCAAATTGCTGGCGAGCAGAACCACCGCATAAGTTCCCGTTGCGCTGTAGGCATGACCCACGACCGCATTATTGGTGGCCCTGACGCCATCTCCGAAGGTCCAGACATAACCCTGAGGTTTGCCCGAAATGAAAGCAGTGAATGAAATGGGGAAGTTGGGTGCAACATTGGTATATTGCGCCTGGATGTCGACAGCGAGCGTTCCCGTCATGCCGCCGGACCAGAATTCGTCCGCACCCATGTCAACGACGCCGTTCAATCGAGGTTCGTCATCCATGTCCACGGCCCCTGTCATCCACGGCTGAATGCTTCCCGCATTGATACAAGGTGATCCCTGCAGCAGGTGCGGATTGGACACGCTCGCAATCTGCGGAGCGTTTGTAATGTTGCCCGCTCCCGGCTGTAGCGGAGTCGTGCAAGTGAATTCAATGCCATATTCTAAGCTCACATTCGGATCGGTCGGGGCCGAGTTGTAATAGATGATGCAGTTGTTAAGGACATCGTCTTCGGAACCACCACCGCTGTATCCGGCGGAATTTCCCACCACGGTACAGTTGTATAAAGCGCACACGCCGCTGCCGCCGCCATCACTTCCAGCCGAGTTGCCCGTCAGAAAGCAATTGTAGAGCACGCTAAGAAATGCACCACCCATTTCCATGCTGGCCCGATTGCTCGCGATGAGGCAATTATAGAGCGTGCCATTTCCAGTAGAAGAAGAATAGTCATACGAATTAGCCACGCCGCCGCCAAGGGGTGCTGCGCAACCCGTGATGACACAGTTGGAAACGGATTCGTTCCATGTCGAATCCAGCCAGATTCCGCCGCCAAGAATATCATCATATCCGGAGAACCATTCTTCGTTCACATGTCCGTTTGCCAGCGTGAACCCTTCCATGCTGGCCGACCCGCGTATCCAGACGCAGCGGACGGCATCCCAATAGCCACTGCCATAACCATAGCCATAGCCATAGCCATACGTATTGGTCCCATAGTTTCCGAGAATGCTTGTGACCGCAGCGCCGTTGACACTTCGCACTTGAATGGCCTTGTCAATGACGACGCGGTTGGACGTCACACCCGACGCGATCCGGCCACCCGTGGCATAGACGCCGTTACTGACAACGACGATGTCGCCATCTGTGGAAGCGTCCACTGCCACCTGTATGGTTTTCTTGGCGGTGGTCCAGTTTGTGCCTGCCGCGCCATCGTTGCCATTGGTGGTCACATACCAGGTTGCGGGAAGTTTGCCGATGCCCGCAAGAACATTGGTTAAATTGCCGCCATTACTTGCAAAGATAATCGCGCCGGTGAAGCTCCCTGTTGCGTTGGGAGAGAAGCTGACCACGACGTTCATGGACGCTGATGGCCCCAGCGCGTAGTTCGCGCCGCTGACGATGGCAAAGGGCGAACCTACGGCAGCAGCCGTGCCGGTCAGCGTCATGCCCGCGCTGTTCATAACTGTAAAACTGGCGAATTTCGTTCTGCCAGTCACGACGTATCCAAATTCGTAAGAAGCCGGAGTCACGTCCAGCAGCGGCGGCATGACCGACAGTACGGGAAAATAGTGCACATTGATCTGGTACTGAGGCATCACAGGAACCATCTGGTATCCACCCAAGGTCTTCTGGATTATCCCGCCATCACTGCTTCTGAGGATATTCCACAGGCCTGTTGCAGGCGTATAAGTCGCGATGTCCGCCTTGCCGTCGCCATCGTAATCGCCGGGCACAGGAATGGAGCTGGTCGGACCCCAGGTCAATTGCGTAAGTCCGCCATCGCTGCTGCGGAGGATCGACCACTGGCCGGTTGCGGGTACATAGGTGGCAACGTCCGCCTTGCCATCGCCGTCGTAATCGGCGGGAACCGGAATGGCCTGCGACCAACCCGATATGAATTGTGACATTTGTCCATCGGAACTTTGTTTAATGTACCAGGTGCCCGAATCCGGGTCATAGACGGCAATGTCGGTCTTGCCGTCGCCGTCGTAATCGGCTGGGACGGGAATCGCGCTGCTGTAACCCCACGACACCTGTATCCACGTGCCAATGCTGCTTTGCAGAATATGCCAATCGCCGGACGAGGGAAGATATATGGCGATGTCGGCCTTGCCGTCGCCGTCATAGTCGGCCGGAACCGCAGCCGTTGATGCCGGGGACAAACCCGAAGATTGTGAGAGGAGATTGCCGTTTGAACTTTGCCTTATGTACCAATTGCCCGTCGGCGGATCGTAAACGGCCGCATCCGCCTTGCCGTCACCATCATAGTCTTCGGCGACGGCCACGTCGACACTGGAGCCAAGCGGGACGTTGGTGCTTCCTGCGGAACTCCCGAGAATGCTCCATGCACCGCTTGAGGCCGAAAAGACGCCAACATCGCTCTTGTGATCTCCGTCGAAATCACAACTCGTCGCGCTCCCCGCCGCCGGCTGGATGCCTGAGAATATGCCGAGTAACACCACAATAGAAGCCGTCGCCAAATTCGTGAACTTTTCAACGGATTTCATATTTCAACCCCCATTTTTCTTTCCACATTTCACACATTAATCAGATCTGCCAGCAATGCGCCGAGATTCACCGGCGGCTCCACTGTCCATTCCTCGTTTTCCAATCATCCCGAGTCTCCGCAGGTAACGTCTCTAATGTTGAAAGTTATGAACACTTCCCGCCCGTCACACGTCTTCAGCAGGTCCCGCCTCACAACCCATCGTGAAAGCGCCCGAAAGCACGTGAGAGCATCAGCGCCATCGTCAGACCGCCCGCGCCGGCGACCAGAACATGCCGCCATCGACGAAATTCGAAGTCCCAACCCGCGCCAGCAAAAGATACGCGAATACGAAGTTCGCTGAACCCCACAGGACGTTGACCCACGCTGGTGACAGCCCTTGGCCAGGCGGCGTCGCAAACGGGCTTTGGAACGGGTGCCCGGTGACGCTGCTGACGAAATGAGGAATCGCGTTCGCCATGAACGCTCCACCGAAGAAATAGGCGATGTAATGATACCAGAGCATTCGCAGGTCCTCTTTTTGAAGTGGTCAAGACTTCATGCGACGATGTTGTATGCCCCTTATTTTGTTGAATCGAGTTTTAATTTGCTAGCGGACCGTCCCGTCACGGACGTGTCACCCGGAGGCGCAGGAAACGGTTCGTTGCGACTGCCACGTTGTCCCGAACCGTGACGCTTACTGGAGTACCGGTTCCGGTTTCCGTCACGTTGCTAGCCCCGCCCCAGGAACCGGCAAGGTTCGTGGCGATACCATTCCATGTCGCGTCGTTCGTCGCGTTGTTGCTGCCCTCGGCGATCAGCGTGATGTCGCTGGCGTTGCTGTTACGGTTGAAATTCAGCACGAAATCGCCGTTGGTCGTCAGGGTTCCGTTTATCTTCGCCAGCGCATCGGAATTCGTCGGGCTGCTGCCCGTCGCATATTTCAGAAGGTTCGGATAGCCGTCGTCAGTTGCACTCTGGCTGTAATTCGTCAGGCCATTGGTGATGGCCGCGGCCCATGCCGCATAGCCGTTCTGCTGGAACATCTGCGAGGCCCAGACTTGGGAGGCAGTGATTCTGGAGTTGGTTGCATTGATCCACTCGGCGCCGCAGACCATGCAGGCGGTTCCGCTGGTGTTGGTAAATGCCGCGAGCGAACCAACGAAGGAATTGTCGGCGGTTCCGAAGCCGTTCACGTTGGACTGCACCCAGTTGGTGCCGTCATCCGAGCGCCACACTTGTGCCTTCGGGCCACTGGCAGACAGGTAGGTCCACAAGCTTCCGTACCCAATGGCAAACCGATGGAACTCGCCGTTCGATTTGTTCACCAATCCTCCGCTTGCAACTTGCCGCCATGCGTTCGTGCTGGTCCAGTCGATGGCATCGGCGAGCGGTTTCCGCCATATCTGGGCACCCTCGGCCGGGTTGCCGGTTCCGACGTAAAGGTAGCCGTTGAATTCAATGATGGCTGTAATGTATGCATTCTTGGTGTCTCCAAAGCCTGTCCCCGCGGCCACGTTTTTATGCCACGTCGCGCCACCGTCCGCCGTTTCATAAATCCAACAATTGGTGATGGCGCCGTTGTTGCAGGGCAGGAACACCGCATTGGTGGCGCCGGGCGGAGCATAAAGGAAGGAATATCCGACATTCGGCAGTACGCCGTCTGCGCTGCCAAGGCCGGTGTTGAAATCGAGCACCTTCGCCCAGTTGGCCGATCCGTCTGCCGGCCGCTCCCAGACTTCAGCCGCTGAATTGGTTACCGGCGCCATGATGCTCGCATACAGCCTGCTGCCCTGAAGCGAAACCATGACTTGGGAATTGGTCTCATAAAACCCACTGGCGGCGGTGCTGAACGGCGACCAGTTCACCCCGTTGGTTGATTTCCAAACCTGGGCACCGGTGGGGGACCCGCCGTATCCCGTGCCAAAAAAGATCCCGTTCGAATTGGACTGCATGTCAAAAACGTTGCGCATGTTCACAAAGAAATGCGGCACGACATTCGTCCAGTTGATCAAATCGCTGCTCCGCCAGATGGTCGGCTGGTTGCTAACCGTCTCGACAGCGGCATAGAGATAGCCATTGTAAGCACTAAGCGACTGAATGGTCGTGTTGTTCGTGTTCAACACGCCGCCCGCACCGAAACCGTCGCCGAGTGGCACGATACTGTTTCCGACGTACTGGCTCCACGGGTCCGTCACGACGATGCCGAACGCACCTGTTGCGACCTGCCCGATTGCATCGGTTATTTGCGCGGTGAAATTGAACGTTCCACATACTCGCGGCGTGCCGCCGATCTGTCCCGCGCTGCTCAACGCCAGTCCACACGGCAGGGCGCCGCCGACGAGCAGCCATGTATAAGGCGGCGCACCAGCACTGGCGCTCAGCGTCTGCGAATAGCTTGTTCCGACCATACCGCCCGATAGCGGTACGCTTGCACTTATCACGGGTGATACGCTGAGCATGGCGACCAGACTGGTAACACTTCCGACGCCGTTACTGATGATCGCATCGTAACCGCCCGCGTTGTTCGTTTGCACATTGTTCAGCGCGAGCATGGCATTCGTGGCGTTGACGATATTCGTGGCGTTCATGCGCCATTGATAACTCATCGGCGGGTTGCCCGAAGCCCCGACAATGAAACTGACGATCACTCCGATGTTGGTGCTGACGCTTTGCGGCTGGTTTGTAATCACCGGTGATCCGGCTGGAATAATCTGTGTGGCCCAAACCTGCGCGGCCTGATTGGTGATGTTGGATGGATCGGCCCAGTCGCCGCCCCAGACGGTGAACGCGTTGCCGGCAGAATTGGTAAAGGCCGCAATATCCTGATAACCGCCGGCAGCGTTGTTGGTGGAGGCAAAACCGTTGACATTCGATTGCACCCAGTTGGTGCCATCGGCCGAACGCCACACCTGCGCTTTCGGACCGGTCAGACAGATCCAGATGTTTCCGTAAGCTGAAATCATGCGGTGCAGTTCGCCATTGTTGGTGTTGGTGCCGAGACCGCCCGCGATGACTTGCTCCCACGCGTTCGAGCTGTCCGAGTTGACAGCGTTGGTCAGCGTCGTGCGCCACAAGAAGCCGCCTTGTGCGTTTGCGGTGCTCGCGTAGAGATAGCTGTTGAACTCCACGATTGCCGCGATCTCGCTGTTGTTCGTCCCAAAGCTGTTTGCAGCCGCCATGTTTCTTTGCCACGACGCACCGCCGTCGGAAGATTGATAAAGCGAGCAGTTGGAACCGCCGAGCGTACCGAAGAACATCACGTTGGTCGCGGACGGCGGACAATAAAGATAGGTGGTCCACAGATTCGTTTGCGGTCCGTCTGATGTGCCGAACCCGCTGTTGAAGTCGAGCACCTTCGTCCAGGGGGCCGATCCGTTCGACGGTCGCTTCCAGACCTGCGCGCCGTTGCGGTTTCCTGTGCCCGAGAAGAGCGTGTCGCCTTGCAGCCCCAGCAGCGCGAGGAAATTATTGGTTTGATTGTAACCGCTGGCCGGCGCGCTGAACCAGAACCAGTTGGTCCCGTTCGGCGACCTCCAGATCGAACCCTGATTCGCCGCAATCTTGTTTCCCGTCGCCAGAAAAATGCCATTGGTATTTGAAACCATGTACATGTCGGTACACACGAAACCCGGCGCGACATTCGTCCAATGCGTCAAATCGCCGGTGCGCCACACGGCCGGAAGGTTGCCGCTGCCCGATCCGTTCTGCCCGGAAGACGCATAGAGAAAACCGTTGAAAGCTGTCATCGCGTCCACGGTCTTGTTGCTTAAGTTCCTCGCGCCTCCATCGCCGAAACCATCGCCCAGCGGCACGATGCTGTTCCCCACCATTTTCGTCCACGCATCCGTTCCATCCGCGCCTGACCGAAGCGCAAAAAGAAGAAGGCCGCTCAGAAGTACCGACAAGAATGTCGTTTTTATTTTCATGGCTGTTTTCAATGATTGAAAGCTGCCTTAGTCTTCTTTCCAATCATTGGAAGTTGTGAACCTTGGTTTTTCCAATGATTGGAAATTTCCGTTGCCCTACCTGTTCGCCGCCGGGACGGTTGCCGGGGATTTGTCCGCGCCATCAAACTGCTGGATTTCGATGGAATTGAACACGGCCTCGCAGCCGAAGACACCAACGCCGAAGATTGGGCGGCCCAACACGGGCTGGAAGAGAGGCCCGTCCACACCGCCCTGCCGCAGCTGCGACCAGTCCACGGCGGGATGGAGAATCTCCTGGCCGTCAACACTGACGATCATATTCGTATCGCGCACCTGCATCAGCACGGTCGCGGTGCGACCCCTGATCAGCCACTGCTCGCGCATCGAGCAAATCGCGTCGCTGCCGTCGAGTCCCCGGCCTGGCATCAACTCCAGTCCGGCGCGTTTCATGCCGCCGGAGGCGGATGCGGAACGGGGATTGAAATAGTCGAGGACGAGATCGCCGCCCGTTGTGCCTTTTCGGAAGGGAAGGAAAACGCCGATGGGTCTGCCCTCACCACGCGTGATGCGGAAGCGGAGGTCATAGTTGGCGCCGCGATAGTCAACCGGAATTTCGCACAGCGCCCACGGGGAAGGTGCCGCGCAAATGAGTGCGCCATTCTCGATCTTCCATTCGCCGCTCTTTGCATCGCGCCTGGGCGCAATGAGCGGAATGAGATTCTTCCAGACGACCGGCACCGTGGCGGCGGCGGACTGCACCGGCAGCGTCGCGGATATTCCAACGGCCGCATTTGACGATGCCGTGCCACCCGGCGGCGCAGATGCGACGGACGGCCGGGGTTTCCACGGCGACCAGAACAACAAAACCGCAATGAGCAAAACCGCCGCAGCCATGATGCCGGGAATCGCGCCAAACGACGGCGGTTTGTTCAGCGCGTCCTCCGGTTCCTTTTTCGCTCCGGCTTCGAGTTGCTCAAGCTCCATGTCAACGCGGTTCAAATCCGCGATGAGTTCTTCATAGCTATGCTGCCGCTCGTCGCGATCTTTCTTCATCATTTTCCCGACAAGCCGCACGAGCGGCGCGGGACATTCCGGCCAGGCCTTTCTGATGTCCGGCGGCGGCTCGTTCACATGCTTCATCATGACGGCCATCGCGCTGTCACCCTCGTACGGCGTCCTGCCGGTGAGCGCGTGAAACAACGTGCAGCCGATGCTGTAGATGTCCGCCCGGAAATCAATATTCTTGTCCGCCAAGACCTGCTCCGGGCTGGCATAGTGCGGCGTGCCGATCGAAACATTGCTCAGCGTGAGCGCGGCCATCTGATCATTGCCCAGCGCCTTGGCCAGGCCCAGATCGCCGAGCTTCACGTCGCCGTCATTCGAAATGAAAATGTTCGCGGGCTTGATGTCGCGATGAACAATCTTCGCCTTGCGCCACGCATAATCGAGCGCCTGCGCGAGATTCAGGCACACCGCGATGGCCTCCCGCGGCGCGACGCACTTCTTGCGCCCGATCATGTCGTGCAGCGATTCACCCTCCACGAACTCCATCGCAAAAAAATGAAGGCCGTCGCACTCGCCCGCCGAATAAACCTGGACGATGTTCGGATGATTCAGCGCGGTGGCGGCCATCGCCTCGCGCTTGAAGCGCGTAATGAAATCCGGGGCCTCCGCGAAATGCGGCGGCAGCACTTTGATCGCGACAAGCCGGTTGAGTGAAATCTGGCGCGCCTTGAAGACCGCGCCCATTCCGCCGTGACCGAGCCGCCCGACGATTTCATATTCGCCAAGCCGTTGACCAACCACCGCACTCATGGCCTGTACCCTTCTTTAGCGAAGAAACTATCGAAATGACGCGGGCAAGCCAATGAAATCCCATCGGATTGCAGGTCGAAGATGTTGCGCAGCGCGAAAGGAAAACTGGCGACATGCATCACACATCGATAACCGGCCCCTTGCCCGCTGGCGGCGCACGGCGAGGCGTCGAATAAAGCGTCTGGGTTCGCTCCACGTAGATGTTCCGGTGTTGCCCCGAATTTCCGAGCACCATGCTCACGATGCTGATCACCAGACTGCCAAATACCGCCGCCCAGAAGCCAGCGACATGAAAGCCAGGCACCAGCCAAGCGGTCAGCAAGAGCAAGATTGCGTTAATCACGAGCAGAAAGAATCCGAGCGTCACGAAAATGAAGGGTAGCGACAGAATCCGCAGCACTGGTTTCATGAAGGTGTTCAGAATGCCGAGTACCAGGGCCGCGATCAGGATGCTTTGCCCGTGGTCGTAGTGGATGCCCGGCACGATGACCGCGGCAACCCACACGGCGAGGGCCAGCACGAACCAGCGAAGTAGCGCATTTTTCATCGGCCGGTGACTATACCACACCGGCCTCGTGGATACGTGTCGGCGCCCATCGGCACTATCTTTTTGCGATGAATGGCGGCGTGTTCGGCGAATTATGGTGACAGCCAACAGAGGAGATGCAGCATGGCAAACATGACGAAGCGGGACCTGGTAATGCGGATTGCGGACGAAACCGGATTGATCCAGCAGGACGTTTACACGGTCGTCCAGAAGACGCTGGATTACATCACCGAGGCTCTGGTCAAGGGCGATCACGTTGAGTGGCGGGAATTCGGCGTGTTCAAAGTTGTGAAGCGAAAATCCCGGCCCGGCCGCAATCCGAGCAATCCCACGCAAACTGTAACGATCCCGGCGCGCAAAGTCGTGAAATTCACGGCCGGAAAAACCATGAAGAAGCTGATCACGGGCATCTGATCCGAAATCGTCCTGTGTTCATGGTCCTTTTTTGTTGGGTGAAGAAGACTTCTTGCGGGCGTCGCGCGTTGGAATCTGTTCCGTCTTCATGCGGGCGGCTGCGGCACGCATGAGACGCCGATAATTTTCGAACAGCGGGCGGTTCTCATCGAGGCTCCGCTTCGCCTCCCGGGCCGCGCGGTGAAGTTCATCCGCGGTCTGCCAGTCGAGCGTGCTGCGGAAAATGTCATTGCGCATGATGTCCTCGATCATCGCCGCATCCCCGGCATTGCAGCCGGTGGCTTTCAGGATCGTTTCCCTGTAGGTGCTCATGGCGGCCTTTCTGGTTGGTGTTAAAAAAAGCGGGGCGGCCGAAGCCGCCCCGGATTGCCGATCAGACTGATCAGGCCGCAGCTTTGAGTTCGTCCACGAACTGGCTGGCAGCCTTGCGGTCCAGCGCATACACGCTGCCGACGCCGAACTGCTCTTTGACGCGGGCGTTCACATCGCTGAGGCCCATGCCCTGCGATTTGGCCAGATCGAGGATGTATTTGATCTGGCGGTTGCTGGCCTTGGTGGCGATGCGCCCTTCGCCGGTCTGTTCGCGCGACGGCTGCGGCAGCACACGCATCGGCGCGGCATCCGCTTTCGCGGACGGCTGTGCCGGGCGTGCCGCCTGCAGGTTGCCGTGCAATTCGGCATCCACGGAGTCGCGCACGAGCGCGAACGTCTCGTGGATTTTCTCCTGGATGTCGGCTGCTTCGAGCTTGTCGCTCAATTCAACTTCGACCGAGCAGTGATAGCTCTGCGACGAGTATTCCTCTCCCTGCACCGGGACCTTCTTGCTGTAGCTGGCGTTCAATTTCAGCATGGTTGTTCTCTCCTGTTTTTGTTGGTGATTTGATTACGCCGCCATCGCCATCGCGGCGGGCAGACGGCCCCCCGCCTGCGACACGCGCTTGGCGTAGCTGAATTCATTTTCGCCCAGCGCGGTGTCCGTGTTCTGTTCGGCGATGACCGCCGCGTCCAGCGGACCGCGCGCCAGCACCGTGATCTTGAAGCGACGCCCCGTGTCGAGGCGGCGTCCGTTGCCCACGGCGAGCAACACGTCATACGTGCTCATCTTCGTTCTCCTGTTTGTTGGTTTGTTTTTCAGACTTCCAATGATTGGAAAAAGAGGGGGCCGCAGTTTCCAATCATTGGAACTGCGGCCCCGGTGAGCCTTCTTTTAGGTCCGGCTCAGACCTTGAGCGCCTGCAACTTCGCCAGGCCGGAGCGGACGCTCTCGACTTCCTGACGGCGGGCCTTGTCTTCCTTGGCGGCATCCTTAACGGCAGCGGCGATGCAAGCGAGGGCCTCGTTCGCCTCGCGGACTTTCGCCTTCGCGGTTTCGTACGCGGCGAGCACGCGGTCCAGCGCGCTCGGTTCCGTGGCGGGTGCCGCCACGGTTGTATCTGTCTTGCTCATGTGCTTCTCCTTCTGTTCGGGTTGAACTTGCGGTTGAGCGTTTGCCGGCGCGACAGGCGCCGTCGCGGGATCGGATGTCACTTGAGTGACATTCGCCACGGGCTGCGGTTTCGGCGGTGGCGTGTTGCCGGTACGCAGCGGCATCATCACGTAGATTCCGCCGTCGTCGCTGCGGCTGGTCAGCGGGCTGAGTTCGTCCTCGAAACGGAAGACGCGGAATCCCGCGGTCAACGCATCGAGCAGATACTTTCTGTCCACGCTGATCTCACCGGCTTTGCCGATGCTGCATGTGTCCGTCAGTTCGAGACGGCTTGGCGATTTGTCGTCTTCGCCTTTGCCGACGATGAACGTCTTGCTGTCGCGAAGATCCAGCTTCACCGGCTGGTTGTAGGCGTCATGTCCCGCAAACGTCGGCAGGATCTTCTTGAGCAATTCCGCGTCGGTTTCACTCAGGACGAACTGATGCGCGCCGTCCTCGCCCGGCACAACCATGCGCCAGTTCGGATACGTGCCAGGCTGTGTGCGGCAGCGGTAATCCCACTGCGGCGTCACGAGCCTGAACCAGCCCGCGTCCTTTTCGGCTTTGCTGCCGATGAGCAGCTCGTCGGGCACCAGTTTCGACCAGAGCATGAATCTGCTGGCTGGAACGACGCAGCTTTCACGCAGCGGGAGCTTGATCGTGTTGAACGCGCCCATGCGGCGGCCGTCGGTGGCCACCAGATAATCGCCGGCCTTCTCATCGACGTGCAGACACACGCCATTCAGAATGACGCGGCTGGAATCTTCCGACGCGAACAGCGATGCCCGGCGGAAGTTCGTCAGGAACGCGGGATCCACCGGACCGACATCGGCGGCCGGTGTCGGTCCCGGCCACTCGTCGGCGGGTGACACCGCGAACGTGCGTCCGACTTCCTGCCCGGCGACGGTGTTGAGAATCGTGAGTTCGTTTTTCTTGCCGGACACGAACGTCACCGGCTCCGCGTCCGGTCCGCGCGTCAGCAAGTTCAGCGTTTCGAACGGCACGATCACCGTCCCGTTTTCGGTCGCGCCGGATTTGCACTTGAACGCCAGCGTCTGGTCCAGATCGGTGGCGGTCATCGTGCAGCCGGAATCTTCGGATGCGATACGCACGCAGCCCAGAATCGGCAGCGACGTGCGTTTGGACGCCAGGCGGGACAACCCCGCGACGGCGTCTTTGATGGTCTTTCTATCGAGCATGATTTTCATGCGGCATTCTCCTGTTTTTGGTTTTGATCTGAGGCGGGCAGTTGAATGACCTGCCCGGTGTTGTTGGTTTCGAGGTGGGCGCCGTACGTGGCCCGCACGGCGCGCGCTATCAACTCCGTGATGGGGATGTGTGTTTCGCCGCCCTCGCGGACGGCGTGCAGCATCGACATATCCGCCTGCGTCAGCGCCGACGCCGGCCACGGATAACGAAATTTCGAGTTCATGGGCGCGGCCTCCACTGCGTTGTGCTGGCTGATGGATTATTTCGTTTTTGAATTTTCGGCCGTCGTCGGCTGCGAGGTCCGCGCCGGAAGTTGTGCCTTGTCACCGGCGGGCAAATCAGCGCGGTGTTTATCGCCATTGAGCGAACGCGGCGTGGTTGGCGTTTGAATGGAAGCATGAGGTGTCTCCGGAATGGATGTTGGACGTGGTCGCTCTTCGCGACGCAGCGACCACACGACGGTGAGCGGAATGAGCACGGCCGCGAAGATGACCGCGGCGAAGGTGATCGCGTTGGCCAGCAGTGAACTGGTCAGTTGTACGCGCACCAGCAGGCGGAGCAGATCAATGAGTTCGCGATTCGGCGGCTCGGTCGCCGACAGAATCCATCGCACCAGACAGATCAGCGCGACGATACCGGCGACGATGTAAAATAGACGCAACGCCGGTCAGGTTGCGGATACATCGCGATCCTTTCGCCGGCGTGCGTGCCCGTACAGGCTGGCCGCCAGTGCGCAGGCCAGTAGCGTGATGATGGCGGCGGCCAGTTCGCGGTGATTGCGCAGTGCGCGGTCCTCCGCGAGCACCTGTGCCGAGCGCTCGCGCTCCGCCTGCAATTCGCCGAGGGATTTGGACTGGGTTTCGAGCAGTGCAGCATTTTCTGATGTGAGCGTGGTGACATGCTGGCGCTGAAGTGCGTTTTCGGCTTGAAGCCGGTCGGTCTCGTCGTCGCAGCCTGACAACGCGGCCAGGGTGAACAACACGACAATTCGTTTAAGCATGGAATACCTCCGTGGGGGTGGGGATGTGGGAACGACCAGCGAGGCGGGCTGGCCGTGGTGAAGCCGAGGGCGGTCCGGTTCAACCGGAGCCCAATGGCA
>CAIVKH010000298.1 GCA_903906425.1 uncultured bacterium
GACGCTCACATCCGCCGCGCCGCTTCCGGCGATCATCTTTTCCAGTTGTGCGATTTGCTGGTTAAATGAGTCGAGCATCGCCAGGTGCTGGCTAAGCAACACATCGTCCGGTGGGGACATTGCCCGCATGAACCTCTTCCTGCACGGTGCGTCGGATTTTCAGGTGGTTCGCGGCGACACGCTGCGCAGCCCGGCGTTTTTCTCCGGCGACAATCTCGCCACGTTTGACTGCGTGATCGCCAATCCACCGTTTTCGCTGGAGAAGTGGGGCGACGAGGTCTGGGCCAGTGATCCGTTCGGCCGAAACTTCGCCGGTATGCCGCCGGCCAAGAGCGGCGACTACGCGTGGGTGCAACACATGATCAGGAGCATGGCTCCGAAATCCGGGCGTATGGCGGTCGTGCTGCCGCATGGCGCGCTCTTTCGCATGGGCAAGGAAGGCGAGATCCGGCGGAAGATTCTCGATATGGATATGCTTGAAGCCGTCATCGGGCTTGGTCCGACGCTGTTCTACGGGACCGGTCTTGCCGCGTGCATACTCGTGATGAGGCAGCGAAAGGCGAAGGATCGGAAGCGCAAGGTGCTCATTGTTGATGCCTCGAAGGAGTTCAAGACAGGTCGGGCGCAGAACGAGTTGCTGCCCGAACATGTCGAGCGCATTCACGGCTGGTATCGCGATTACATAGACGTCGATGGCATTGCCCGTGTGGCGACACTCGATGAGATCGCGGTCAACGATTACAACTTGAACATCCCGCGTTATGTCGAACCGAAGGTTGAGCAGGACGTGCTCACTGTGGATCAGGCCATGAAGCGTCTGCGCAGGAGTGCGGAGGCGGCATTCGCAGCGGAACACAAACTGGTCGAGATCCTGAAACGCGACGGGCTGCTTAAGGTGGAGTGATCCAATGGCTACACTGAATCCCAATCAGAAGATCCACGATGTGCTTGGCGAGATCAAACGTGGAACGTATCGCATCCCCAATATCCAGCGCGGCTATGAGTGGGACAAACCCCGCATAGCCAAGCTGCTTGATTCAATCATGAACGGCTATCCCATCGGGGCCATCATGGTGTGGAAACCAACACCTGATATACAAAAGGACATCAGTGATCGGAATTTCATCGCCGACTTTTGCTCGGATGAAGCCTACATCGCCGACGATCCGCACCCTTCAGACAAGGAAGCCTATCTCGTCTTGGATGGTCAACAACGGCTGCAATCCCTCTATCTAAGTTTCTTTGGCAGCTACGATGGTGAGCGCGTCTATATGGCCGTGGACCACATGCCATCCAAAGACGCCGACGATGACGACTATGATTTCAGTTTCCTTCCCCCGCAGGAGGCGAAGACCCAGCCTCAAATGGTGTCACTTATTGACATCGTGAACATGGACTCTGATGCCAAATTTGAGTTTGCCGATCGGTTGGCGCGAACACTGAGCGAACCAACTACAGATCCAGAAGAGCGGCAGCGAGTGGAAAGCGACAAGCGTTCCAAAATCTTCAAGAACATCGACCGGTTCATCGAGCGTTTCAATGTCCATCCCGTTCTTCTGATTCAGGAGGTGAGTTCGAAGCTCACGTATGACCATGTCCTGGAGATTTTCGAGCGGGTGAACAGTGGCGGGATGGTTCTAAGCAAATCTGACCTTCTCTTCTCGACACTCAAGTTGCGCTTGAAAGAAAAAGAGGCCGACTTCCGAAAGACCCTTGATGCGATCAACCACGGCCGCCGCTACGCGTTCGACACGGACTTCATCATCAAGACATCTTTGGTCGTCTTCGGAAAAGGTGCAAAATATGATGTCAAGAAGCTCCGGGACTCCAAGTATATTGAGGACCTCCGAAACAAATACGCAGTCTTGGATAAATGCTTGCGACAGATGGTGGCCTGGCTTGATGAGACGGCTCTCATCAAGTGCGATCGATTTCTCCCCAGTCGCTCTGCCCTGATACCCCTGATCGACTACATGATGCTGTCCGAACGCCACGAAAAACCGGACGGGAAAAATAGTCACGCCATGAAGCAGTATTTGCACATGTCTTTCTTCACCCGTCTGTTCGGACGTGCCGGCGACGCGGTACTGGACAAGATTCATAAGCAAATGGATCTGAGCGTGAAGGCTGGGGACGCGTCCGGCGCTCACGATTTCCCCTTGGAACTGATTAAGTCCGTCATCGCGGAACGAACTCACGCGCAGTATGGACTGAGCGAACATCACTTTGAGGATGACGCCGCATTGATGCTGAATATCGCGGAGGGAGGGCGGATACAAATTGACCCAGAGGATCCGACGCGGGATCCCAAGGACCTGAAACTGGAAGTGGATCATATCTTTCCCCGCAGCAAACTTTGGGACCTGAAATTGGGCGACATTGCTGACCGCCTTGGCAACTTCCGCCTTGTGGTATTGCCGGTGAACCGTCGGAAATTGGCAAGCTGGCCGGATGCAAAGACCGACTTCTGCGGTGCGAACGATAAATTTGTCTCAGATGCCTATCAAAAGGCCGTCTTACACTTTGACCGTGAGACCTATTCCGCATTCGAATCCGAACGGGCTGCATTCATCAGGCGCAAGGTTGAAGAGTTCCTGGATCTCAAAACAGGAGTGCTGGAGACTGTCCTTCCAGTTTCCACAGAAGTTTCCAGCACAGAACCCTCGGCCGAGACCGTAATCTCAGACGTTTCGTTGGACCTCCTCTATAAGCAGGCCGATGAGTCAGGCATAGGTGCTGACTTCCGCCGCCTCTGCGAAGCCGGACAAAAAATGAAATTGTACCCAAGGTTGTGGAAGACCAGTGTCATGTTTGCTCCTCCTGCATCTCGGATCCATATGATATTCACTGTCTGGACATGGCCGAAGCGAGACAAGGTGCAGGTTTGCGTTAGCGCAGAAGCTATCGCGAAGTACTTCCCAATCTCCGAATCCGAGGCAGCAAGCATCATCGGAGAAGAATCACCACGATACCTAGATAGTGATGGTGTGACGAAATTCATAAGGGACATGGAAGAAGTATTTTCTCGTATCGGCCAAAAGACGAACGGCGTTCAACAATGACCCGGATTTCCCAGCAGCAGCTTGAATCGTATCTCTGGGGCGCGGCGGTGCTCTTGCGGGGGACGATTGATGCTGGGGACTATAAGCAGTTCATTTTTCCGCTGCTTTTCTTTAAGCGGCTTTGCGATGTGTTCGATGAGGAGACGCAGTTGGCGCTGAAGGAATCGGGCGGGGATGCGGCGTTTGCGGCGTATCCGGAAAATCACCGGTTCCAGGTTCCCGAGGACGCTCACTGGCGTGAGGTGCGGAAGGCGGCGAAGAATGTTGGATCGGCGCTTCAGTCGGCTATGCGGGCGATTGAGACGGCGAATCCTGACAAGCTCTACGGCATCTTCGGTGACGCACAGTGGACGAACAAGGACCGGCTGTCCGATGCGATGCTGCGGGATTTGATTGAGCATTTTTCGTCGCTGGAGCTGACCGTCGCTAATTTGCCTGAGGATGAATTGGGACATCCTGTTTCCGCATGGCGTTTTGTTCCGGCAGGAGGAGTCGGAGATGCGGCGCAAGCTCATCGAGGCCGACGCCATTGAATGTGTTCTCGGGCTTGGGCCGAATCTTTTTTACAACTCGCCGATGGAAGCGTGCGTCGTCATCTGTCGGACGGCCAAAGAAAAGTCGCGCCGGAAGAAGATTCTCTTCATCAATGCGATCAACGAAGTCACTCGGGAACGAGCCCAGAGTTTCCTGACTGACGAACACATCGAGCGGGTCGTCAAAGCCTACGAGCGGTTCAAGGATGAACCCGGCTTCACCTGCGTCGCCACGCTGGACGAGATCCGTGCCAAAGACGGAAACCTGAGCATTCCGCAATACGTCGCAGCGGGAGCGGTTGGTAATGGCGGAAACGTGGCCGTTGCATCGCCGATGTTAGATCTTTCAGACGCACTTTCTGAATGGATGAGGAGTCGCAATGACGTACGGAACTCCCTCGCTGATTTATTGGCGGCGGATGGCGGAAATTGAAATGCGAAAAGATTGCGAATGATGTACGATGATTGCAGCAATAATTTTGCAGCAACTTTGCAGAGAGATATAAGCCATGAAATCGGAATTACTTAAACGTTGTGTTCGTGCGTTGACGGAAGTGGAGGAGCGGGACTTTTCGAGTCTCTGTGAATCCATGATTCGTGAGGAACGCGGGAAAGGCCACAAGACGCTGGCGGCGCAATTGGAGCGCACAGTCATTGATTCACGCGCACGACGACAGCTCGAAAATCCGCCCAAACCACGGCAACTGGCCGCCGCGTTCGCGCCGCGTGATTCGGTCGAAACTCAACTCGTGAGACTTGAACCGACACAATCAAGGCATGTGATGGTGCTCGATGAAGCGGTTGAGGAACGATTTCGCCAGATCGAGCGGGAATATGCCGCACGCGAACGTCTGGCCAGGCACGGATTGATCCACACGCGACGAATTCTCATGTACGGCCCGCCAGGGTGTGGCAAGACTTTAGGTGCTGAGCGGCTTTCATGGAACACAGGATTGCCTTTGCTCAAAGTGCATTTTGACACCCTCATATCTTCATATTTCGGGGAGTCAGCTACCAAATTGCGAAAAGTGTTTGATGACGCACATAAAGAACCGTGCATTCTTTTTCTCGACGAGTGCGATTACATTGCGAAGCAAAGAGGCGACGGTCGCGACGTGGGAGAGGTGTCGCGCATTGCAAACACGTTGCTTCAATTGCTTGAAGATTATGACGCTCCCGGTCTGTTATTGGCGGCAACCAATCTTGACGACTTGCTTGATCATGCAATTTTCCGAAGATTCGATGATGTGTTTTGCGTTCCCATGCCGGGCAAGAAACAGATCGCTGATCTGCTGCAGCTTACGTTATCGGCAATGCCCACTGACCGTCACGTCTTTTGGGATAAACTAGCGGATGAGCTTACAGGCATGTCTGCGGCGACGATCGTTCAAGTGGCACAGGATGCGGCAAAGCATGTGGTGCTAGAGGGACGAGAGGCTGTTCTGCATGCGGATATCCAACGAGCCATAGCGCGGATATATCGAATACGTCATCAAGGAGGATCCGGCGGTGGCAGCAAACGTTAATCCATTCCCGCATCTTTCGTTTCAAGTGGTCCATGAAGGGCGAGCGCGGCTCACAGGAGGCGGCAAGACGGGCGAGCGCGAAAAACTAAATAGGGCTGATCGTCCACATCATGCTGATGGATTACGAAATTCTGTTGCCGCATTGTCGGCAAGATGGCGCATGCTTGATGTCGAACGCACCAACTTTAATCTCCCAGATTTACCGACGGGTAAACCGCTCGTTTTACTTGTTGAAGAAGATAGCGATGTCGAGTTTCTGCGATCAGCCTTTGGTTTTGAAATTATCTCGGAGGAAGAACACGGGTATGTGCTCGTGTCTGCCGAGGATTTGGATTTTGAAGATTTCAACGAAACGCTGCAAAAGTTCCTAGACGACAGACATGGCGGGGGGAGCGCCGCAAAGCTCTATGAAATTCTTGATCTTGAATCCTCCGATCAACGCATCAATCGCGTTCTCGGGGATTCACTTCGAGAGAGATGGCCGCAGATCGCAGATGATTCGACACTGATCGTAGATATTAGCGTCGCGTGTACCGGAGCTGAAAAGATTCCAGACTTTGCACCGCAAGAAGACGACGAAAAGGATGAGGAATTCGAGCAGCGAAGGGCACGTTACCTCGAACGGCACGCTGAAATCCTGATCCGGTGGGATGAAGTACAGCGTCAACGTGAGGTGGATATCGAAAGGTTCATCGCCGAGTATCAGGGCGAAATATGCCGCATGACACAGGATGCAGGTTCAGGCGTATTTCACATGCCCGATTCATTCACTGTGCGCGCCCGCATTTCAGGCAAGTGCTTCAAAGATATCGCTCAGAATCATCCTCATGTGTTTCGCGTTTCAGAACCTGAAGATGTCGAAACTCCTGATGCTGAAGATCTCCATCCTGGCGAAGCAGGGACTGGCGAAATTGTGGCACCCGAAAATGAGGCGCCCGCGGTATGCGTGATTGATAGCGGAATTCAGGAGGCTCATGTTCTTTTGAGGCCAGCCATCGTCGCAAACGAGTCTCGATGTTTCATTCCGGGAGTCGCGCTAACTGATGTTGCCGACTACTTCGCTCCGAACGGGCATGGCACTCGTGTGGCTGGCGCTGTTTTGTATCCCAGAGATCTGCCCGTTGCCGGAGATGTGGTCCAATTGCCATGCTGGATACACAACGCACGGGTCCTGAATGCGCAAAACAAAGTGCCAGATAATGTCATGCCAGCGCTCTATGTGGATCAAGCGGTCAGGCATTTTTCAGATGCGGGTCGTGAGAAGCGCGCCAGGATCTTCAATCACTCCATAAACAGCACTGTGCCCTATCGAACTGTCCACATGTCAACATGGGCCGCAGCGATTGATAAATTGTCGCATGAGTTAGATGTCCTTATTATTCAAAGCGCCGGAAATATCTCATCGAACACAATTACCTCCTACCTCCGCGATGGCAAGAACTATCCCGAATATCAGTTGGAAGATGGTTGTCGTATTCGTAATCCGGCACAGAGTCTAGCCGCACTTACCGTAGGCTCGGTGGCTCACACCTTCTGGAATCAGGGGCAGCGAGCTTCAATCGCGCAAGAAAAACATCCATCGGCGTTCTCGCCCTCCGGCGCGGGAATTTGGAGCAGCATAAAGCCTGATGTCGTTGAATTTGGCGGGGATTGCATTGTTGATGGCGTGGCACCCGTCACGGCAATGCAATCCAGCGCCGTTGCAACGGAACTTGTACGTTCGACGATGCACAGTCCGGGGGCAACTTCCAAGGACGATGTAGGGACTTCGTTTGCGGCCCCAAGGGTCAGCCACTTGGCTGCGGTTCTGGCCAATGAGCTTCCGAATGAGCCATGTCTGCTGTACCGTGCATTGATCGCAAATTCAGCCCGATGGCCACAATGGGCTGAGGAAGCGGATGAGAAGTTGTCGGTACTCCGTCGCATCGGATATGGAATACCAGACTTAGAGCGGGCGACGAAGAACACGGAATTCCGCGTGACGCTTATCACGTCCGGCGTTCAACAGATTCCGGCGCGTGAGGCGCATATTTATCACATTCCTGTGCCCGATGAGTTGCGGCGACCAGAAGAGAATTTCTTGATCCGAATTGATGTGACGCTCTCATTTTCCGCATTGCCGCGTCGTACACGTCGCCGCATTGCCGGCTACTTGGCTGCCAAACTCGACTGGGATGTGAGTAAACGCGGCGAATCTTTCAGATCATTCCGAAACCGAATTTTCAAGGATGGCGACGATGGAGTTCGAGATGGGGACGTGATTTTTGACTGGATGATTCGCGACCATGTTGATCACGGTCAGATTGAGGGCATGAGCCGACAGAATAGTGCGCTTCAGAAAGATTGGTGCTATATCCGGTCGCACGAGTTGCCGCCCGATTTCTGTATCGCAGTGGTCGGCCATCCGGGCTGGGACCCGTCACCGGAAACGAAAGCGAAGTACGCGCTAGCGGTATCCTTCGAGGCGGTGAACGAAGATGTCCGCGTCTATCAGCCGATTCGCGTCGCGGTTGAGGCGCAAGTGCCGGTTGAGGTGAGACAGCGCGTGGAAATTCCAGCGGAACCGGCGGGGCGCTCGGGTTGAATGTGAATCAGCCGATGGAGCCGGAGTCTATGGCAAGTGAGACAAATGTGATCCGGAGACATCAGCGGTTATGAAGCTCGGCAGTCATATCAAGAAGGTCTTCATCTTTGATACTAATGCATATCGTGTGATGACGTTCGGATTGGGCTTAGAGGAGGTGCGCACTAAGACTCGTCTATTGTGCCACACTGAAGACAAAATTGGATGTTGTGCTCTAGCACATCCGATTGTCGTATGGGAATTATTTGCGCACTTGGTTGATGTAGCAGATCCTGCTTACAAGCATTGCCTCAATGCATTGGTTGCACTTGGCGTTCATACCGCCTCCCGTGATCAGCCTAGTGGCGGAATATGCCTGATTGGCGACGCGCATTCCACGGTCTGCCAACAATTGTTCGGAATATCACCGCCCGGATACCTGCAAGGTCTCCAAAATCTTGGCAGCCATGTAAGTCATATCGTGAACCATGCGCCTGACATCTCCGATCCTAAAGTGCAAGACAATATCCAAAATTTAGCCCGTGGTATGGCGGCAAAAGAAAAGGAATGGCTCAAGGGGATGGAAGATGTCCTTGACCGGTTCTCGCCAGGCATCGCAAAGAAAGTATTTGGGGGAAGCAACGATAGCGAGGCACTGAAAAGAGTTCGTACTCATTTTGCGAGCAGTGCGTTTTTTGATGCTTGGGCGAATTACATTGTGATTAGCAACGCTGCCGAAGTGGGCATCACCAATCTCACTATCGAACAGGTGAAGGCTAAAGTTGACCTTGTGCGCAAACTGTTTCCGGTGCCCTTTCGATTGATGTGCGCCATGCTGGAGAAGCTAGCAACTCCCCGGCCCGCGAATCTTGCTAATCCCAAGCATAAGCGCTGGAATTTCGTTTGGGACAGCATGATTTCCTTTTCGATTGGGAATGGAACCATTGAGGGAGTGCCCGTCTATATGGTCACGGATGATGGGGAAATCGTCGAGGCTGCGAAGGCGGCTGGGTTCGATGACCAAGTTCTGTCGCTGGACAGCTACCTCAAGCAAGTTGATATGAAATGACTGCAACTCTGTCATCATTGAAGAACTTTAGGCCGAACTCGGACTGGGCGAAGCTGCCGTTGTTTGATCGCACGGGGTGGAGGACGATGGCGTTTGGGGAGTTTGCGGTGAGTGTGAATGAGCGGGTGGAGCCGAGCTCGGCGGCGGATGAGATTTATGTCGGGCTGGATGATCTGGATTCGGGGTGTCTGCATGTCCGGCGGTGGGGCAAGGGCAGTGATGTGATCGGGACGAAGCTGCGGTTTCGGAAGGGTGATATCATTTTCGGGCGGCGGCGGGCGTATCAGCGGAAGCTGGCGGTAGCGGAGTTCGATGGAATTTGTTCGGCGCACGCGATGGTGACTCGGGCGAAGCCGAAGCTGGTACTGCCTGAGTTTCTGCCGTTTCTGATGATGAGTGACCGGTTCATGAAGCGCGCTGTGGAGATTTCTGTCGGCTCGCTTTCGCCGACGATCAACTGGACCACGCTCAAGCACGAGCCGTTCATCCTCCCGCCGCTCGACCAGCAGCGCCGCATCGCCGAAATCCTCTGGGCGGTGGATGCGAACATTCAATGCTGGCAGGGAACCTCGCATGCGGCTGGTGAAATGCGCCGCGCAGTTGTTACGGAGTTTATCGCTCAATACGAATCGAAATTGGTGTCGCTTGGAGATTGTCTCGATGAAGTTCAATATGGCTCGTCCAGCAAGGCAATCTTGCAGCCTGCTTCCGGACTTTTGCCGCTGTTGCGCATACCAAACGTGATTGGGGGAAAAGTCGATTATGCCGACCTGGTCTGGCTGGAACCGACCGAGGAATTTACGAAATACCGGCTTAAAGACGGCGATGTGCTCATTGTGCGAACGAACGGAAATCCCGAATATGTTGGTAGGACTGCTGTCCATGAAGTGTCCAAGTACAAAGAGTGCCTTTTTGCTAGTTACTTGATTCGGCTGCGACCGAAACAAGAAATGCTTATGCCGCGCTTCCTGCACGAGATGCTTGAGAGCGAGCGAGTGAAGAAGGAAATTCGAAAACAAGTCAAGTCGAGCGCCGGAAATTACAACTTGAATACGCAAGGCATCCGTGGCCTTCGTATTCCACTCCCTTCGATTCAGGTGCAGCAGGTGTTTCTTGAGCGATTGGCCTCAGTCGGCTCCGCCGTCGATGCCGCAAGTCGGCACGCTGAATCATTGCTCACGCTGCGGACCGCATTCCTCAACAACCATTTCACGGGGCATACGCCATGAGCTTCACCGAATCCAACACCGTCGAGCAGATGATTCTGGATGCCATGTCGCGCCGCGGTGGTTGCGGCGGCGCGCTGGGGTGGCGTGAAGGTGCGCCGGGCTGGGGCGCGTCGCTTGGCATGAAACTATGCACACGCAATAAAGGAGTTACGACATGAACGAGCAGGCTTCCCCAGTTCCCGCGCCGTCCGGCGGGGAGTTGATTCTCTACCAGACGGAAGATGGCCGCACGCGGCTGCAAGTGCGGATGCAAGGTGAAACGGTCTGGCTCACGCAGGCGCAGATGGCGGAATTGTTCCAGCGGGAACGTTCGGTCATCACCAAGCACATCCGCAATATTTTCGAGGAAGGCGAACTGGTGGAATCGGCAGTATGTGCAAATTATGCACAAACTGCCGCTGACGGAAAAATTTACCAGACGATCTATTACAACCTGGACGTGATCATTTCCGTTGGCTACCGGGTCAATTCGCATCGCGGCACGCAGTTCCGCATCTGGGCCACGCAGCGGTTGCGGGAATATATCGTGAAGGGTTTCACGATGGATGATGAGCGGCTGAAGAATCCGCCGGGCAAGGGCCAGAAGGATTATTTTGACGAGCAATTGGAACGCATCCGGGACATCCGATCCTCGGAACGGCGTTTCTATCAGAAGGTGCTGGATATTTATGCCACGAGCGTGGACTACTCGCCTGACACGGAGATATCGCAGCAGTTTTTTGCGACAGTTCAGAACAAGATGCACTGGGC
>CAIVKH010000299.1 GCA_903906425.1 uncultured bacterium
TAATCGGGCTTTGTATCTTATTGTCAGCCTCGTGGAAGTCAGCGATGGACAATTCTATAATGCACAAGTCTTGTTGAATCATCGTGGAGAAATCGTGGCTCATCATCGGAAGAAGAATCTTTGGCCGCCTGGCGACGGAACATGGGCTACCGCAGGTGATATTCCCGTGCAGGTCGTTGATAGTGAATATGGCCGCCTTGGTCTTATGATCTGTTACGACGTTCACGTGCTTGCGACTGAACTTGCAAAGCTGCACGCAGACATCGTGCTTTATTCGATCGGTTGGTATGGTCTAAATACCGAAAACTGGTTTCGCACCGTTTTTCCCAACCGCTTTGTAAGAACGAATCACTTCGCGGTAATCGGTGCCAATTGGACGGCTGACAATCTCCGCGAGAAATGGCCAGGACAGGGATGGAGCTTCGCATGTGATCGCGAGGGACATCTACTCGACATTGCTGACGATGCTCCCAAACCGAAGATTGTCTATGCCATGCTTTCATTGGCAGTGAGGGAGCAGAAGTGAAAATGCATTGGTTTATCCGACATCCTCATCAAAATATGACCCGCGCGCGGGCCACCTTCTTCTCCAATCATTGGAAGTTTGGTTCACCTGCTTTTCCAATGATTGGAACTTAACGTCGCAGCTATAGTCAGAGTTACTCTTATGAATAGATTCAACAAAGTTATCATCCTGGTGCTGGCAATCCTTGTGTCGGCGGCATCGTCAACGTGGGCGCAGAACCAGTACATCGGGTTCGTCTATCCCGCCGGCGGCCAGCAGGGCAGTACTTTCCCGATCCGGTTGGGCGGACAGGGGCTTAACTTCGCTTCTGATCTGGTTGTTAGCGGAGAGGGAGTTTCCGTCAGGCTGGTTGATTATTACCGGGTGCTGAACAACGAAGAGATGGGGTTTCTTAGCCGGCAGCTTAGCGAGTTGCAGAAGAAGGAAACGACGATCAGCGATGAGATGGCTTCGAAGATGGCTTCGTTCGAATTTCCTGAAGCGATCGGGCCGGATTCGGGGCCTAACGCGACGCCTTACCTGATTTGTCCGATTTGCGGGACGGCGAATGAAATTGATGCAAAGGTGTGCATCAAATGCGCGGCTAAGTTGGATAAGGCGATCAGGATTGGCGGCGAGGCACCGAAGAGTGATGCGCCGAAATCTGAGAAGGAAGTGGGCAAGGCGAAGCTGATCGAACGGATTCAGAAGATTTTTGCCGAGGATGACCGTACGCCGGCGGTTCGTTCGCAGTCGGAACTGGTCTTTGCCGAGGTCACGATTGCGCCGGACGCGAAACCGGGGCGGCGGGAGATCAGGGTTATCACGAAGAAAGGCATTTCGAATCCGCTGCCGTTCTTCGTGGGCCAGGTGCCGGAGGTTGCGCGCAAGCCGATGAAGATGATGCAGCTTCCCACTCTCGGCAAGGAGGCGCAGGCGCAGCGCAAAAGGCCGAAGGAAGAAGAAGAGATTCGCATCACGATTCCATGCACAATGAACGGGCAGATCGCGGCGGGCGAAATGAACCGGTATCGTTTTCAGGCGAGCAAGGGACAGCGTCTGGTCATTTCCGCCAGGGCGCGCGAGTTGGGACCCTACGTTCCCGACGCAGTTCCCGGCTGGTTCCAGGCGGTGATCCGAGTTCGCGACGCCAGCGGCAAGGAGCTGGCTTACAACGATGATTACCGGTCCAATCCCGACCCGCTCATCTATTTCGAGATCCCCGATGACGGCGAATATCTGCTGTATATCAACGAGGCGCTGTTTCGCGGGCGGGAGAGTTTCGTGTATCGCATTACCATCGGCGAGTTGCCCTTTGTGACCAGCATCTTCCCGTTGGGTGGCCGCGTAGGCGAGCCGGTGAAGATTGAAATCGACGGCTGGAATCTGGAAAAGACCTCGCTCGCGCCGCCCCCCAAAGACGCAAAATCAGGAACGCATCTACTTGCTGCCAGCAACTGGAAATTCTTGTCCAACTATGTTCCGTTCGCCTTGGACACGCTGCCTGAATGCATGAAGAACGGCCAGATCAATGAGCTGTCGAAAGCACAGAAAGTAACGCTTCCGATCATCATCAACGGGCGGGTGGAACGCCCGGGCGAGTGGAACATTTATGAAGTAGAAGGAAAATCCAATGAAACGATCGTCGCGGAAGTGACTGCGCGCCGACTGGGTTCACCGCTGGATTCATTCATCAAAGTCACCACGACGAATGGCGCGATCATCGCGCTGAACGACGATCATTTCGACGCGGCATCGGGGATGAACACCGACCACGCCGATTCCTATCTCATGGTCAAATTGCCCGCCGATGGAAAGTACTACATTCACCTCGGCGACACGCGACGACACGCAGGAAAAGATTATGCCTACCGGCTCCGACTCAGCGCGCCGCAACCTGATTTCGTGCTGCGTTTGATCCCATCCCGGATCATTATGCCCGCCAAGGGGGCCGCGAACGTGACTATCTTCGCCATGCGAAAAGACGGATTCGACGGGCCGATCAAACTTAGCTTCAAAGATCTTCCGCTAGGGTTCGAATCGCCCGGTGCCACGCTGCAAGCCAAACAAGAGACCGTTGACTTGACGCTGAAGACCACGCTGGCGGTGACAGAAAAGCCTGTCAACCTCACCGTCGTAGGTACGGCGACTAACGGGGACAAAGAAATCGTGCATGAAATCGTGCCGTCCGAAGACAAGATGCAGGCATTCCTCTGGCGGCATTTGATGACTACGGAAACCCTGCCCGTGCTCGTCTTCGATTCCTCCTACCAACCGCCCGCCGACCGTATCCGCCCGCCGATCCGCGACGAAGATCGCCCGAAGGACATCAAGCGCACGCTGACCAGGCAATCAGTCGAATGGTACTTGAAGCAGCTTGAAGGCCTTTATCAGGACTGGCTCCTGACCGACGATTTCGTCAACCGCGAGATCGCGAAAACAGAAGCCAGTGTGATTCAATAAAAGCCCTGTGTTAGGGAAAAGCAGCACGTGACAACTTACGCTGAGCCCCGATCATTATTGACCCTCGTACAATAGACTGACCGCTTTGCCAAAGTTCCGCCTGTTTCCAGCAGGTGCGTATGGTTTCATCCGTGGTAAATGCAGCGATGTTACTGCTATTCGTCCAGTGTCGGCAGTATTTCTGTCGTTGCCGTGAATCGATTGCATGGCAGAACAGAAGTGTTCTTTGATGCGTTGGCCTACAATGAACACTGAACACGATCGTAATTGCGACAACGCGACCCGAGTTTGAACCACGAACTGAACACGCCGCTCCCGACACGCTTCGTTGAATCGTTGTCCGCACCCGTCGGTCAGACCGCCGCGGCAAATACCAAGGCTTGGTGCGAATGTGGCCGCGAGGTTCACGAACCTCGATGTCTGCGCCCGTTCGACAATGCGAAACGTGACAAAAACGCCGTCCGCAGTGCGTGCCAGATGCGCGAGGAGTCACCCCTCGGTGACGATGCCCGGGCCACTTTTCCCCGCGTATTTCAAGACGTCATTTGAACTGAATCAGTCCGAATTGTTTCACCGGTAACGCCGCCGATTTCACGGTTTCCAATCATTGGAAGACTCCGCTATACCACTACTGTCCGGTTAAAAACCCCTGGAAACAAAGCTGATTCTGCGTGCCGGGATTTTCCGTTTCGTCGGAGCATCGCGCAAAGGCCCGTGAAATGGGCTGATTCTCAAAAAGCGTGGCGCTCAAAATCTGTAAGATGGTGTAGAGGCTCTGAGGCAGGGCCAGCTTCTTTTTGAGCAGGGCCGCCAGCACATAGACGCTGATGGCCACCCACACCTGGATCTTCACGGCGTTTTCCGACGTGCCGTAGAACGCCTTGATGCGCAGATGCTGTTTGATCCATTTGAAAAACAGTTCGATCTGCCACCGCGACTTGTAGAGTTGCGCCATGGCGGGGGCAGGCTGGCTGAAATTGTTGGTCAGAAAAACGAATCGTTTTCCGGTTTGCGCGTCCCGGCAGCCGATGCGGCGCAGGATCGCCGGGTAGTGTCGTTTGGTTTTGAAATCGGCGAGCACCACGGTCTGGTCGA
>CAIVKH010000300.1 GCA_903906425.1 uncultured bacterium
GCATGAGGCTGACGGAATCGATGGATACGCGGGGTCGCGGCTGCGAGCTGGATGGCTCTCCGCCGCGCCGTCGCGCAGAAGGTGACGAAAGAAAAATGCGAGAAAACATAATCCGGCGGTTGACACCGCCTTTCAGAGAAGTGACGTTGTTTTGGGGATACTTTTCCTGAAGATGATTTCTATAGAAATCTTCCTGAAAAAGGCTGTTTTCATGTCACTATTGTCACTCCGATGCCTTTCCAGCCACGGATTCCGCCGGTTCCACGGTGTTCAACCGCGCC
Organism: uncultured bacterium; assembly: GCA_903906425.1. Classification (GTDB taxonomy): domain Bacteria; phylum Verrucomicrobiota; class Kiritimatiellia; order CAIVKH01; family CAIVKH01; genus CAIVKH01. The sequence goes on from CAIVKH010000300.1 coordinate 282, forward strand.
ATGTTTGCGGATGCAAGATGCTAAGTTTCGTTTGGATAGCGTGAAACGAATGCCATTTGTGCGCGCCCATTCGTCGTATGCCTGACGCAAAGCCGCCGCTGATACACTTGCCGCCGGTTCCACGATGCAACGATCTTCGATGAAATCGGCCAACGGGTCGGTTTCTTCCTGGTATGCCGCTGTAGATGCTTCGACGGCCCGGCTTGTTCCCAGACCTTGCGCTTGCCATGCCAGCGCGCCGCGTACGGCCCATGCCAGGAAGGCGCGGGCCGTAGGTGATTCTGGATTTTCAAGCGCGGCGAGAATTCTGGGGTCACGCTCGGAACGCGGCACCTGGTTGTTGAAAGGAACGCGGCGCAGCCGGTTCCAGGTTGCTTCGTCGCCACCATCGGCAAGCATGGGCGCGTGATTGGTATAAAGCCACAGTTTGTGAGTCGGCAGGAATTCGATGGAAGATTGTTTGATTTCGCGGCCACGTATCCTGTCGCCGCCGGTGAGTTGCTTGACCAGATCGGCGGAAAATTTTCTGCCCGATTTCGATTCGGCAGCGACGGCGAGACGGATACCGCATAACTTGGCAACGTCATATTCAGGCTTTGCCCCGCGTTCCGATTCCAGCAGCAAATCGAAACTGATGGTCATGCCGTATTCTCACCCATCACGGCTTGCAGCGCGGTCACGAAGCACGTTTTGCCCGTGTCTGTGTCTATAGAATATACGATGAAGAGACACTTCTCTCCGATTGTCCCGCTCAGCGTATAGCCTGCGGCCCTTTGCAAATACGTTTCGAGTTCGATGTCGTCGCCGGTAGCATGTTGCATGAAACGACGAAAGACTTCATCCTGTGCGTTCGCATCGTAATGGACTGGCGAGAATTTCGTGATGAAATCATCGCGCCGGTGCGGTCGCAATTCGCCGGTACGAAGATCGAGCGTGCCATTGCTGACGTTGAACAACAACCTGTCGGAATCGAATTGCGCCAGCGGGCGTGACAATCCGAGACTGGGCGCGAGCCTTGACGCGGCTTCAATGCGCCCAACAGATTCGCACGAGAGCGCAAACCGGAAGAAATCTTCCCGATCTTTCCGATTCATGCTTTCCGGCATCGCGCCGGGTTCCTGTTTGATCTTCCGCGCCGTTTCGATGAGAAATTGACGCACGACGATGTTTCCACGGTCGTAGGCCCACCGTTGGTTACGCGCGCGCCCAGCGGTACGGTTGATTCGTGGCAGCGCATCGGAACCAATGACAACAATTCCGCATCCGACTGGGCATGGCGACACAACACTGACAATAGTGACGCGACAAGCCTTGGCGTGACAAACGTTGGTCTCACATTGCCGTGGATTGACGCCGTGCCCGTCGCTGTCACACCGGACAACGCGACGCTCAATGCGGGCCAAGGCAGCGGTCCCTTCGCCATCGCTCAGGTCGTCTCCAATGTCCACCTCCTCGCGACGAACAGCGCCGGAGTGATCGGTCTATCCAGCATGTTCGATGTGGTCTTGCTCACGAATGCACCGGCGTTCACGGCATCGTCGCAGATCAACGGAACGGTTCTGTGGACGATCAACGGTACCAACGGGCTTATCTACACGTTCTCGGTTTCGACGAACCTGGTTCAATGGGACACGCTGTTCACCACAAATCCGCCGGGTACAAACTTCACCTGGCTGTACGCGGCCCCGACGAATCTGCCGCTGCAATTTCTGAGGATGAAGCTCGGCCCGTGAGGCGCATGAAAAGGTTCTTTCCAATGATTGGAAGTTTGCGGGAGCGATGGTTTCCAATGATTGGAAGAATGGGTGGATGGGGAAGCGGGGTGTTGGGAAATCCCATTGCCCCGTTCACCCAATGCCCCATTCTTCATCACGGCCGGGTGACGCGCAGGCGGAGGAAGCGGTTGGTCGCGGTCGCGTCGGTGTCCCAGACGACATCGGCGGCGGGCACGATGTTGGTGTTCTCGCTGACGTTCGCCGCGGTGCCCCACGAGCCGTTGATGTTTGTCGCAATGCCGTTCCATGTGGCGTCATTGGTCGAGATGTAGGCGCCTTCGACATAGATGGTGACGTCGGTGGCGCTGGTGTTGCGGTTGAACTTGAGCGCGAAGAGGCCGTTGGTCTGCGCGGAGTTCATCTGTGCGAGGGTGTCGGAGTTGCTGGGGCTGGAGCCGGTGGCGTATTTGAGCAGGTTCGCGTAGCCGTCGCCGGTGGCGCTCTGGTTATAGGCGGTCTTGCCGTTGGTGACGCCGGCGGCCCAGAGGTCATAGCCGGTGAGCTGGCCGCGGCCGGTGATGATGTTGGTGGCGGTGCCGCCATTGCTGGCGAATACGACGGCGTCGGTGAAGGCATTGCCGGTCATGGGCGTGAAGCCGATGACGATGTTCGTGATGGATGCGGGCGCAACCGAATAGGCGCTGCCGCTGTAGATCGAGAACGGCGCGCCGGCGACGCTCGCGGTGCCGGTCAGTGCGACGCCACCGGAATTCGTGACGATGAAGCTGGTGATGGCGGTGCTGCCGGTGAGGACGGTGCCGAAGTCGTACATGCTGGCGGGGAAAACGCCCAGCACGGCGGGAGAGGCGACGCTCAGGACGACCTGGCTCGAGCTGTAGGTCACGGCCCACGCCTGATTCGTCGGCAGCGGCGGAAGAATCGTCGCGCCGAATTTCGTGCCGCCCAGCGATGAGGCTTGCAGGACGATGAACCTGTCGCCGAGGGCCGGCGCGTAGCTGTTGGTGAGGGCGACGTTCAGCGTGCCGGCAAGACTGGCGGTGTTGCTGATGACAAGGGCGTCATAGGTTGTGCCCTGCGTTGTGCCGCCAATTTCGATGGCAAGCACGCCATTGACCGTTTGTGTGTACGTGCTCGCGAGTGTCAGGATTCCGGCGCTCGCGCCGGGCGCGACGGTGCCGTCAGATGCGACCGCACCCCTGACGAGACCCGTGCCGCCCAGCGTCCCCAAGGGGGCCACATAGACCGCGCCCGTGCTGATCAGGCCGTTGACCAGCAGCGTGCCGTTGCTGATCGTCGTGGAGGCGCTGTAGGTGTTCGACCCGGACAGGATGAGCGTTCCGCTGCCCGACTTGGTCAGCGGGCTGCCTTGGAAGGCCGAGCTTGCCGTGTTGCGGCCATCGTACAGATTCGCGGCAATGTTGAGCGATGCCGCGGCATCCACGAAGAAGGTCGCCCCGGTGACGGCGGCCTCGCCCAGCGCGATTCCGGAATTCGAACCCGTCGAGGAAATCAGCGAGCTGCTTCCCGCAACCGCCGTGACCAGTCCCTTCAAAGCCCATGCCTGAAAGTTCGTGTTCGCACCGCCCATCGCGGCCAGCGTGCCGCCATTGAGCGTGACGGGGCCGAGCGAGCTGAACCACGCCCCATTGTTGCTCACCACACCGCCCGCGTTGATCGTGATCGGCACAACCACCGTGGCCGAGTGGACGCCAAACGTGTCGTTGCGGCCGAAGACGAGCGCTCCGCCGCTATTCACGGTGATCGGTGCGGCGGCGTTGTTGGCCAGGGAACCGCCGCCGGAAAGAAGAACGCTTCCCTGATTGATCACCGTGCCGCCACTGTACGTGTCGGCCGCCGTGAGCGAGAGCACGCCGCTGCCGGTCTTGCTCAATCCGCCGGTTCCGCTCAGCGTATTGTTCAGCGTGATCGTCCAGATGGAGGAATCAACGATCGTGTAGCCATTCGATCCCGTCATGGTCATCGGCCGCGAGCCGGTCCAATTCGTGTAGGCCGAAACGGTCCCGCCACCGAGCAGGATGAGCGAGGAGGCGTTGCCCTGGATGCCCCACTTGCCGATGTTGATCTGGCCGCCCACCATGGCGAAGGTGTCGATCCCAGTCGTGTCGGCGCGATTGTCGGTAACAAGTCCGGCACAGCTCACGGTGCCGCCGTTCATGTTGAAGTTGCCTGTTCCGTCAATGCCGAGATAGAGGCCGCCGGGCGGTTCAATACCGCCGGTCGTGGAATAGACATTCGTGGCGCACTCATTGGTGATGATCAGTGTTCCGCCGTTCATCGTGTAGGTGCTCGTTTCCGTGGCCCAGTGGCCGACGCGCAGGTTGCCGCAAATCTGGAAGTTGCCGCCGTTCTGAACAACGTCGCCTGAAATGTTGGCTGGATTTCCCAAGCCGACGACGCCGCTGGCAAATATCTGCGCGCCCGTCGTGACGATCAGTTTTCCATAGTTATCCTGGCCGACATTGATGCTCACGCTGCTGTTCGCAACATTTGTGAGGGCGATGGGCGATGCGCCATCCACCGTGACTCCACCCGCAGTGCGGAGATACGTCTGGCCGCTGCCAATAATGGGGCTGTTCAGCGTGAACGCATTCGTCCGGTAGAAATAGATCGCGGAATAGTTCGAGATGGTTCCAATGATGCTGCCTGATGCCGTGTTGTTGCCCACCTGCAAGGCTCCCGCGACGACGACCGTTCCACCGGAATACGTGTTTTCTCCCGTCAGATTCAGCGTCGAAGCGCCGGATTTTACAAGCCCGGCCGCTCCTGAAATGACGTTCGTGATGTTGAGCGTATTGGCCAGATTGAACGTGCTGTTCGTGTTGATGACGAACGGCGCGCCGACATTTCCGGCCGCCGAGCAACTCACCGTTCCGCCGTTGAGCACGACCGCCACGTTCACGGTCGGGCTGACGTTGAAGTCCAGCGTGCCCAGCGGATTCACGAAGATGCTGCCCGGCCCCGATACGAGCGTCGCTGATGTGTGAAGTCCGAGCGTGCCTGAATTGACCAGAATGTTCCCCGCGTTGGTCGTGGTCGTGCCGACGAGGGCGAACACATTCGTGCCGGACTTGGTGAGCGTGTAACCATTCATCGAAAAATACGGATTCACGCCGGCACGTATATCGAAGCGGCCCGTGCCGCCGAAGGTGGCGTCGCCCGACATCTCAACATACTGCAGCGCGAGGGTCTGGTCGGCGCCGGAGTTGATAATCGCCCCGTTGCCGCCGACGCCCGTGCCGCTGACGATCACGCGTTCCTGGCCGAGGTTCAGCGCGTTGACATCCAGTGTTCCGCTGCCGTTGATCGTCGTCGTGCCGTTTGTCGCGCCGAGTGCGGAGACCGTCAGCGCCTTGAGGACGCCGTTGGTGATCGTGACCGGCCCGGTGAAATCGTTGCCTGTTCCACCAAGATCGAGTTTGCCCGTGCCATCCTTGTTGAGGCCGGTGTAGCCGGTGATCTTGCCGTTTCCACTGATCGTGTAATTGGAGGCCGAATTCACGGAGACGCTTTGCGGCGCGATATTCGTCGTCAGCACGATTCCGTTGGTGACCGCGCCGATGTCATCGAACAGCACGGCGTCCTGCTGGAGGAATGTCGTATTCGTCAGCGTTGTGGTGTCCTGCCAGTTGGCACCGGCGAAGTCCCAGTTGGTCGAAACCGCTGGATTCCAGCGCAGCGCCAGATTCGTTCCGCCGACGACGAGGTTGACCAGGCCGGAGGTCGACTCGCTGATCGCATAAGTCTGCCGGCCCGTGACGTTGGAAATGCTGCCGGCTGATGTGAGGAGCGCCGGATTGAATGTCGAATTCTTCGCGCCGCCGTAGGTCAGCAGCGTGTAGGTCCCGTTCGTCAGCGCGCCGATGACGTTCAAGGCAATGACCGCGTTCGACGGCTCAAGATTGCCTCCAACGGGGATCAAGTCGCTGGCCGCCCCGCCCGCGATGTCAAAGTAGTTCGTCGTGCCGGCATTTTCCGAAAGATCGTTTCCGAACGGAAGCGTCGCGGCCGTGCCGATGACGCCGGGAATGATTTTTGAACCCGCCACGGTCGTGATTCCGCCGGTCACGGAGCCGAAACCCTGGAAGACGTGCGCGGTCACGAACGCATAATTTCCGATGCCGGAGACGTCGAACGTTGTGCCCGTGGCGAGCGTGATCGAAGGCGTGCGCGTGAGCGAGCCGCCGGGGCCGAGCGCCAGCGTGCCGGCGGCGATTGTCGTGCTGCCCGTGTAATTGTTGACGCCGGCCAGCGTCCAGATGTTCGTCCCGAGCTTCGTGAGATTCATCGGGCCGGTGATCGCGCCGGAGAATGTGTTGCTTGAATTGTTATTGCCGACGGAGATGTTCGCGATATTCCACGTCGTATTGTTCGTGAAGACGCCGCCGCCGCGCAGCCCGCCAAAGACGTGGGTATTGCCGTCCTCGATCAGCGTGCTGCCGGGATCAACCTGCACGGTCGAATTGAACGGCGCGACGTTCGAGTTGCCGCTGTAGATCGAGAGCTTCGAATTGCCCGTGATGATCGTGTCGCCCGAATAGCTCTTGATCGTCGTGTTGCCAAAGTACTGCACCATCAGGCCACCGCCGGTGACGGTCACACCGCCCGTTCCCGTGATGTTGCCGCCGAGCACAAATCCCCACTGATCGCTCGCGTTGACCGTCGCCGTGTTCGACGAAACGACCCGCAGATCCCTGTTCAGCGTGATCGCCCCGTCCAGTTCCGGATAGACCGTGCCGGGCAACGCCTGCAGCGAAGCGGTGCCGGTTCCATTCGCGCTGACGATGATGTTGTTCGTGATGTGGAGACCCGACGCAATCCCGACGGCCGCATCGCCCGTGCCGGTCAGATTATCGCCCAACGTGACCGCGCCCGGCCCCAGCGCCATCGGGTTGTTCGTTGCAACAACCGTGCCCATGGAAACCGTCAGTCCGTTTGAAAACGTGTTCGCATTCGCAAGCACCACCGTGCCCGCCCCGGTCTTCCGCACCGACGCGTTTCCGCTGATGACGCCGCTCAGCGGCAGAACCACGCCGCCATCGTCCAGCGTCACGGAACTTCCAATGATTGGAATTTGATTGGCAACGAAACTTCCAATGATTGGAAACGCCGGTGACGCAGCCAGCGTCGTGCCGCCCATCAGCGTGACGGACCCGACGCCGAATGCGCCGGCGTTTCCGGCCACAAGCGTTCCGTTGCTCACGACAATGCCGCCGCTGAAATCGTTCGTCGTGCCGATGGCCAGCGCGCCCGGGCCGTCTTTCGTGATCGGCGCGTGGAAGCCGAAGCCGTCGCTGATTCTTCCCGTGCCGAGGATCGTGTAGTTGCTCGAAGAATTCACGCTGATGAATGCCGGCTTTGCGATGCCGGTCAGCGTCACGATGTTCGACGCCGCCCCGCTGTCGTCGAACGAAACGGAATCCACGTCGAAAAAGCGGTCGGTGGTTCCGTCCGCGATGACGGTCCAGTTTGTGAAACCCTGATCCCAGTCTGCCGACGCGTTCGCGCTCCAGCGCAGCGCCAGATTGGTTCCGGCGGAGACGATCAGGCTCACTTGCCCCGTGCCGGCGTCATCGAGCGTCCACGTGTCGCGCGAGGTCGCGCCGAGAACCACGTTCGAAAAGCTGCTCAGCTCCGAGCCGGCGTAATTGATCAGCCGGTAGCTCCCGCTCACCAGCGGCCACAGCGGATTGATGCAGATCACGCTGCCCGCCCCCGCGAGGTCGCCGTTCACCACGAGCCAGTCATTCGTGCCGCCACCGATGGCCAGACTGTTGGTCAGGTCGAAATAATTTGTGTACGCGGCATCCAGCAACACGTCGTTCGCGAATGTCAGCGTGCCGGGCGTTCCGAATGAACCGGGCAGGATCGTCGCCGCGGGCGCGCTGATCGTTTTCACATTGCCGGTGACCAGCCCGTTGCCTTGAACCGTCTGCCCCGCCGGAATCAGGTAACTGCCGAAGGCCGTCACATCCAAAGTTCCGCCCGCACCCACAGTCACCACAGAATTGCTCGCGCCGCCACTGGCACCGACAACCATCAGTCCGTTCACGTTCACCGGGCCTGATGCGATGTTGCCGTTGAGTTGCATCGTAGCGGCGGGCGCAACCGTGACGAACCCGTTGCTCAGAATTCCCGACGCCGCGAGCGTCAGCGCGCCATTGCTCACCGTCGTTCCGCCCGAATGAACGCTGCTGCCCGACAGCGTGAAATTATTCGTGCCAATTTTCACCAGCGTGCCCGCGCCGCTCAACGCGCCGCTATACGTCGTGTTCGAATTGTTGTTGCCGGTTGAAAGCGTCACGCCGGCGATGCTTTCGGCGGATGCGCCGGAAAGCGCGCCGATGAGCGGCGCGGTGACGCCAGTGTTGAACTGCAGACC
>CAIVKH010000301.1 GCA_903906425.1 uncultured bacterium
GCCGAGGGCGCGGAGTTTGGTGTCGTCGAGGTGGCTGTCGCGCGGGCGGCCGGCTTTGCGCGGAATTACGACGTTCGACGGCGCGAGATGTTCGTGCGATTTGCCGAGGTGCTTCGCGACTTCGACCGTCCACGAATACCGCGTTCCGCCGCGCGGGTCGCTGAGATGAAAAGTTCCGGCGTGATTTCCGGCGAGGAGAAATGCAATCGCGCCGGCGACATCGCGTGTCCAGCAGGGATAGCGGATGAGGACGTCGTCGAGCTTCTGCGGCGATTCCGAAACGACGGCCTCGATCATCTGCGCGATGAAACCGGATTCCTTGAACGTCGGCCCGGCGCCGATGAGCAGCGGGACGCGAAGCGCGATGCCGCTGGCGAGGGCGGCGAGGATGTCCTCGGCGGCGCATTTGTTGCGGCCGTATTCGCTGATCGGATTGCGCGCGCCGGTCTCGGTGTACGGCGGGACCGTGCCGTCGAAGACGTAATCGGTGCTGACGAAAAGCAACCGCGATGACGCCGGCAGCGTTTCCGTGAAAAACCGGACGGGATCAACGTTGAGGCGTTTCGCTTCGGCGGGATGGTCTTCGCAGAAGTCCGGTTCGCGATAGGCGGCGAGGTGGACGACGGCGTCGGGTTTTGTTTCGCGGACGAGCGCGGCGATCTGGTCGCGCTCGCGCAAATCAATCGCGCGGCAATTTTCGCGCGGCGTGTGCGAGAGGCCGATGACGTTCCATTTCTTCGACAGCGCCGGAACGACTTCGCGGCCGAGCAGGCCGCTTGCGCCGGTGACGATGCAGGTCTTCATGGCCCGCTTATTGCTTTATCGAAGCGCAGTGTCTAGTTTTTCGATGCGAATGAAAGGAATTTGAATGAACATCACGATCGTCGGCACCGGTTATGTCGGTCTTGTCACAGGCGCATGCTTTGCGGATTGGGGACACAACGTCCTCTGCGTGGACAACAATGAAAAGAAGGTCGCGATGCTGCGGCGCGGCGAGATGCCGATCTACGAGATCGGGCTGGCCGAAATCGTGAAGCGCTGCGTGGACGCGGGCCGGCTGGCGTTCAGCGCGTCCATCGAGGAAGGCACGAAATTCGCGGAGGTGATTTTCATCGCGGTGGGCACGCCGCCCGGCTATCGCGGCGAGGCGAACATGTCCTACGTCGAGCAGGTCGGCCGCCTCGTCGCGCAGCACATGGACGGCTACCGGCTGCTCGTCGAGAAGAGCACCGTGCCGGTGAACACCGGCGAGCAGCTCAAGCGCACGCTGGCAAAATATCTGCGCGACGACATCCCGTTCGACGTCGCGTCGAATCCCGAATTCCTCAAGGAAGGCACGGCGATGGAGGATGCGAACAACCCCGACCGCATCGTCATCGGCATCGAAAGCGAGCGCGCCGCGGTGCTGCTGCGGCAGGTTTATGCGCCGATCATCAAGAAGTCCGGCTGCAAGCTTCTCGAAATGAACATCGCCAGCGCGGAGCTGACGAAGCACGCGTCGAATTCATTCCTCGCGATGAAGATTTCCTACATCAACGCCATGAGCCGCGTCTGCGAACTCGCCGGCGCGGACGTGAAACAGGTCGCGCAGGGAATGGGATTGGACAAACGCATCGGCGCGCAATTCCTGTATGCCGGCGTCGGCTACGGCGGCTCGTGCTTCCCGAAGGACGTTGACGCCTTCGTCCACATCGCCGACCGGCTCGGCTACAATTTCGAACTGCTGAAGGAAGTCCAGCGCATCAACAAGGCCCAGCGCGAACACCTGCTGCAAAAAATCCAGCACGAGCTGTGGGTCATCCAGGACAAAAACATCGCGGTGCTCGGCCTCGCCTTCAAGCCCGGCACCGACGACGTGCGCGAAGCGCCCTCGCTGTTTTTCATTCCGCAACTCCGCGAGGCCGGCGCAAAATTGCGGCTCTGGGATCCCATCGGCGCGGAAAAATTCGCCGAGCTGTATCCGGAGCAGAAATATTACAAGGACATCATGGAATGCGTCACCGGCGTCGACCTGGTCCTGATCCTCACCGAATGGCCCGAGGTCAAACAGCTCGATCTCGCGAAGCTGAAGGCCGCGATGAAAGTGCCTGTCATCATTGACGGCCGGAACATCTTCGAACCCGACGCCGTGCGCGCCGCGGGCTTCACCTATCATTCCGTCGGCCGCGCCTGACCGCCGGCCCGCTTGAAAATCGGGTGGTGCAGATTAGGTTTCGCCTCGTGAACCGGATCGGCCGGTTCAGGAAAACAACTGGGAAAGGTGAACCATGAAAAAGTTAGTTCTGATCAGCATGCTCGTTGGCGGTCTCGGCCTCGCCGCGTGGGCGGAGAAACTCGAAGGCGACGCCATGTGTACGAAATGCTCGATGAAGGAATCCGCGACATGCGGAACGGCCATCAAGACGGCCACGGGCGTCGTGTACTGCGAACCCAACGACGTCGCGAAAACTTTCCACAAGCAAATCTGCGAGGAGAGCAAGAAAGTCGTCGCCGAAGGCACCGTCACCGAAAAGGACGGCAAGAAGTGGGTCACGCTTGAGAAGATCGAAGTCGCCAAATAATCGCCCGTCCATCGGACAGGTATGATCTTCTGCCCCCGGTGCGTCGCGAGACGTCCGGGGTTTTTATTTCCCCGCAGCCGCGCGCCCCCGCCACGAATCGCGAATTCCAATGATTGGAAGTTTGCGCGACGGTCTTTTCCAATGATTGGCAAAATGCGATGCCGTGATTTCCAATGATTGGAACTTCCCGCGCCCAGAGTCCGCGGAAACCGGCGCGGGTCTTCTTGGATGAAATCGCGGCCGAGGTTCACGCGAAACCGGCGTCGCGGAGTTTCTCCAAGGTCAGACGGCCCGCGGCATCCGCGCCCCGAAGGAATCGCTGCACGTATTTCCCGATCATGTCCGTTTCCAGATTCACCGTGGCACCGGACTTCAACCCTCCGAGGGCGGTCTCTTCAATTGTGTGCGGAATGATGTGAACGCTGAAATATTCGCCCGTCAGTTCGACGATCGTCAGACTGATTCCGTCCAGCGCGATCGAGCCTTTCGGAACCATGCCACGCAGAAGTTCGGACGAGGCGTTGATTCGGAACGACCAGTCGCGGCCGATCTGTTTTATCTCGCGGACTTCGCCGATTCCGTCAACGTGGCCGGTCACAAAATGCCCGCCAAGCGAATCGCCGACGCAGAGCGCGCGCTCCAGATTCACCTTCTGCCCGCTGCGCTTTTCGCCGAGCGAAGTCTTCCGGAATGTTTCATCGAGCACATCGAAGCTAAGCTGCGATCCGTCCATCGCCGCAACGGTCAGACAGCAACCATTCACCGCGATGCTCTCGCCCAGAACCAGCGGCGACTTCCACGGCGACGCCTCGATGACGAGCCGTCCCGATCCGCCGCTACGCCGGATTTCAACGATCTTTCCCGTCTTCTGAATGATACCGGTGAACATGACTTTGAATCCTCTATCTCGGCCGCGCCTTGACCAAAATATCCTCCCCTACCCTCGCGACTTCGCAAACCGAAAATTCCGGCGCTTTTTTCAACAGCCAGCCTTCGCCGCCAACCGCCGGGACCGCGTTACGTCCGCCGATGATTTTCGGCGCGATGAAAAGCCAGAGTTCATCAACAAGTCTTTCCCGGATGAGCGACGCCGCGAGTCCGCCGCCGCCTTCGCAGAGAACATGCATGATGTTCAGCGACGCGAGTTCCCGCATCAGTGCCCGCAGCGATACGCGGCCGTATTTCTTCGGCAGCAGGATGACGTGGCCGAGTGCCGAGGCATGGGCGTTGCAGGTCGCGAGGAAGGTCCGGTCCGCGGCGTCATCGCAGAGGACTTTCGCATCGGGATTCACCCGGCCACTCGTGTCCACAATCACACGCCGCGGCTTGCGGCCCCTGTCCGGCCGCGGCAGCAGCGACGGGTTGTCGGCGTTCACCGTGCCGACGCCCACTAGGATCGCATCGGCCCGCCGCCGCAAATCGTGGACAAGTTTTCGCGATACCTCGCCCGTGATCCACTGCGAGCAACCTTTCGAATCGGCGATCTTTCCATCGAGCGTCATCGCGAGTTTCAGCGTCACGAATGGACGTTTCTTCGTCACCCACTTCGCGAATGGCTCGATCAATTTCCTCGCCTCGTCAGCACAAGTCCCCTGTTCCACTTTCACGCCGCGCTTCTTCAGCAACTTCAGACCGCGGCCCGCGTGGTTCGGATTCGAATCGGTGCAGGCGGAGACGACGCGCGAAATCCCGGCGGCCAGAATCGCGTCGGTGCAGGGCGGCGTCCGGCCAAACGTGCTGCAAGGTTCGAGCGTGACATAAAGTGTCGCGCCGCGCGTGGCTTCGCCGGCATCGCGAAGCGCGAAGATTTCCGCGTGAGGCCCGCCGGCTTTTTTGTGCCAGCCCTCGCCGATAATTTTTCCATTTTTCGCGATGACCGCGCCGACCGGCGGATTCGGCCGGGTCATTCCTTCGCCGCGTTTCGCCAGCGCAATCGCGCGGAGCATGAAATCACGGTCGGTTTTCACGATTTGTAGCTCGATTCGTTGCCGAGCAGCGCATCCACGAATTCGTCGGCACCGAACGGCACGAGGTCGTCGGCCTGTTCGCCGAGGCCGACAAAACGTATCGGCAGTTTCAAGTCCTGGTTGATCGCGAAGAGGAAACCGGCCTTCGCCGAGCCGTCGAGTTTGGTGATGACCACGCCGGTGAGCGGCGAGGCCTCGTGAAATTGTTTTACCTGATTCAGTGCATTCTGCCCCATCGAGGCATCGAGGACGATCCACGTTTCGTGCGGGGCGGACGGAATCTTTTTCGTGATGGCGCGGGCGACCTTTTGCAGTTCGGTCATCAGCGGCAGCTTCGTGTGCATCCGGCCGGCGGTATCAATCACGAGCACATCGCACCCGCGCGATTGCGCAGCCTTGATCGAGTCGAACGCGACCGCGGCGGCGTCCGCGCCGGTCGCGCCGCCGACCACATCGATGCCGAGGCGGTGCGCCCAAAGTTGAAGCTGGTGCGAGCCGGCCGCGCGAAATGTATCGGCCGCGCCGAGCAGAGGCTTGCGCCCGGCTTTCTTCGCATCGTGCGCGAGCTTCGCCGCGGTCGTGGTCTTGCCGCTCCCGTTGATTCCGACGAGGAGGATGACCTGAAGCGATTCCGAAGCAGGCGCGCCGAATTTGAATCCGCCCTGCTCGCCGAATTCCTCGATCAAAATCTTGCGCAGAATTTCCGACGGCTTTTCGGACGACGATTTGAATGCGCGGTTGAGCTTCGCCATCACGTCGGTGGCGATCCGCAACGGAACGTCTGCCTGGAGCAGTACGGTTTCGAGTTCTTCGACGGTCGCGTTGTCGAGTTTCTTGCCGAGGGAAAAAACTTTCGAAATCGCGCCGGATATTTTCTCGCGCGTCCGGGCCAGTGCGCTCAACCACGATGCCACGACATCATTCCTTCTTGAGGAGGTTCGCGTTGACGATTTCGGCCGCGCGCGGCGAACGCTTGAGGTCTTTGCGGATACGGTCGAGGATGCCGTTGAC
>CAIVKH010000302.1 GCA_903906425.1 uncultured bacterium
CGGTCGAGGATGCCGTTGACGAACTTGCCGGATTCCTCGGAGCTGAGTTCCTTCGCAAGCTCGATGGCTTCGTTGATGGAGACGACCGGCGGGATGTCCGGGCGGTGCAGCATTTCAAACAGGGCAACGCGCATGACATTCCGGTCCACGCCGCCCATGCGCTTCAGGTCCCAGTTGTCGGCAAAGCGCTGGAGGTGCGCGTCGAGTTCGGGCTTGTTGGCTTCGACACCGCGGATGAGCTCCTCGCAAAACGTGTGCAACTTTTCGCTGCACTTGCGGTCCTTGTCGGCCCAGAAGATTTCCAGCGCGTGCGCCAGATCCTCGCGGTTGAAATCGCGCTGAAACAAAAGCTGGACGGCCCACATTCGAACTTCGTGTCGTGTACTCATTTGGTTGTCAAAAAGCGGCGCACCTTACCTGACGGTACGGCCGGATTGCAATGTTTCCAATGATTGGAAATTCACGCGTTCGCCATTTCCAATCATTGGAAGTTTCCGCCTCACGAAAGCTGGCGGGCGACGTTGGCCATTTCGATGGCCGCCTCGGCGGCGTTCCAGCCGCGGTTGCCCTGCTTCGAGCCGCTGCGTTCCATCGCCTGTTCGAGATTCTGCACGCCGATGACGCCGTCGATGACGGGTACGCCGTCGCTCATGCCGATTTGCGCGCAGGCGCGGGCGACGTTTTGCGTGATGATGTCGGCGTGGCCGGTCGCGCCCTGGATTACGACGCCGAGCGCAATGATCGCGTCGTGCTTTTTCAGCGCGGCGAGCCGCTTGAGCGCGAAAGGAATTTCGAACGCGCCGGTGACGCGGACGACGGTGATGTGCTGGCTGTCCACGCCGTGACGTTCGAGACAGTCCACCGCTCCTTCGAGCAGTTTTTTCGTGAACATGTCGTTGAACCGGCTGACAACGATGCCGAATTTCAGGCCCTTGGCTTCGAGTGTTCCGCTGATGGTTTTCATGTTTTCCTTTCTACAGAATGTGTCCGAGCTTAGCCTTCTTCGTTTGCAGATAGCGTTCGCTGTGCTCGCCGCCGGGCATGACGAGCGGAACGCGCGCGGCAATGTTGATGCCGTCGTCGGCAAGCCCGCTGACTTTCTTCGGATTGTTCGTGACGAGCCGGATGCTGCGCAGGTTCAGATCCTTCAGGATTTGCGCGGCAACGCTGTAGTCGCGGAGGTCCGCCTCAAAGCCGAGTTGCTCGTTGGCTTCGACGGTGTCGAGGCCGGTTTCCTGAAGCGCGTAGGCGCGGATCTTCTGGTCCAGTCCGATGCCGCGGCCTTCCTGCCGCAGATAAAGCAGGACGCCGGAATCTTCGCCGGCGATCATTTCGAGCGCCTTGCGAAGTTGCGAGCCGCAGTCGCAGCGGAGCGAGCCGAACGCATCGCCGGTGAGGCACTCGCTGTGGACGCGTACCAGCGGATTTTCCTGTAGCCACGGCTGGCCGCGAATCAGCGCGAGATGGTGATGCCCGTCCATCAGCGAGCGATACATCCGCACGCGGAACGGGCCGAAATCGGTGGGCAGTTGAATTTCTTCCTCGAACTCGATCAGCTTTTCGGTGCGCCGTCGGTGCGCCGCGATCATCGCGACGGTGATGAATTTCAGTTTGTGCTTCGCGGCGAACGTCGCGAGTTCGGGAAGCCGCGCCATCTCGCCGTCCTCGCGCATGATCTCGCAGATCGCGCCGGCCGGTGCCAGACCGGCAAGTTTCGCCAGATCAATCGCCGCTTCCGTGTGGCCGGGCCGGCGCAGCACGCCGCCATCAACGGCCTCCAGCGGAAAAATGTGACCGGGCCGCACAAAATCATCCGACTGAGTGCTGTTGTCGGCAAGCAGTCGGATCGTCCGCGCGCGGTCCGTCGCGCTAATACCGGTGCTGATGCCGGTACGCGCGTCCACCGTCTGCGTGAACGCGGTCCGGAATGGATCGTTGTATCCGAAAGGCAGCATCCGCGAGATGCCGAGATTTTGCAGCCGCTCGTGCGTCATCGCCACGCAGATCAAGCCGCGGGCGTGCGTCACCAGGAAGTTCACGGTCTGCGGCGTGATCTTTTCCGCAGCGACGATCAAATCGCCCTCGTTTTCGCGGCGCTCGTCATCGGCGACGACAACCATTTCGCCGTTGCGGAAAGCCGCGATCGCCTCGTCGAAATTGCTCAGTTCAATTTTTACGTTCTTGCTCAAAACAAAAAGCCCCGAAATCCGAAGACTTCAGGGCAAAGCGAAAGCAAATTTTGGCGCACCCGCGCCGCGATCTTCTTTCATCCAGACTTTACTGTCGGCTGCGCCTCGGCTCCTTTCGGAACCTGATCGCATCAGTCCGGCTTTCGCCGGAGTCGCGGGCTTTCACCGCCGGTCGGGAGTTTCGCGTAGGATTTTTTTCTCCGCAATCACCCTGCCCTGAAGATCAATTTCGTGATGAACTATACGCACCGCGCGCCGCACCGCAAGCGCGAAGCTGCATTGCAGTTTCCAATGATTGGAAGTTTGCGGGCGGAAATTTTCCAATGATTGGAAAAGATCAGACGGCGTTCTTTGCCTGTTTTTCGAGGTCGCGTTCGATCATCTGGTCGAAGTGCTCGACGGGAAATGCGGGCGCGGTGACGAAGTCGATGCCGGTCGCACGGGTGAGCGCGATGGAGGCTTCCATGGCCTCGCGGTTGCCGGGGAGGTTGACGATGAAGACTAGGTCGAACTGACCAAGCAGCGCGTACATGGCGGTAACCTGGCCGTTGAAACTTTCAATGACACCGACGGCTTCCTCGGTGCGGCGGCGGCTGATGTCCTTCAGCGATTGTTGAGAATAGCGGCCGAACATGAAGTATGCATGCATGTGCGCTCCTGCGATTGCACGGAATCTAGCACTGCCGGCGGCGACGCGCCAGCGGCGTCAGACGCGCGCGTGCTTGGCGAGCTGCTTGATCGTCACGGCCATGTCGCGCGGCATCGGCGCTTCGATGCGCAGTGCTTCGTCGCGGGCGGGATGCTGCAGTTCGATGCTTTCGGCATGCAGGGCCTGGCGCGCGATGAGGGGACGCTCGCCTTCGAAGGGCACGTTGTAGCGCCGCTTGAATTCGGAGAGCATGAGCGGCGCGGGGCTGCCGTAGCTGGCATCGCAGACGATCGGGCAGTCAACGGATTTCAGGTGAACGCGCACCTGGTGAAGCCGTCCCGTCTCCGGCCAGACGCGAACCAACGAGACGCCGCGGAATTCTTCGATGGTCTCGGCGCGCGAAACGGACGGACGGCCGCGCTCGGAAATCACCGCCCGCCCCGGGTGGCGCGGATCGGGCCGGATCGGCCGGTCGATCACCAACGGCGACTCGCGAAGACCGCCGCGGACGAGCGCGACATAGGATTTCTTCACCGAGCGGTCGCGGAACTGGCGCACGAGGCTTGCCAGCGCGGCACGAGAACGCGCGAGGACAAAAACGCCACTGGTGTCGAAGTCGAGGCGATGCGCGTTGGCGATATAATCGAGCCGGAGTTCCGTCGCCCATCCCGCCGGTTTCTTGACTGCGGCGTGAAGAAGCTGCATCAGATTCGGCCGCTCGCTTTGGTGCCGGTCAGGGACGCAGAGAAGCCCGGCAGGCTTGTTCAGGATGAGAAGGTCGGTATCGCAGTACAGTACTTCGACGGGCGGAAGGCCGGCTCCGAGATAAAGCACGGGCCATGGTTTTTCTTTTTGCGTCATTGCGGTATTATTCGCCCGCATGAACAGCGACGTGCAATCAATTTCATCACCGATTTCCCATGTGCGGCCGATTTACAGTCACGACGAATAAATTCGACAGGTGGAACACCGTGTTCCCGAACCTTATCGCACGACACTGGCTGGGCCCGCGGTTCAACGTCGCGCCGGCACAACCGGTGCCCGCCGTGCTCAATTCGATGCCCGGCGAGGTGCAGTGGATCCGGTGGGGCCTCGTGCCGTACTGGGCAAAAGACGAAACGATCGGCAACAAGCTCATCAATGCGAGGGCCGAAACACTGATGGAAAAACCCGCTTTCCGCCGCGCCTTCAGGCAACAGCGATGTTTGATTCTGGCGGATGGATTCTTCGAGTGGGTCGCGATCCCCGGATCGCGTATAAAAAAGCCGTACCTCATCAGGATGAAAAACGGTGATCCGTTCGCCTTCGCAGGGCTGTGGGATCGGTGGGTTGGACCGAGCTGCGAATTGCTGTCCTGCACGATCATCACGACGCCGCCAAACGAACTGGTCGCGCCGATTCACAACCGGATGCCGGCGATCCTTGCCGCCGCATCGCACGAGCGCTGGCTTCACGACACGGCGCCGCCGCGCGAATTGCTGCTTCCGTTTCCCGCCGATGCGATGTCGGCAATTCCTGTTTCCACTGTCGTGAATCCGCCGGCACACGACGCTCCCGAATGCATCGAACCTGAAAGCCGGCAGGGCGAGCTACTTCAGTTCAATTCGGTCAACATAGAGCGGCCGCGGCGATGAATTCCATAGCGGATCGCGGAACGTGACACTGGTCGAACCGGGTTGCAGCGTGACAGGGAGCTTCCATTCGATCATCTGCCCCGCAGGGAAAGTCTGGCTGGCAGTACCCAGGGAACATCCAACCGACTTCGCTGCCCTGTCAGTCCCCACCGGTATGACAACGGCGAAGAGCGAGAGGGTTCCCTGCTGCGGCTGCGGAGCGAGATTGAAAAGTTCCAGCTTGGCGGATTCGTTGAGCACGCGCCACTGGTGGAACGGCATGTTCATCGGAAGAGTGCAGGCACCGTGCGGACCGGAATTCGCATAGCCCCAACCGCCGGAGAAAAGCCAGTGCAGTGGCTGGCCGGACTTGCGGAACTTCTCGATCATGTCCTCGCGAGTATTGTAATAAAAATCAACAACGAGGCGGTTGGTGTTGGCGGCATAAAAATCGCCGCGCGAGGCGACGCCCCATTTGCGAAGGATCATTCCAGCCTGGTTGGTGATGATGTGATGATGGCCGAAATATTCCGCCGGCCAGGTCCACGGGCCGACCCCGGGGGCATCGAAAAATGTCTTCGCGATTTCAAGGTATGCAGCATCGGGAAACTTCGTGAGGAAGTTTGTCGCAGTGTCGCGCCAGTGGAAGCTCAGGTAATTCTCAAGCGGTTCGCTGGGTACGGTGAAGGTGAAGATCGCGTTGGTGCCGGGATGGGCGCGCATCTCATTCCACGGCTCAAACCAGCGATCAACCAGCACGGGTGCGCCTTCGGGTAGGTTCGCGTCCGCCCATCGGACGATTTCGCGATAGGGCACGGCCTTTCCAGTCAATTGCGTACACTGATACGACGGATAGGAGTAAAATAAAATTCCGGCTCCTGCGAGGAGCATGCCCGCTGCGGCGGATCGCTTCTTCAAACCGGGAATCAGACCCGGCAACCGCATCAATCCGGCAACAAGCAACACGCAAAGAAACGGGAATGCCCCGGCAAGGTAGCGGGGCTCGAAGGTGGCTTGCGCCATGGAGCGCGTGACAAGAAAAACGAACGCTTGAAAGACGACGAGGACAAACATCAATCCGATGGCGCGATCCCTGGACTTGATGATCGCGAAGGCCCCTCCCCCGATTGCCGCGACAAGCAGAACAATTGCGACGGGCGTCGTGCCCCAGGTCATGCGCAAGATCATCAGCGGCATATCCACGATGGGATTCGCACCGGCCAGGGTGTTGAACTGCGAACTGAGAGACGTGGTGGCAAAAATTTGTTTGAGCAGCGCGCCGTATCCCCACGGAACGAAAAGCAGAGGGAAAACCGGTATCGCGTGGACAACCAGGACGGCAACAAATGGTGGTTTTTTCGGCGCGAACATTTTCCGGCAGCGCCAGATCAGCCAGAACAAATAGAGCGCACCGGTCCCAACGATGAACGCGCCGGTGATCTGGCTGTAGCAACTGAACACGACGCCGCACGCGAAAAAGATCAACGATTTGATCCGGGGTGTTTTGCCGGCAAGAATCTGCGTGCGGATGTCGAAGAGGCCGGCGGAATAGAGAAAGAATCCGAAAAGAATCGGCGCATAAACGTAGGCCTCGCGCGAGTGATAGACGGCGAAAGTGTTGAACGCAACAAACGCCGCCACCAGCAGTCCAAAC
>CAIVKH010000303.1 GCA_903906425.1 uncultured bacterium
GTACCGGTGAAAACCTACACGGGGAGTGGCCGTCAGCTCTGCCTTCACGCCATAGTCTTTCAGCAGCACCGAATAATAACCCGGAATGGCCTTTTCGGTGTTTAGCAGGAAGCAGGCCAGCTTGGCTGCGCCTCGGCCGCGATTATTAACATCCTGTTAATTTAGTGCTAATTACCAACCGAATTTCCTTCGGTTCGCCTGATTCGATGGCCGTCAGCAAGCGACGTTCGTGTAGAACTACGCCGTAAAAAATTACAAATATGTCTCGCCGGATGTTATTCGGTGCAAAATTTCACCTTCGGCGGGGAAATCCGCCGTCGTGACTTCCAATGATTGGAAATCTTCGAGGCCGGTGTCTTCCAATCATTGGAATTTTCGCGGCGCGCACCTATGCTGGGCACATGATTCATTTCGAGGCAGTGACAAGGACAGAGGTCATCAGCGCACTTGTGCTGCTCGTACATGTGGCGGGTTTCGGGCATGCGCTGCACGCCATCATGCGCGTGCGGACGGCGCAGGGCGCGATTGCGTGGGCGGTGTCGCTGATCGAATGGCCATACGTTGCGATCCCGGCCTACTGGGTTTTGGGCCGCAGCAAATTCATGGGCTATGTGAAGGCGCGTCGTGCCGGCCGCCTGCGCGTCAACGCCGTCGCCGAGGAGGTGTGCCGCCAGCTCGGCGAATTTCAAGCGGAGCCGGATGTCGCGGCGCGCGAGGCGTTCGGTGCGATGGAGCGGCTCACACGGTTGCCGTTCACCGCGGGCAATGACGCGAACCTTCTTCCGGGCGGCGAGGCGGCGTTTGCCGAGATGATTGCCGCGATCGACCGCGCGGAGAACTATATCCTCGTCCAGTTCTTCATCGTGCGCGACGACAAGATCGGGCGCGAATTCAAGGAGGCGCTGCTGCGAAAGGCGAAGGCGGGCGTGAGAATCTACTACCTGCTGGACGTCATCGGCAGCCGGCAGTTGAGCCACCACTACGATGCGGAATTACGGGCCGAGGGCGTGCTGGTTCATCGTTTCGGCGAGTTCAACAGGCGCGTGGGCCGCTGGCAGATCAACTTTCGGAATCACCGGAAAATTCTGCTGGTGGACGGCCGCGAGGCGTTCATCGGCGGGCTGAACGTGGGCGATGAATATCTGGGCCGCTCCGAAAAATTCGGGCCGTGGCGAGACACGCATCTGCGCGTGACCGGGCCGGCGGTCCAGTGCATCCAGCTTTCATTCTTGGAAGACTGGTATTGGGCCGACGAGTCGGTTCCCGAGTTGAACTGGACGCCGGTCGTTTCGAACTCGAATCTATTGATGCTGATTCTGGCGACCGGGCCGGCGGACGATCTGGATGCCTGCTCGTTGTTTTTCGTCCACGCGATCAACCAGGCGAAGCGGCGGCTGTGGATCACCAGTCCGTATTTCGTGCCGGACTCGGCCGTCGTTCACGCGCTGCAACTGGCGGCCCTGCGCGGCGTGGACGTCAAAATCTTGCTGCCACAGAAGCCGGACCACCTCCTCGTTTATCTTTCGTCGTTTTCGTATCTCGAAGAAATGGCCGCCGCGAACGTGAAAATTTTCCGCTACACGCCCGGCTTCATGCACCAGAAAGTGATGTTGATTGACGACGAAATCGCCGCGGTCGGCACGGCGAATCTGGACAACCGTTCCTTCCGCCTCAACTTCGAGATGACCGCGCTGGTCGCGAATTCCGGCTTCGCGAAACTCGTCGAGACGATGCTCGCGCACGATTTTGAAAATGCGCGGCGGGTCACCGCCGAAGACTACACAAGCCGCAAGCTGCCCTTCCGCATGGCCGTGCGCGTCGCGCGGCTGCTCGCGCCGATGCAGTGAAAAATGCGGCCCGCATCCGGGCCGCATCGGAGCCGGTCAGAATGCGATCCCGACGGCGACGGACACCTCGGCGGACGAACCGAAATAACGGCCTTCAAGACGAATGTCGTTGGCCCCCGGCAACTGCAGGCACACGCCTGCCACGCCGCCGATGACGCTCTTTTCGTCGGCCGAGACATTCTCGTCGCTGCCGGTATTGGTCTTGCCGTCGAGCCGCATGATCGAAAGCACCGGTCCGACATAGGGCAGGCAACGGAACTGGTCTTCCACCGGAAGTTTCGCGCTCAGCAGCAGAGCCGCGTCCGCGTTCCAGATGTGATAATCGGAATCAACGCCGCCGACTTTGCCGGACAGGCTCGGCGCATAATGCCCCTGCGCCTCGGCGCTCAAGCGCCACATTTCGCTGTCGTAGGCCAGCAGGCGCACGCCGATGCCGCCATAGAAGCCGAAATCGCTGCCGGTCGGCTCGATGCCGCCCACATCGAAATCCAGATACGCCTTTTTGCCCACGTCGGTGTGAATGCGAAGCATGAAAATGTCGGCGTTGATTTTTTGTTCCGTGGACGGTTGGTCGCCGATGGTCAGATCCGTCTTGCGGTTCATGTGGTCATACACAAACTCCGCGCGCGACTTGTCGTTCATGTCGCACGGAAAAATCGGATCGCCCACATCGGCCCTCGCGCCGATGGCCGCGCCGATCAAGCCCGCAGTCAACAACAGCATTCGTTTCATCGTCTGTATTCCTTTCAACAATTGAACCCTTTGACGGGAAAACCCATAGCATATTCATTCCCGATCCGCACCAATTTCCAATCATTGGAAATTGTTCCCGCGGTTTTTTCCAATCATTGGAAAAGACCGGGCCCGCAAACTTCCAATGATTGGAAACTCACGTGCCGGTCAGCGCGGCTTGAAAACTTCGTTCAGGCTGCCGCGGCGGTAGCCTTGCAGATCGATCGTGACGTAGCGGAAGCCGCCGCTCTTCAGCGCGGCAATGACGCGCTCGCGCATTCCGTCTGCGGTCGCGCGGGCGATGTCCTCCGGCAGAAGTTCGAGCCGCGCGATGTCGCCGTGAATGCGGACGCGAAGACTCTTGAAGCCGAGATCCTTCACCGCGTTTTCCGCGGCCTCGACCGCCTTCAAACCTCCGACCGTGATTTTTTCTCCGTACGGAAATCGCGAGGCGAGGCAGGAGAATG
Organism: uncultured bacterium; assembly: GCA_903906425.1. Lineage (GTDB taxonomy): Bacteria > Verrucomicrobiota > Kiritimatiellia > CAIVKH01 > CAIVKH01 > CAIVKH01. Next base: position 3,047 of record CAIVKH010000303.1, read on the forward strand.
CGGGCTTGTCCGATGTTTTCAAATTCAGTCGCCGCGACGCCGCGCGGATGTCTTCCTTCGTGAAGCCGAGATCCTGCAGCGGACTTTCGACTTCCTTTTCCAGCGCGGCCTTCTTGCCGGGCCGGTGATCCTTCAAATCGTCCTCGTTCGTCCCGTCCACGATGTGCGCGTAATTCTCGCGCTTCGCGATTTCGCGGAGCAGGCCGAAAAGCTCCGTCTTGCAGTGATAACAGCGGTCCTCCGGATTTTTTGCGTACTCCGGATTCGCCAGTTCGTCAGCCACGATCACGCGGTGATTCAATCCAAGTTCCGCCGCGAGTTCCTTCGCTTCTTCCAATTCGCGCTCGGGAAATGACGGCGAAGTCGCCGTCACCGACAGCGCCTGCGCGCCGAGGAGCTGCGTCGCGAACGCCGCAAGAAACGTGCTGTCCACGCCTGCGCTGAACGCCACGATCACGTTGCCCATCTTTTCAAACCTCTCGCGCAGCGCCGCAAGTTTTTCATCCAGCGCCGGCATCCAGCGCAATTCTGTTGTTGTTTCTGTCATCGGATTTATCTGTTCAAATGTTCTCGATCCAGCCGCCGCCCAGCACTTCATCGCCATCGTACAATACCGCAGCCTGCCCCGGAGCGACAGCGAACTGCGGCTCGTCAAAGTCCAGTATCCACCGCGCGGAATCAAGCGAACGAATCATCGCAGGTGCGGCGGGTGAGCGATAGCGGATGCGCGCGGCGATGTGCGCGCCGGACGCGGGCGGCGATGGCGTCGTCCAGAAAAGTTCGCTGAGGCCGCAAGACCTTGCCATCACGTCGGCCCGTTTTCCAACGATGACGGTGTTGATTTTCGGGTCGAGCGATTTGACGTACATCGGCGTTCCGGTTGCGACGCGAAGCCCTTCGCGCTGGCCGACGGTGAAGTGATGCAGGCCGTGATGCGTCCCAAGTTTTTTCCCAGAGACATCCAGGATGTCACCATCGCGTGCAGCATCGGGATGATATTGCTCGATCAGCGGCGCGGGACCGGCGGCGGTGATGAAGCAAAGATCGGCGGTTTCATTCGCGCCTTCGATGGGAATCTCTTTCGCAGCGGCGTAGGCGCGGACTTCGGGCTTGGTCATTTCGCCGAGCGGAAAAATGGTTCGCGAGAGTTGATCCTGCGAGAGCCGGTGCAAAAAATACGACTGGTCTTTTGCGCTATCCTTTCCGCGCATCAGGTGAAATCCATCGGGGCGTTGCTCGACGCGGACATAGTGACCGGTCGCGACGTGCGAGCAGTCGAGTTGCATCGCGCGCCGCATCATCGCGCCAAATTTGAAATCGCGGTTGCAGAAGACGCACGGATTCGGCGTGCGGCCCGTGGCATATTCGTTGGTGAACGGTTTGACGATCGTTTCGCGAAAATCGTCCACGACATTCATGACGTAGTGCCGCACGCCGAGAAAATCGCAGACGCGTCGCGCGCGGTTGACGTCCTCGATGGAGCAGCATCGCGAGCCTTCCTTGAACATGTGCAGGCTCAGGCCGATCACTTCCCAGCCCTGCTCCGCGAGCAGCACCGCGGTGACGGAACTGTCAATTCCGCCGCTCATGCCGACGGCAATCCGCCGTCTATTTTTGCCTGAATCCATCAGGCAAAGATAACACGGGACGCCCCGGCTTCACGCAGGAAGTTGCCGCGGGCGTCCTGTCACTGCTACGGTGCCGCTCGTGAATTCGATTCTGTCAGACGCGCGCGAATTGCTGCGCGAAGCGTGGCGCGCAGTCCGGGCGCGGCCCGCGATTTTCTTCGCGGCATTTCCGGTCGCGGCGATCTTGGCTGCGATCCTCTTCTTCCCGCATGACGTGGCGATTTCGGACCGGATCTATGCGGGCCGGACTGAATTCATGCGCGACATCGCGCGGCGATTCAGCGCGTATGCCGATTATCGTTTGTCGCTCGAACTTTTCGCGGTTTGCTGGCTGTTCGGCTTGTGGAAGAAACGCCGCGACTGGAAACGTCTCGGCCTCGCGATTTTCCTGGCCGCATCCTTGGCTGGTGCCTTCGACACGACGATACGTGTGCTGACGGGGCGCCCGCGGCCCTGCGCAAATCTGCCGGATCATTTCACCGGGCTGCAATTGACCGACCACTACAAACAGAGCTTTCCCTCGGCGCATTCGGCGACTTCGATGGCGACGGCCGGCGCGATCGCGGTCGCCGCACCGGGCGTCGGTATTCCGTTTCTCATCTTTTCGTTCGGCGTGCCGTGGTCGCGGCTCTACATGCACGACCACTATCTTTCCGACATCACCATCGGCGGTCTGATCGGCCTCTGGTTCGGCGCTGCGTTCGGCCTCGCGCACCGGAAAATCTCCCGCGGTGAAAGTTCCCAATCGTTGGGAAAAAAAGACCACGGGCAGGATTGAATCGGCGGCCCGGAAGTTGTTTCTCGCGGACAAATGCGGACAGATGACAAGCGTCTATTCGGTTTGCTTGGACTTTGCCTTCGCCGCTTTCAGATCGGCCTCGAGTTTTTCGGCGATCTCGCGCTCGGCATTCAACTGTTTCCGCATATCGTCGGCGCGGTCGGACTGCAACTTCACTTCGCCGCGCAGATAGTTCACGTCATCGCCAATCGTCTTCGCACGACGTTCGGCGTCCTTCAGCGACGACTCCAGTTCCGCAATGCGGGCATCGCGTTCCTTGAGATCGCCCGCCGACGCACCTTTGTTTTTCGCCTGCCGTTCCAACTCGGCGATACGTGCCCTCTGCTGGTCTATCTGCTCGGTCAACGTCGAAATGGTCATCTGCGAACCGCGCATCGCCTTCTCCGTCTGCGCCGTCGTATTTGTCAGCCGGGCCTGCTCGGTCCGCATCGCATCGAGCGCCGCGACCTGCTGCTGCACTGTGCCGCGTTCCTTCGCGAGCGCCGCGTGGTCCAGCAGTGCTGCATCGTTCAGCTTCTGGTTCGAGGCGCGGAACGCCTCCAGATCGGCGGCCTGCTTTGCGAGCGTATCGCGCTCTTTCGTCAACGCGACGAGCTGTTTCGCCGCACTGTCGGACTGCGCCGAAAGCTGCGCAACCTTGGCGCCGAGTGATTCCACCTGCTTCTGCAATTTCACCGACGCCTCGATCTGTGCCGCCAAAATCTTGTCCTTGACCGCGAGCGATTCTTCCGCCTTCGTCATCTTGTCCTTCGCCGACGATGACTCAACCTGCGCCGTCTTCGAAAGCGCCGTGGCATCGTCCGCGGTTTTGCGAGCCTTCGCCAGATCATCTTCAAGCTGGCTGGCGCGGCGCTTCGAGGCGTCCGCCTCCGCCGCAACTTTCACGAGATTTGATTTCGTCTGCAAAAGATCGGCGTTGGCTGCCGCGATTGCCCCGGCCGCGTCGGCTTCGGCTTTCGATTTTGCCGATGCGACGACCTCGTCCGCTTTCTTCTTCGCTGCGTCGGCTTCATTCTTTGCCGCTGCAATTTCGCGCGCAGCGCCGGCTACCGCACTCGACTTCGCCGACAGAATATCCGACTGCGCCTTCGTCTTTGCCGTTGCGGCCTCGTCCCTCGCAGCCACGATATCGGCCGCAGCCTTCGTCTTCGCGGTTTCCGTCTCGCTCTTCGCTGCCGCAATCTGCATGGCGGCATCATCGGCCACCTTCTTTAACTTGGCCTGCTGTTCTTCCAGTGACGCTAAGCGCGACTTTAACTGCTCCGCCTCGCCCGATGCCCGCGACAATTGCGTCTTCAATCCGCCTGAATCGCCTTCCGCTTTCTTCCGCGCCGTCTGCTCGCCCTGCAATGCGGCCTCCAAAGTTTTCTGGGCCTTTTCCGCGGTTGTAGCGCGCTGTTCGGCCTGCTCCTTCGCCTTGATCCTGCCGTCAGCTTCCGATTGAAGCCGCGCGACCGTCAGTTGATTTCCGCGCAATGCCGTCTGCGTTTCTTCCATCGTTGACGACCACTTTTCTTTTTCCGTCGTGATCGCCCTGGCCCTAGCTTCTGAGTCTTTGGCCGCCGATTTCAGCTGGTCGATCTGCTGCGTCAGCGCGAGCGCATTCGTTGCCGAGAGGCCTAGCTGCCGCCGCAATTCCAACGCCTCTTTCTTCGCGTCCTCCGCGGCCTGCGCCGATTCCTTTACAGCTTTTGCCCGTCCGCCGCGGTCGCCACAGCGCGAGTCTGCGCCTGTGCCAACGACGTCTTGAGCTGATCGATCTGCTGCGACTGCGCCTGCAATGTGCCCGAAAGGGCGGTCAACTGGGCGCGCAAATCTGCGCGCTCTTTCTTTGAATCATCGGCCGCGCTGACAGCTTTTTCTTTCTCGGTCGTCGCGGACTGCACCTTCGCCTGCGCGTCTTTCAGGGCGGTCTTCAACAGCTCGACCTGCTGCGACTGCGATGCCGAATTCGTCGAGACCAACGCGAGCTGCCGTCGCAAATCAGTCGATTCCTTCTGCGCGTCTTCGACACTTTGCGCAGCTTCCTTCGCGGTCTTCTCCTTGTCCGCCGCCACGGCTGCGGCCCGCGCCATCGCCTGTTGCAGCGACGTCTTCAGCCCCGCCAGTTCCTGATTCTGCGCGTCGAGCGTCTTCCTCGCATCGCCCAGTTGTTTGATCAGATCGTCACGTTCGCCCTTCAAGCCGGCGGAACCGCGGGTCGCTTCCTTGACCGCATTGTCCTTTTCGGTTGACGCGGACTTGAGCTGCGCCTGCGCATCCTTCAACGACACTTTCAACTGTGCCAGTTCTTTGCCCTGACTGTCAGCGGCCGCCTTCGTCTCCGCCAGATCCTTCAACAAGATCGTGCGTTCATTCTTCAAATCGGCGGTACCTCGGGTTGCTTCAGTAACCGCCTTTTCCTTGTCGGCGGCGGCGGCCTTCAGCTGCACCTGCGCGTCCCTGGCCGTCTTTTTCAGGTCGGCCAATTCCCGGCTTTGCGTTTCGATTGTCTTGGCCGCATCGCCAAGTTGTTGCGCCAGATTATCGCGCTCGCCTTTCAAACCGGCGGAGCCACGGATCGCTTCCGCCACCGCTTTCTCCTTGTCGGTCGACGCGGACTTGAGCAGCGCCTGCGCGTCTTTCAACGATGTCTTCGCCAGAGCCAGCTCCTTGGCCTGACTGTCCGCCGCGCTCTTCGTTGCCGCCAATTCCTTGAGCAGGCTGTCGCACGCATCTTTCAAAGCTGCCACGCCCTTCGATGCTTCCTTGACCGCGCCTTCCTTGTCGGTCGCGGCGGATTTGACCTGCGTCTGCAATTCTTTCAGCGTCTTTTTGGCTTGGGCCAGTTCCAGCGTTTGCGCATCCAACGTCGTTTTTGCGGTGGTGAGTTGCTTCTGAAGATCATCGCGTTCGGTCTTCAATCCTGCGGAGGACTGCGTCGCCTCCTTGACGGCATTTTCGCGGGTCGTCGCAGCGGCCTTGATCTGTACCTGCGCGTCTGCCAGCGAGCTTTTCAGTTGCTCGACCTGTTGTGTCTGCGCCAGCAGATTAGTGGCAACCGAGTCAAATTGTTTGCGCAGCGCGTCGCGTTCTTTTCTGACATCGTCGGATGACTGTGCCGCTTCTTTTTCGATCCGCTCCTTGTCTGCCACGGCTGCCGAAGCGCGCGCTTGCGCCTGCGCCAGCGAGGTCTTCATCTGTTCCGCCTGCTGCGTTCCGGCGAGTGCGGCGGCCTGTGCGGCGTCGAGCTGTTTGCGAAGGTCTTCGCGCTCCTTCTTCCAGTCGCCCGCCGACTGGCTCGAGTCTTTTGCGGCCTTCGCGGCCGCGGCGAGATCAGCCTTCGTTTTCTCCAGCTCTTCTGTCAGAGACTTGACCTGCATCGCCGCCTCATCGGCGCGAGCCTGTATCTTTGCAGTCGCGTCCTTGACGGCGACGTCGGATTTCGCCACGGCAATCTTTGCATCGCGACGAGCCTTGTCTGCCGCTTCATTTGCATTATCGACCAGGTCCTTCGCGTCGGCCAGCGCGCGCTTCATTTCCCTGTCGAAATCGGCGGCGCGGCTTTCGGCGTCCTTCAATTTTACGGCCATGTCCGCCGCTTCGGCGGCTTTCATGGCGAGCTGCTTTTGCAAATCGGAGAGCGCGTCGTCGGATTTCTTATGTTTTGCCGCGACATCCGACGCGGCGGATTGCGCCGCGGCCAGTTGTTTCTCCAAGGCGGCGCGCGCGGCGGCGGCTTCCTTGGAGGCTTTCTTCTGCTTTTCGAGATCGGCGGCGGACTGCGCCAGTCCGGCCTGGCTGTCTCGCAATGCGGTTTGCGCCTCGTCCAGCGCCTTGCGCAGATCGTCGGTCTTGTTCCTTTTCAAGGCGGTCTTTGCCGCCGCAAGTTCGTCTTCGGCCTGCTTCGCGCGCGACTCGATACCGGCCTGATCGCGCTGCAACCTTTCGAGCTGTTTCTTCTGATCCGCCATGTCCTCTGCGGTCTTTTTCAGGTCCGCGCGCGCCGCGGCAAGCTGTTCCTCGGCGGTCTTCGCGCGCGATTCCTTGGATGCGTTGTCGATGGTGAGCCGCTCGATCAGCTGCTTCTGTTCGGGGCTTTCCGCCGGTTTTTCGCTGCGGGCCTTCGCCAGTTCGACGCGCAGGAAATCCACGCTGTCCTGCCGGTCGCGAAGCTGGTGTGCGAGCGCGCCATTCGCATCCATCAGCCAGCGGTTTGTCGCCTGCAAATCGGTGAGCTGCCGCCGCAGCGAGACGAGCGCCTGGTCGAGTCCGGCGGGTATGGCGGCGGCCGCGCCTTTTTGTTCGATTTGGATTTTCAGCGCGACCATCGCCTGGTCGGCGGCCAGGAGTTTTTGTTCCGTCGCGGCCCGCGCCTGCCGCTCATACGCCAGCTGCCGGGCCGTCTCGCTCAGATTCGTGAACGAACCTTCCTGCGCCGCAAGCTCCTTTGATTCGCGCCGCAGCTCGTCAATGCGGGCTTTGGTCGCCGCGATCTCGCCCTGAACGCGGCCCTGCTCCGACGTGAGCCTGTCAATTTCCTTGCGGCCCGTGGTGATGGTCGCTTCAAGGTCTTTCAGCAGCGCCTGGATATTCGCCTTGCGCTGATCAACCTCCTTTTGCATGTCGGCCACATCATCCGCCCGTAGGCAGAATCCTGGCAGCAACAGCGCCGCCATAAGCAGCCATCGCGCCATGCCACAAAATCTCTTGCAGAACATCTTTCGACTCCTCCCGAGGCCCGACCACATGCAGGCCTGACAAGGCTTGGTCCGACAGAATAATGATGGCGCGCGCGAAAGCCAGAACAGATTCTACGGTTTTTCAACGGGTCCGGACCGCCCGCCGCCCCCACCACCGCGGCCCTGCGGCCCCCCCCGAGACTTCCAATCATTGGAAAATTGCGCCCCCGTCTTTTCCAATGATTGGAAATCCCGATTGCGGACTTTTCCAATCATTGGAAATTATGCGGGCGGCCCCGCGGGCCGGCGTCAGTGGATGATTTCGCCCTTGGTCACGTCGCCGGGGACGTCGAGAAGCTGGATGCTCGAAATCGTCCGCATCGTCTGATGATCGGAAAACGTCCACACGATCTTCTTGTCGGGCGTGACCTCGATGATGTGCGGGGCCTTGCCAAATTTTCCGTGACCAAGCCAGTTGCACATCACCGTATTTCCGTTCGGCAGCCGCTGGAATCCGGCGATGAAGGTCAGGCCGATGCCGATGTCTTTCAGGTCGGCGTTGCTGACTTCCCAGACCGTTTTGCCGGCCGGATCCACTTCGAAAACGCGCGCGCCGCCGGGCCGGTCGGCGCACGAAATGATCGTGTTGCCGTTGGCGAGTCGGGCCGCACTGTGCGGTCCGCCGGCTGCGGGAATTTCGCGGACAAGCTTTCCGTCCGCGTCGTATTCGCGCACGACCTGCACGCCATAGTGCGCGACGAGAAAATGGCCGTTGTCGAGCCGGCGCGCGTTGCGGATGTACGGATGCCCGCCGTCCTTGCCTTCGGGCAGCAGCCTGACTTCCTTCACGATTTTTCCGTCCGGCGCGATTTCGAGGAGGCGGCCCGCGTTGCATTCGCCGACGAACGTGTTGCCGTTGGCGAGCCGCTGGCAGGCGTAGATTTCGCTCTTCGATTGATATTCGAAGACGACTTTCTTTTCGCGCGTCACTTCCTTCACGCCGTGACCGGTGTTGAAAAGAAAATTTCCGTTGGGCAGCACCCAAAGGTCGTTGCAGCTCGGCGCGGCATATTCCCACTCCGCCTTGCCGTCCGCGTTCACGATGAAAACCTTGCCCGCCGAATAATCGGTGCAGACGAACGGATGGCCCTTGCCAGCCGTGGCATTTTCACCGCGAGCCGACGCGGCGAGCAGAACCAGACTCAACGAAACAGCAACCGGAAATTTCATGGCGATTTTCTCCTGCGCTTGATTCGCCTCCGTCCGCAGGTTTTGCCGCCAAAAGAATCCGCCGATTACAAATTCGGGCCGGTGGAAGTCTTCACGAGCTTTTCGAATTCCTCGGCGGTCATGATGCCCTTTTCGACGACGATCTGCCTCGCGGTTTTTTTCGTCGCAAGCGATTCCTTCACGAGCGCGCTGACTTTGTCGTAGCCGAGTTTCGGATTCAGAATCGTCGCCAGACCGCCGCTGGTTTCGAAATAGCGATAGCAAGTTTCCGCGTTCGCCTTGATGCCGATGATGCATTTGTTGGCAAGCTGCACGCACGCGCGATCCAAAATTCGCAAGGCCTTCACGAGATTCAAACCGAGCACCGGCATGTGCGTGTTCAGTTCGAGCTGCCCGGCGGAGGCGGCAAGCTGCACCGCGTGATCGTGGCCCATGATCTGGATCATTGCCATGTTCGTCGCCTCGGCGATGCTCGGATTTATTTTTCCGGGCATGATCGAAGAACCGGGTTCGACGGCGGGCAAAATAATTTCGGCCATGCCGGTGTTCGGACCGGAACAGAGCATACGAAGATCGTTGCAAATTTTCCCGATGTCCTGCGCCGTCAATCGCAGCGCGGCGGAAAGCTCAGCCTTGTCGGTGAGAAACTGCGTGATCTCGATCCCATTTTGCGCGGCGCGAAACGGCATGGCGGTGATGTGCGCAAGTTCGCGGGCGATTAACTGGCGGAATTCCGGTTTCGTATTCACGCCGGTTCCAATCGCATTTCCGCCCTCGCCGATTTCGAGGTTCGCGTGGACCGCATGTTCGATGCGCGTGATGTCTTTTTGAAGCGCATGCGCCCAAGCAGCGAATTCCTGCCCCAGTGTGACAGGCACCGCATCCTGCAAATGCGTGCGCCCGCTCTTGATCACCTCCTTGAATTCCCCGGCCTTCACTTCAAGCGCGCGGATCAAATGCCGCAGGCTCGACAGCGCCTTGTCAGCCAACCCGACCGCCGCGACGCGGATCGCCGACGGAAAAATATTGTTCGTGGACTGCCCTTTGTTCACGTCGTCATTTGGATGAACGAGACCACGGTCGCCGCGCTTGCCGCCAAGTTCCTCGTTGGCGAGATTTGCGATAACTTCGTTGACGTTCATGTTTGACGACGTGCCGCTGCCGGCGTGGAAAACGTCAATCGGAAACTGATCGTCAACTTTGCCGTCGAGGACCGTCTGGCAGGCCTTTTCGATGGCAGCGGTTTTCTTTTCATCGAGCAGCCCGAGCGCATGGTTTGCGCGCGCGCAAGCCCACTTCATCTTCGCCATTCCGCAGATAATTTCCAGCGGGACACGCTCGCCGCCCGCGTTGAAATTCTGCACTGACCGGCACGTGTGGACGCCATAAAACGCCTCGGCGGGAACTTCCAGTTCTCCGAACGAATCCTTTTCGCGACGTGTTTTCATCTGATGATCTCCCTTCAAAAAAGAGAATCTAGCCCGCCTCGTTCAGCCTGCCAAGCGGGGTTTCGCTGATTTCTCCGGCGCCACTGAAAATTTGGGCCTCCAAGCGTGGCAGAAGTGACAGTTGCGTTGCTGTCTAGGCAAGCGAGAGCTTTTCGGGTAGATTTTCAATAGAGAGAAGAAAGGTGTTTTCGCGATGAGATTTTCCAGATTGTGTGGTGCGGCTTGCGTTTTCCTGCTGGCGGCAGTGCTGACAGTTCACGCGCAGTTTACGTCGCGATACAGTTCGGTTTTTCTGGAGGGGAATTTCAACGGCTATGCGGCGCAACCGGGACAGATGACCCTAGTGTCGAATGATGTCTGGCAGGGCTATGCCAGATTGACGAATTGCATCAATTCGACATTTGTTTTCAGCACGAATTCATATCCATCGGATACAAATTCGTTTGTCTGGGCGCAGACGAACCAGGCGAATTTCAGCATGCCGCTATCGGGTGTCGCATCATATCTCGCACCGACCAGCACCACGGTGGTTATCACGGACACCAATGCGGGTGTAACTGTCACAAACATCACGGTGTTCGTTCCCGGCATTGTCGTTACCAGTCGTGTTTCCTCGATCCTGCGTTTCACCTTCGATGACAGATCGGGCGCATACAGCGTGAAAGATGCGACTTTCGGATCGCCACCGTCACAAATCTGGATCAACGAATTTCATTACGACAATATAAGTACGGACAAGAACGAGGGCGTTGAACTCGCCGGCGCGGCGGGTGTGGCACTGACAAATTACCAACTAAGATTGATCGACAGTTCCGGCAAAATCTACAATAGCACGAATCTGACGGGGACATTGCCAAGCCAATTGAATGGCCTGGGTACCGTGTGGCTTGCCTTTTTAACCAACGGACTCGGATTGCGCAACACACAGGGCGGGATGGCGCTTTTTCAAGCGGCACCCTACGTTTTTACGATTGATGATTTCAATACGCCCTATTGGGTCATGACGACAAATCTCGTTCAGTTCCTCAGCTATGGTGGTCAAGTAACGTTAATCGTGACCAACGTGACCGTCACACCAGAAGTGCCGGATTCTCCGCCCTATCCGTATCCAGCCGCGACAAATATTAGTACGAACATTCTTATTTCGACGGATGTCGGCCTGCAGGAAGACAATGGCAGCACTCCTGTTGACTACTCGCTTCAGCTCATTGGCTCCGGCTCGCAGGGTAGTGATTTCTTCTGGACCGGCCCGATTCCCAACACGCGTGGCCAGATCAATTCCAACCAGTTCGCACTCGCTGCGCCGGCAGCGGCCTCCGTTTTGGTGACAAACATCGCCGCGCTGCCGTATCCGGTGGTGCCGACCAACCAGTCGATGACGTTTCAAGCAAGCCTCACTGGCGTGAACGGCGCCTCAAACATATCCGCAACACTGTTCTATCGGCCCGGCATTACCGGAAGTTTTGTGCCGCTGGCTATGACGAATGCCGGCAATACATATACGACGTCTGGAAGCGTGCCCCCGCAGCCGAACAATACGGTGATCTACTACTACTTCTTTATGAATTTTGACGGCCCCGGAACGAATAACCCCTCCGTATATCCGCCAACCGCCCCCAGCGCACCGCTCCGCGCGCGCTCTAGCACACAACCTTACGGACAGTTTTGGATCAATGAGATTGATCCGGCACAAAGTGGAAATAATTACCCGCCTGACACGGGTGAATTCGTCGAACTGGCCGGCTTGGCTGGTACGCTTATTTCGGGGTGGACCCTTGAAATGCTTGATCAAAACGCGGCGACCTATGCAACATACACCATTTCAAACGCCACTGTTTTGGCTAATCAATTGAATGGTTTCGGTTTCTTTGTCCTGGGTGATTCCGCCGTGCCGGGCGCGAAGATTGTTTTCACAAACGCTGTGTTGGCATCCTTGGGCAATGGTCACATGGCGGATATTGGCGCCTTGAGACTCTATGATCCATACGGCGTCATACACGAGGCCTTGTGCTATGGAACAAGTCTGCCGAATTTCACCTATATTGGGTCCGATTCGAATCAATTGGATCAGGGCATTGACGGCGAGAGCAGTCTCACTGGATCTGGTTCCGGAAATAACTTGACGAATTTCACGTGGACGTCGAGCGCGCCAACCACTCCCGGAAGCGTCAACGGTGGCGAGGTGCTGGTGGGTGGTTCCACAAACGCGATCCAGCCGTTTATTTCGTGCCAGTCAGACAGGGTGATGACATGCCTCACCAACCTGGTCCCGAGCAACAATCCATTGCTGGTCACCGCCACCGGCTTTTGCGGCAACGGGTCGGTGATTGTGACGTGGACGGGCGACAAGACTAACTCGGGAACAGGTTGCAAAGGCAACGCGAAGATCATCACGCGTACTTATCAGGCCGTTTCCACAAATTGCGCGCCGTGGACAACGAATACTTGCAGTCAGCTTTTCATCTATGAAGACACGAACGCGCCCGTGATCAACGCGCCCACGCAGACGCTCGCCAACGCCGGATTTGAAAACGGGACGTTGATCGGCTGGAACGTATTTGGTCCGGTGACCAGCCAGACGGCTTATGCCATTGAACCGCGCAGCGGAAACTTTCACGCGTTGCTCAAACCTGCGTTTGGCTTTGTCTGCCATGACTCTAGCGGGAACTTGATGGACGGTGTCTATACTAATGGCGTATTGAGAGCGCAGCCCCCGGCTTCGACCAGTTATACTTACTCCGCGTTTTTCGACGGAACAAATGACTATGTGGATATCCCCCCCCTGCCTCCTCTCAATGAAAGTCAGGCAACATTCGCCCTATGGCTGAAACGCAGTGGCACCCAGCCCAACTTTACCGGAATGGCATTTTCCCGCGGCGCTGGCTCAGACATCTCCGGCTTCGGCTTCATCATGACGAACCAGCTGGGTTACACCTGGGCGGGGACAACGAACAGCTACGGCTGGCGAAGTGGAATAATTCCTCCGGACGGTCAATGGACCTTTGCGGCGCTCGCCATCAGTCCGAGCAATTCGGTCATTTATATGCGCACCACGAATGGATGGCTGGCCGCCACAAACCGTGTTGACACCACAAACCTCGCCACCATTGCAGTCGGGAACACCAACTCTGCATTTACCGGCGAAATCGATCTGGGTCGCGATGCCATCGGTTCCCGTTATTACAACGGCGCGATGCAGGATGTGCAGATCTATAACCGCGCCTTGACCAAAGATGAGGTGTCCAGTCTTTGGAACAATGGTCTTGGCGGAGTTGTCACCAACGGTCTCCGAGCCCGGTGGAAACTTGACGAGTACACGAATAATACTTTAGTGGCCGACAGCAGCGGAAATGGATTCAGGGGCACCAACGTCAATGGCGTATTGACGGGACTTCCGCCAGCCACCACGGCTTACACCAATTCAGCAGACTTTGACGGTGCCAATGACTACATGCGTGCGAATGGACCCGGCCTGGCCACAAACACGGCAACCATCACCACCTGGATCAGACGAGATGGCACTCAGACAAATTATGCCGGACTGGTGTTGTTGCGAAATGGTGCCGATGTGACGGGTCTGAACTTCACGACGAACAACCAGCTTGGCTACTGCTGGGCCGGGCAAACAAACGATACGGGATGGACCAACAGCGCCCTTGTCCCGCCCGATGGCCGGTGGACATTTGTCGCGCTCACCGTCAGCCCCACGAATGCCACGCTCTACATGTTGACCGCATACAACGTGACAAACGCACCGACTCCGTTTGTCGGGCGTTTGAACATCGGGCGTGACTCCAGTGGTGGCCGACAGTTCAGGGGCAATCTCAATGATGTGCAATTCTATTATCGGACCCTCTCTTTTGCGGAGATTACCAACCTCTGGAACAATGGCGTCGGCGGCAGCACAACCAACAATCTCTACGGGCGGTGGGTCCTTGATGACTATTTCCTCAGCGGCACAGTTAATGGGTTTTACCAGGACCTGACGGCAACCAATGGTCAGAAATGGAATGCCGCGATTTGGGCGAAGATGAGTCCGGCTAATCCGATGCAGGGAACCAATCAGGTCAGCGTGGCACTTCAGTTCCTCAATACCACCAATGGCGTAATCAGCAACAGCGTGGCTTCCGTGGTCGTCAACAGTTCATCCCAGACCAACAGCTACCAAAGTCTGACAGCGCGCGGCACCGCGCCAGCCAATTCGGCCAGGGCGCGGATACTCGTGACCTATCAGCAAGATGATGCCGGCGATCAGGGGGCTGTTGAACTCGATGATGCTTTCATGAGCGGCAATATCATTCCCGCCAGTGCGGGCGTCAACCAGTGCGGCAAGATGCCCAATTTTATGACCAACGGTGTGGTCAGCTTCTTTGATGATTGCGGCACTGTGAATACATCGCAATCTCCTCTGCCGAATTCGTTGGTCACAACAGTTAATGTGCCGGTCACCATCACGGCAAGCGACAGCTGCGGCAACCAGTCCCAGGTGAACTTCACTGCCTATGTGGACGACACCACCGTGCCCCAGGCGTTTTCCCTGTCACCCGCGTCAAAGACTGTCGCATGCAGTTCCGATTCTTTCGCGACCTCTTACTCCGTATATGACAATTGTCCGGGATGGGTCGCCTCCCGCATCAGTTCGGCGACCAACGTCGCGCAGACGAACGCCGCTTCATTTGGTTGTGCGGGCAATCCGATGATCATCACCAATATTTACCGGCTCACGGATATCGGCGGCAACATATACAGCCCCGACCAGGTGCAGATTGTGACCGTCATGGATACAAATCCGCCGATTATTGTCTCTACCGCAAATCCGGCTCTGACCAACGCCGGCTTCGAGACCGGTGTGTTTGCCACGAACTGGAATGTCGTGGGCAATGCGACAATCATGTCCGTCGCGCCGCACGGCGGCACGAAGCACGTCAAACTCGCCGGAATAACCAATGGCGCCTATAACTACAATGGCATATATCAGGATCTCGATGGTCAATTCGGCCAGACCTGGCGCCTTGGCGCGTGGGTCATGACGCCCACCAACGAAGCTATCTCCTCCATCAACTATCTCGACATGAGTATTGATTCTTACGACGTCAACTATATCTTGCTCGATACCGTAAGCGCGTCGTACTTCACCAACGGCATAGGGCCCGCGGGGCTATATCGCCAGGTGGCCGTCACCACCGTCCTGCCCACCAATACCGCGCACGTTCGCGCATCGCTGTATTATTCCCAGTTCGCCGACGCTCCCGGCGCGGTCTATGTTGACGATGTCAGCCTCTCGCGCACCACTTATTCGGCCGCCACAACCAACTCCTGCGGTGCTTTCATCGGCAACCTGGGCAGTCTGGCAATCGTGAGCGACTGCGGCAATGTCACTGTCACGCAGTCTCCGCCGGTTGGTGTTTCGCTGACGCTTGGCAGAACCAACGTGCTGCTCTACGCGGTGGACAACTGCGGTAACACGCGCACCACCACCGTCAGCGTCGTCGTGGCCGACGATGTGCCGCCCGTGGTCACCGCCGGTCCGTCGGATATTACCGTCCCAACAACCAACAGCGTGCCCGCACCAAGCACCAATGGCTTCAGTTGGTCCGATTGCAGTTCCGTCACCATCACGAATCTGCCCGACACCAACAATGGCGGCCTGGGCACTTCCAACAGTCCGCTCATCATCGCGCGCACGTACCAGTTGGTCGATGCGGCGACGAACATCACGCTGTACTCACAGACCATCACCGTCAGCGGCAGCGCGCCGCCGCCACCCACGAATGTTGCCATCGCGGCGCTCACCCTTGGCGGCGGTGTTGGCTTCAACGTCCTGCGGTCCACCGGCACCAACACATGGAACGTGTTCGCCGAGTACACCACCAATCTGGCCGGTCAGCAGTTCTGGTGGGCGGTGAGCAACGCCAGCACCGTCTGGAGCAACGGCACGAATATCACCACCTTCACCGTTCCGACCAACGCCCTGCCCGCGTTCATCCGCGTCAAGCAGACCTATCCATGACGCCGCCGGATCGCGCGGCGGCCCGGAATATTTCGCCGCCGGCGCGATCCGTGCTTTCCAATCATTGGAAAAAGTGCCAAAGGAAATTTCCAATGATTGGAAATTCCGCCGGCCGTGATTTCCAATGATTGGAAAAAGAGCGGAGCGCCTTGTCTGAAATCATTGTTCCATAATTTGAAATTCGCCGCGTTTTTTGCGCTGGCCGCGGGCGCCGCGTTCTCGTGCCGCGCGGTCTCGCGGGAGGACGATGCGTTTCTGAACATGCTCGAATTCCGCAGCTGCCAGTTCTTCCTGCGCGAAATGAACCCCGCCAACGGCCTCGTGCCGGACCGGGCCACGGCCGCGACCAACGGGGCGGCCCGCTCGAACACCAGCAGTGTTGCCGGCGGCGGGTTCGGCCTGGCGGCGCTGTGCATCGCCGATTCGCGCGGCTGGATCGCGCGCACCGACGCGGTGGCCCGCGCGCGCACGGCGCTGCGCTTCGCCGTGGCCGGCGCGCCGGGCAAGAACGGATTTCTCTACCATTTTTTGAACCGGACCACCGGCGCGCGAACGCGGGCCTGCGAGGTTTCGCCGATCGACACCTCGCTTTTTCTGTGCGGCGCGCTGGCGGCAAAACAATATTTTGACGATCCCGAAATCTCCGCGCTGGCCACGAAATTTTATGCGCGCATCGACTGGCCGTGGATGCTCAACGGCGGCGACACGCTCTGCATGGGCTGGAAGCCCGAGACCGGATTTTCGCGCCACCGCTGGCAGGGCTACGCCGAACACATGGCGATGTATCTGGTCGCCATCGGCTCGCCCGCGCATCCCGTCGCGCCCGATTGCTGGCACGCCTGGCGGCGCGAGCCGGTTGGAAAATATGACGGCCTCACCTTCATCATGTATCCGCCGCTCTTCGTCCATCAATACGCGCACGCCTTCGTGGATTTCCGCGGCCTCTCCGACGACTACGCCGACTACTGGCAGAACTCCGTCTTCGCCACGCTCGCCAACCGCCAGTTCTGCATCGATCTTCGCGAGCGATTTCCCGCGCTCGGCCCCGATCTCTGGGGCATCACCTCGTCGCTTTCGGAAAACGGCTACCGCGCCTGGGGCGGCCCGCCCGAAACGCCCGACGTTGACGGCACCATCGTGCCCTGCGCGGCCGCCGGATCGCTCCCGTTCGCGCCGCGCGAATGCCTCTGCACGCTGCGCGCGATGTACGAAAAATTCGGCGACCGCGTCTGGTGCCGCTACGGGTTCGTTGATGCCTTCAATCCCAACGGCGACTGGACCGCCGGCGAAGTCCTCGCCATCGACGCTGGAATCACGCTGGTCATGATCGAGAACTTCCGCACCGGCCTGATCTGGGACCGCTTCATGGCCAACCCCGAAATCAACCGCGCGATGGAAATCGCCCGCTTCCGCCCCGCGCCGAAGCTGGCCGCCAACACCTCGCTGCTCGACGCCCGCCTCGCGCATCCGCCCGCGCGCCGTCCCATCGGCCGCGACCTGCTCGCCAGCCGCCTCCCGCTGCCCGAATACAAGTGGGACTGGTACACCATGGATGCCTCCAACGCCCGCGAAAGCGTCTTCGACGGCGACGGCAAAATCTCCGCCCGCTTCGCCTTCGCCTGGGACGACGAAGCCCTCCACGTCCGCATCGCCGTCACCGACCCCGACATCGTCCCCGGCGACAAGGTCGAACTGTACCTCGACCCCAAGAACAACGGCTTCCGCTGGGGCGACACCCGCGACTTCCTCGTCAACTTTTCCGTCACCAACCAATGCAACGAATCCCTCGGCCGCCCCATCGCCGACGCCGTCGTCCAGGCCACCAACGACGGCTACCGCGTCATCGCCTCGATCCCCTGGAAAAAGCTCGGCATCCAGCCCCGCACCGGCCTGACCCTCGGCTGCTCCCCCGGCATCTACAGCCTCAGCAGCCGCGACGAACCGGCCGTGAAACTCAACTGGCAATGGCGCGAAGAAGACGCCCTCATCCACCTCGGCACCCTCACCCTCGCCGAACCCCTGCCATAAGAACCTCGCGTCCGCCTCCCCGTTCGCCATCGCGATTTCCAATCATTGGAAAACACCGCCGCGCAAACTTCCAATCAGTGGAAAAAATCCACCGCCCGTTTTGCGCGCCCGCACTTGCGCCTTTTCGCCTGGCCGTGTATTCGATTTGGCGGAAATGCGTGTCCTTTTCAAAACACTTTACTGGCTTTTCGCCGCGGCCCTGATCGCCGCCGCGGCCCTCGGCTCGATCGTCCTGCGTCGCAGCCACCAGATGGAAACCACCATCGCCAGCGCCGCCGCGCGCCGTGGAATTGACCCGCGGCTCTTCGCCGCGCTCGTCGAGGAATGCAGCGGCGGCAGGACCACCTTCGCCGACCACGAGCGCTACGGCTTGCTCGCCCTCAGCGCCGAAGACGCGCGCATTTGGGCCGAACAAAACGGAGTCGAGCCCGACACCTTCACGCTCTTCGACCCGAAACAAAATCTGCGGATCGGCGCATGGAAACTGGACCAGGCCCTCGCCACGTGGTCGCGCGAACGCGACCCGCGCATCTGGGCGCTGGCCGGATGGAAGACCAACCGCGAAACCGTCCGCGTCTGGGCCGCCGCCGCCCGCGGCGCCACCGGCGACCCGGTCCGGGCCATATCGGACTCGCACGCCCGGAATTTCGTCCGCGACATCCTCGGCAAGACCCGCCGGGAAGAATTCACGCTGGTCCTGCCCTGGGGCAGGAAGCGGTAATCGAAAAGCCGCCACCGCGCGCGGGGAGAGGTGCTCAGCCCGACATCCGCCGGCCGGCCCGCCGCGGTCGGTTCAACCGACTTTGATGTTATCTGACCACTCTGCCACTGCAATTAACTGTTATCTTAACGACTGACCCTGCTCCGTTGGCTTCCGCATTTTCTCTAACTCTTTCGCGACTCCCTGATTTTCGGACGGAATATCAACGCCAAGTGAACGCGCCCGATCTGTGCAATTTGAGCGCCACTCGAAATAACTATGAACTGAAGCCCATGATCGAGGAAATGGCGGGGGATCTATATCTAGGCAATATGATATCGATCGAGAAATAGATGAATAATCATATCCATACGCGGGCCCCATCGACTCCTTTGGATTCCTTATCATATAGAGGAGAGCAGAATCACAATCTGCCATCCATGCGGGAAGTTCTGAAGTAACCTTCATGCGGGCAAGAATGAACATGAAGGTCTGAGCGCCCTGTTCATAAGGATAGCCGTGCGAACGGCAAATAAGATATGCCTTTTTCAAGCTAGCCAAATGGTTGCTTGAGATGAGGCTTTCTATACTACGTGGTGGAGGATTCGAACAGAGAATATCGCCCGCCGCTGTCCACTTGCATATGACCATATGGATCAACGACGTCATAGCGGACTTATCTTTTACAGACGTTTCTTTGTCACTTGTGAACATAGAAACAAGCCTGCTCTCAACATTATCCTGCCACGGGAGCGAATAGTACATATTCGCTCGAATCAGGAGCAATATGAGGCCCATGGCTGCTAGGCTTATCAGAGCTACTGCTGCATGGCGTAATCGCATTTGTCCTATTCCCCTATATTAGATGAGCCATCATCGTCCCATATCAATTTTCAAGATTGGGGTCAGTCGCTAAGTTAGCAGTTAACGGGCGCATCAAAAGCTCCTGGGAGCTAATTCTCAAGTCAGATTAGTGGTCCGGATATGTTCACATTCTATTTTGCCGGCTGCATCAACGCCTTTGTCGGTTCGGATGGACAAGGTATCTACCACGTCCGTCAGCAGCGACGCAAGCCGATTCAAGCTTTCATCCGAGTTGCACGAATGAGCGGACCGTTCTTAGCCCTTCCCGCCTTCTTCCAATGATTGGATGCTGGCGGGTCCGCTCTCTTCCAATCATTGGAACTTATGGTGGCCGTCGCGCCAGATGGCTTTGTAAGTCCACTTGGCGGCGGCGGCGGGCATGTCCTGGGTGTCCAGATAGCCGGGGGTGATATCAATGGTGAGCAGGACGAAGCTTTTGTCGGTGGCTTGCCGCCGATCGTCGGAGCAAAGGCGGCCGCTCGGTTGCGCGAGTCAGGCGCGGCTCACTGCGGATCGGTCTGATCGAAGCGCATGAGGACGTGGCCGAAGTCCAGATGGGGGACTTGGGGATCGGGGCGCGCGCCGCGGGGCATCCGGTATATGCGTGAGTTGCCGCGGGTGAGGACGCCGGCGCGGACCATCCGGTCGAGTTGCTTGAGTGCCGCGGAATTCGAGATGTGCAGCAGGCCGGAGATTTCACTGGCCGTGACGCTGTCGTCGCCGTGAACCATGTATTCGAGAATCCTCCATGCATTCCGGCTTCCGAGCGCGACGCAGAGGGCATCGCGGCGGGGCGGGGACGATGCGGATTTCGGGGCGTCAGGTGTCGTCATGGCGTGTGATTCCTTTCGCTTTTCTTTTCGAGCGTCTTTTCTGGATTTAGACCGTTTTCCGCTGGTTTTCCCTTGTTTTTCGCAATGTGGCCAACGGGAAGAGGTGCTTAATGAGACCTATATGTAATATATTCATATTCATGAGTCCAGTAATCATATTATTATGTATTCTAATAATATTTAATAGTCCATTTTTCAGACCTAATGATATTATTATCATACTTGTTGATATTATTATCGTACAAATAAGGATGACTTTCCTTGTCGCATTCCTGCCGGACAGTCTTCGGCGAAGCCCTGGGGAACTCCTCCAATGATTGGAAGAAGATTTGCCAATCATTGGAAGATTGCGGTCAGTTTTTTCCAATGATTGGAAGCCGACGGCTGGAAGGCGTCGCTCCATCGAGGCGGGGGCGGTCAGGTTTCGGCGGCGGGGGGCGTGTCGCGGAATTGGAGGTCGTGGAGGCGGCGATAGACGCCGTTCTTCGCCAGCAACTCGACGTGGGTTCCCTGCTCCACGATGCGGCCCTGATCCAGCACGAGAATCCGCGTGGCGTTGATGATCGTCGAGAGCCGGTGCGCGATGGCGAAGACCGTGCGGCCTTTCATCAGCGCGTCGAGCGCCGCCTGGACCTGCCGCTCCGCCTCCGTGTCCAGCGCGCTGGTCGCCTCGTCGAGAATCAGCACCGGCGGATTGCGCAGCAGCGCGCGCGCAATCGCGATGCGCTGGCGCTGGCCGCCGGAGAGCATCGTGCCGCGATCCCCAATGGCGGTTTCGTAGCCTTGCGGCTGCTGCAAAATGAAGTCGTGCGCGAAGGCCTGCCGCGCGGCCGCCTCGATTTTTTCGCGCGCGGCCTCCGTGTGGCCATAGGCGATGTTTGCGATGATGGTGTCGTTGAACAGGAACGTGTCCTGCGTGACGATGCCGATCTGCGCGCGCAGGGATTTGAGCGAATAGTCGCGCACATCGCGGCCGTTGATGAGAAGCCGGCCGCCGGTCACGTCGTAGAATCGCGGCAGCAGGTTCACGAGCGTGGTCTTGCCGGAGCCGCTCTGGCCGACAATGGCGATGAATTCGCCGGGCTTCACGCTGAGATGGACGCCGTCGAGGACTTTCGTTTCGCCGTACGCAAACGAAACATTCTCAAACCCGATGGCGCCAACCGGGCCGGCGAATTCCACGGCATCCGGCTTGTCGGTGACGGTCACCGGCGTGTCGATGAGTTCGAAGATGCGGTCGGCGGCGGCGGAGCTGACCTGGATCTGAATGTTGATTTTGCTGAGCGCCTTGACGGGGTTGTACATGAGCATCATCGCGCCGCCAAAGCCGAGAAGCTGGTAGATGGTCATGCCGGTGCTGTGCGCGTAGATCAGCACGAGCGACAGGCCGGCCATCGAAATGAAAACGATGATCGGCTCGTTGGCCGCGGAGGCCCGGGCAACGCGGATGGAGCGCGAAAACACGCCCTTGCTCTGCGCGGCAAAGCGGCCCTTTTCGTAGTCTTCCATCCCGAACGCCTTCACGACGCGAACACCGCCGACGGCTTCCTGCAAAACCGACAGGGCCGCGCCGAGCAGCTTCTGCCCCTCGCGGCTGAAGCGGCGGACGCGCCGGCCGAAGATGGTGATCGGGATGATGCAGACCGGAAAAACCAGCAGGCTGATGATCGCGAGTCGCCAGTTCAGCCAGATCACCACGCTGATCGCACTGATCAGGACGAACGGCTGCTTGGCCAGGTCGCCGAGCACATGCGACACGGATTTTTCGATCACGTTCGTGTCGTTGATCACGCGCGACATGACATCGCCCGAGCGCGCTTTCGTGTAGAACTCCAGCGACAGTTCCTGCAGCCGCGCGAACGCCGCGTTCCGCAAATCCATGACGACGCGCGCACCCACCCACTGGATGCAGTACGTCGCGAAATAGGCGCAGAGCCCGCTCACCAGCGCGAAGACCGGAAGGATCGCGGCGAAAATCATCATCTGGTTCGTCGTGAGGTTCTGCGTTCCGAAAAAGAATTCGAGCACCTTCGGCGCGCTGCCCACGATGCCCGACATGGAAAAGCCCGAGACCGCGCCGAGCAGGATGCCGAGAATCAGTCGCGGCCGGTAAGGCCGCGTATGACCGATCAACCGACGATAGGTTTCATTGGCATTCTGCGGGACCATGTCGGGCGTTTTCGACATGGCTCATCCGTGCTGGTGCTGGATGTAGCGCTCGGCTTCGAGCGCGGCCATGCAGCCGGACCCGGCGGCCGTGATGGCCTGGCGATAGCTCGGATCCTGAACGTCGCCGGCCGCATAAACGCCCTCGACGTTTGTCTTCGTGTTGTCCGCGATGATGTAGCCGACTTCATTCAGCACGATCTGACCCTTGAACGGCCCGGTGTTCGGCTGATGGCCGA
Source organism: uncultured bacterium (assembly GCA_903906425.1). Classification (GTDB taxonomy): domain Bacteria; phylum Verrucomicrobiota; class Kiritimatiellia; order CAIVKH01; family CAIVKH01; genus CAIVKH01. Next base: position 25,653 of record CAIVKH010000303.1, read on the forward strand.
TCGCAACGAAAAGCGCGGCGACTGGCAGCGTGGAAAGCGCGCCGGTCTTCACGTTCTTCAACCTCAGCGCGGAGACTTCGTTCTTCGAAACGTCGAGGACTTCATCAACCACGGTGCTGTAGATGACTTCGATCTTCGGATGTTTCGTCGTTCGCTCGACCATGATCTTCGATGCGCGGAATTCATCGCGGCGATGGATCAGATGGACTTTCGATGCGAAGCGCGTGAGGAAGATCGCCTCCTCCATCGCCGTGTCGCCGCCGCCAACAACGGCGACCGGAACGTTCTTGTAGAATGCGCCGTCGCACGTCGCGCATGATGTCACGCCGCGGCCGATGAGTTTCTGCTCGCTCGGAATATTCAGATATTTCGCGGTCGCGCCCGTCGCGATGATGACGGTCTGGCTCGGAATCGTCGTGCCGTCATCGAGAATGATTTTCGGCGGCTTCGTTTGAAAATCCACCGAAGCAACCTGTCCATATTGGAACCGCGCGCCGAACCGTTCGGCCTGCTGGCGCATCTTCGCCATCAGCTCCGTGCCGTCAATTCCCTCGGGAAATCCGGGAAAGTTTTCGACCTCGGAAGTCGTCGTGAGCTGCCCGCCGGGCTGCAGGCCTTCGATGATGAGCGGATTCAAATTTGCGCGCGCCGTATACATCGCGGCCGTCAATCCGGCTGCGCCGGTTCCCAAAATCACAACATTTTCCATAAAACTCCCATTCGAATTTGACGCGCGGCATTGCCAGAATTCCCGCACTTCACTAAGGTGCGCCGAAATTCTTTAGCGAGGAACCGCCATGAACGACCAAGATATGCTGAATCACATGTTTGACATGCAAGCCCAATTGAACAAACGCATCGGCGTGAACACCGACGCGCCGATGTCCGACGAGGAGCGCACCAAGTGGGTTTTGAACTATTGCCGCGCCGCCTCGCAGGAACTCGCCGAGCTGACCGACAGCGTTCCGTGGAAGTGGTGGGCCAAATATCAGAAGTTCGACCAGCAGAACGCGCGCGTCGAAGTCGTCGATCTTTTCCACTTCCTGATTTCGCTCGCGCAGGTTCTCGGAATGTCCGCCGACGATGTTTACAAATTCTACCTCGAAAAAAACAAAGTCAACTTCCAGCGTCAGGATTCCGGCTACACGAAAAAAGACGAAGCCGACAGCAAACACATCGGCGCGTAAAAACATTCGCCGAGAATTTCCAATGATTGGAAGTTTCCGCAACCGTCATTTCCAATCATTGGAAGTTTTCGATCGTGCGCGTTTCCCGATGCATTCTTTTCACGGAGATCGAAAATGAAACTTGGAATCATCGCTTCGCTCGTTCTGACCGCTGCGCTGGCGCGCGCGGCGACGCCGAATGTCGTCATCATTTTTTGCGATGACATGGGCTATGGCGACACGGCGATTTATGACTCGAAGCTCGCGCTGACGCCGCACATCGACAGCCTCGCGAAAGACGGGATGAAGCTGACGAGCTTTTATGTGGCGCAGGCGGTTTGCAGCGCGTCGCGCACGGCGCTGCTGACGGGCTGCCTGCCGAATCGCATCGGAATTCTCGGCGCGCTCGGCCCGCATTCGAATCACGGAATCGGCGATGGCGAGGTGACGATTGCGCAGCTTTTGAAGTCGCGCAGCTACACGTGCGGAATTTTCGGCAAGTGGCATCTCGGCGATTCGAAACAATTTTTGCCGCTGCAGCACGGCTTCGACGAATATCTCGGACTGCCGTATTCGCACGACATGTGGCCGGTGAATTACGACGGCACGCCCGCGAAGCCGGGCTCGCCAAAGGCTCATTATCCGCCGCTGCATTTGATCGACGGCAACGAGCAGACCGACGAAATCAAAACGCTCGACGACACCGCGACGCTGACGACGCGCTACACGGAACGCGCGGTGAAATTTGTCGAGAAAAACAAGGATCATCCGTTTTTTCTGTACGTGCCGGAATCGCTGCCGCACGTGCCGCTGGCGGTGTCGGCGAAATTTAATGGCAAGAGCGGGCACGGACTTTATGCGGACGTGGTCGAGGAAATTGACTGGTCCGTCGGTGAGATTCTTGCATCGCTTGAAAAGAACGGCGTCGCATCGAACACGATCGTGATGTTCAGCAGCGACAACGGTCCGTGGCTGCGATTTGGAAATCACGCGGGCAGCGCCGGCCCGCTTCGCGAAGGCAAGGGTACGATGTTCGACGGCGGCTGCCGCGAACCGTGTTTGCTCCGCTGGCCCGGACACATCAAGCCCGGCCGCGTCAGCGACGCGCTCGTCGCATCGGTTGATATTCTTCCGACACTCGCCGCGATCACCGGCGCGGAACTGCCCAAGCATCCGATCGACGGGATCAACGAACTTGCGCTGCTCGAAAATGAAAACGCGAAACCGCAGCGCGATTTTTTCATTTATTATTACGGCGAGGAATTGCAGGCATTCCGCGAAGGGCGATGGAAACTATTCTTCCCGCACACCTGTTCGCAATACATCGAAGGCACGACGCCGGGCCATGACGGTTTTCCCGGACCGGCTCCGGCGAAAAAATTCGGCTCGATGCTTTTCGATCTCGAAACCGACATCAACGAACGGCACGACTTGAAAAACGAGCATCCCGAAATAGTCGAGCGATTGACGAAGCGTTGCAAAGCATACGATGCGGAACTTCAGGGTGACCGACGCGCACCCGGAAAACTCGGGACTGAAACGTCGCTAGTTTTTCCCACGCCTCGCGGCGAAGTGGACTAGCCGTCCGAAATGACTTTTACGCCTTCGCGAGTTGTCCAAAACGATTCGCAATCGCCAACGCGGGATCGAGCGGAACTTCGGCGCGTTTGACGTTTTTCGGAATGCTGATGGCCGGCACCGGACGCAATTTCTTGCCGGCGAATTGCGGCAGATATGTTTTTTCCGCCTCCAGCATTTCGGCGGTCATCTTCCTGATTTCGTCGAGCGTCAAAACCGAGGCAGTCAACGGATCAAGCGCGATGGCTTGCATGACGAGTTCGGGATCGCCGGTGAAGCTGGCTTCGACGGCGAGGCCCTGCACGAGCACGTTGGTCATGTTGAGTGCGGCGCATTGCGGCGGCAAATTTCCGATGACGGTCGGATGGAGGCCGAGGCGATCAACGTAAATCGGAACTTCGACGCAACAGCCGTTCGGAAGATTCGTGATGTAGCCATCGTTGCGGACGTTTCCGTTCAGCCGGAAGACAACGCCGGTTTCCTTGGCTTCGATGATGTGCGAACAATATTCGGCGCTGCGCGGGCCGAGCTTCGTGGACTCGATGGAAAGCGGATCGGTCTTCGCAAATTTTTCCGCGAGCATCGCGCAGTATTTGTAGTACGCGCCGGTCTCGCCGCCGAACGACGGCTCGTCGCAATAGAGGTCGAGCGCCTTTTTGTTCTTGCGGAAGTACGGAAGATATTCGGAAAGATGGCCGGTGCTCTCGGTCATGAAATATCCGAAATGCCGCATGACTTCGGCGCGGACTTTTTCGTTTACGTAATAACCGGGCTTTTCGAAATTCGCCTTGAGGATCGGATAAAGATCGCGGCCTTTGTGATGCAGCTTCAGGAACCAGCCCATGTGGTTGATGCCGGCGCACAGAAAATCAATTTCGGCTTTCGGCACACCGGCGTAGCTCGCGATCAGATCCATCGTCGTTTGAACGCCGTGGCACAAGCCGACAAATTGCAGATCCGGGACGCGGCCGAGTGCCCAACAACACATCGCCATCGGATTTGCGTAATTGAACACGATCGCGTTCGGGCAAAGCTCCTGCACGTCGCGCGCGATTTCGAGCAGCTTGGGAATGTGGCGCATCGCGCGGAAAACTCCGCCGGGGCCCATCGTGTCGGCGATGCACTGGTCCACGCCGTATTTCAGCGGAATTTCGTAGTCCTGCTTGAATTCAGCGACACCGCCGGCTTGCAACATGATGACAACATAATCTGCGTCCTTGAGCGCCTCGCGTCGGTCTGTCGTGGCGGTGACGGTCGCCTTGATTTTGTTATCGCGAATCATGCGCTTGACGAAATCGTGCATCTTGTCGAGGCGCGTGTGCGTCAGCGCCATCAACCGGTACTCGCTCCCTTCGAGTGCCTTCGTCGAAAGAAAATCCGCCATCAAAGTTTTGCAGAACACCAGACTGCCCGCACCGATCATTGCAATTTCGGCCATGACTAATTTCTCCGTTTGTTGATTTCCAATGATTGGAAGATTTCGTCAGCGTTCTTTTCCAATCATTGGAAATTTTGAAATCGCGGTTTATTTCGCAGCAGGAAGGAACTTGATTTTGAAATCCTTGAACTGGATCGTCATGTTGAATCCAGCGTGCATTTGCAGGCCGATGACACCGTCTTTGCATGCCTTCGGACTGTCGTCAGTCATGTCAGTCGTGACTTCGCCGTTGATCTTGTAGGTGATGTGGTTCCCGTTGGCGATGACGACGCACTCGTTCCACTCACCCTGCGGCTTGATCGCTTTTTTGATCTCGTCGTTGTTCTTTTCGAGCGGCGTGTTCGTGCGCTTGCCATCGGCACCATAGACCGTCTTGTCGCCGCGCTTGCTCATGATACCGCGTCCGCCGGCCACGCCACCTTCGTCGTAGATGATGCCGGTGTAGTTGTTTTTTGCGTCAATGTCGGCCTGATAGCCGCCGACGTGCTTCATTTCCGGGCGGTCAATCTTGCCGCGAATTTGCACGCCGGAGTTTCCGTCGGGCGTGACCATCCGCCAGCTGTAATGCATTTCGAAATTCGCAAATTTTTCGGGATTCTCCTTCGATGCCAGCAGGATCAGATCGCTCTGCTTCGAAGTTTCCTTCGCCTCCTTGCACTGGATGGCACCGTCAGCAACAGACCAATATCCTTCAAGGCCATCCCAACCCGTGAGATCTTTTCCGTTGAAAAGGCAGACATATCCGTCGGCATCCGGGTTCGGCAGGTCGGCGGCGGTGACGACAAGCGACGACGCAATGAGCGCAATCGCGGACAGCAAAATTCGCAATTTCATTGAACGACTCCTTTTCTTGAGCGGGAATTCGAACCACGAAACACGCGGAATCTTTTCCCGCATCAGCTCCGCGTGTCCGTGGTTCTGTCCCGCGATTTCTTACTTCAACAATTTCGTCAGGAACTTCAGCGCGTCCTTCGCGAGGTCATCCTGCGTCGGGGCGAGCGGATGCCAGATGCAAGTGGCCGCAGCCAGCGCGGTGCATTCGGGCGTGAAGGATTCGATGACGACGTTGCCGTTGTAGCCGATTTCCTTGAGTCCCTTCGCGAGGCCCTTCCAATCGACATTGCCGCTGCCCGCCGCACCGCGATCATTCTCGCAGGCGTGAACATGAACGAGTCGCTTGCCGGCAGTCTTCACGGCTCCATAAATACATTTTTCTTCAATGTTCATATGGAACGTGTCGAGCATCATGCCGACGGATTTCATGCCGACGTCATCAACGAGGCGCGCGCATTGCTCGCTCGTGTTGATCAAATCGGTCTCGAAACGGTTCAGCGGCTCCAGCGCGATGGTCACGCCGTAATCGGCAGCCATCTTGCCGGCCTTTTGCAAACCGGAGACTGCGCGGTTCCACTCGATCTTCCGCTGCTCGGCGGGAACGTGACGACGCTTGCCGCAGGCCGCATACATCGGGCCGATGATGAGCTTTGAGCCGATGCCTTCGCTGAATTTCAGCGCGCCGCGGACGTAATCCAGGCACGACTTGCGAAGTTTCGGATCGTCGCTGGTCAGGTCGCGATCCGGGCCGAAGACGCCACAGGTCACAGGAGTCAGTCCCGTTCCCTTCAGCGCCGCGCTCACTTTTTTCGCCGACAGAAACGACATTTGTTCGAGAGGAAATTCGGCCGTCTCGAATCCCATCGCCTTGATTTTCTCCAACAGACCCAGCTTGGCATCCGTGAACGGTGCCTCCCAAACCCAAGCGTTAATTCCGATTTTTATGCTCATGGCTGTCCTTTCCTATTTTCCTTTTTTATCGAGGTTCTTGTTCAAATCTGCGGGATCGAGGTCGCATTTCGCGCCGCCGGCGGGGATGTCCAGATGTGCGGTCCATAGAATTGCATTCACAACGAGGCGGCGGAAATTCGGCTCGCCCCAGTTGCTGTGGTAGTGCGCGCCGGTGAAGCCGAAACCGCGGCCGATGCCGTCGGCACGATCAAATGCCCACGCCATGTCCTGCTGTTTGCCCTCGGCGACAGCCTTGCGTACATCGGGATTGCCTTCGTGTGCGCCGTCCTTGCGCGACATCGTGCTGGCCGGAGGAATCGCGAAGAACAGAGGCGTGACGCCCTTCATGCCGTCCGCGAAGCGCATGTTGAAATACCACTCGTCATTAATCTTGAATGGCTTCACTCCACGTGCAACCGGATGATCAGGAATCGAGGTGAAGTCGGCTACCCAGGTCGGGTTCACCGACCAGTTGACTTCAAAACACCCGCCGACCCATTCGATGAACTCCTTCTCGCCTTTTTCCTTTGTCGGCTCCACCGCGTAATGAATCAGTGCGAGGCCGACGCCTTTCTTCATCAGGCCGCCGATGACATCGAGATGATTGTCGCGCAGCAGCGGATGGCCGCCGCCGCCGTCGGAATAACAGACGATGGTTTTTGCACCGTTGAAAATTTCCGGATTCTTCGGCCAGCCGTCGCGGCACATCACCGGATAAATTCCCGGCGTCTGCTTGAGCATGTTCATCAGGAGCGCGCAACCGGCGAAGAATTCGTGGGCACCCGGCCCGTGGCTGCGCGGTCCGGCAATCAAGACGACTTTCGTCAGGCCCGGATCTTTCGTGTCCACTTCGAGCGGAACTTTCGACTGGTCGTGCGCCGCGTCGTCCTCGCCTCGCGCCATCGCGCCGAAGCAAAGCATCGAGGCCGCGAGAATGAGCTTCATGGAATTTCTCATGGGAATATCCTTTCGGTTCATGACGGCGGAACCGCCGCCATTCCGCAATTTATTTCTTCTTCAACGCGTCGGGACGGTTCACCGCCCACAGCAGGCCGCGCGTGACAAGATCGAGATACTTCGGATCTGCAACCGTTTCATTGTTGTGACCGATTGTCGTGCTGAACACGCGCGTCTTCTTTTCGCCGTAGGTGCTCGTCCACGTCACCATCCAGTCGGTGGATTTATCGGAACCATCCTTCTGTTTCACGGTCTGTTTGCCGCGCGCAAGTTCGTGCGCGTTGTCGAAGACCGCGACGTTGTTGTAGTGCTCTTCCTTGATCGTCGTCCAGTCGGCGAGCCCCTTCGTGATCGGGCTTTCCTTGTCCGTGTAGGTGATCGCAATCGGCGCCTGCGGGCCATGGCCGCTTGACTGCAGGCCGAGATAGTTGAACCAAAGCGCGTGCGGCGCGTTGTGATCGGTCACCTTGTCGTTTGGGCTGCCGATGCGATAGCAGTGCATGGCGCAATGAAGATTCACGCCGGGGATTCCGTCCATGTGCGGCTTCAAGACGGCACGCACCACCGCCTCGTTGTCGATGCCTGCGGAACATTCATCGTGAATGACGACATCGTAGCCCTTCGCATAATCGGGATTGCCATAGATCGGGATCGCGGGTTTCGTGCTGTTGTCGTTCACCACCGTCGTCGCGCCGTCCTTGACGTTCGTCTTGCAACCCCAGACAACGTCCACCAACACATTCGCGCGTTCCTCAAGGCCCTTCTTCAGGATCTCCTTCTGGTTTGCGTAATCGTGGCAGCAGCCGCCGGTGACGAGCAGAACCTTGATCGGCTTGTCGTCCGCGCGCGATGCCGTTGTGGTGATGGCCGCAAGCGCGACCGCGAGAATCAATTTCAGTCCATGTTTCATTCGTTCATTTCTCCTGGTTAAAGCAGTTCACGAAGATTGCGTTTCCGCCGCCGAAAACCAATCGCAAAAATCGGATGTCCCGGCGGCGCCCACACCATAGTTTCCAATGATTGGAAAAAACTCACACGCAAACTTCCAATGATTGGAAATTCCGGTGCCGCCAGTTTCCAATCATTGGAAGTTTGCGCAGCGCGATGTGCGGCGGTCACGATTTGCGCGGCTCGCGCAAAAGGCGCCGCGCAAATTTCGGCAGCTCCGGATCGCGCGCGCCCATGCCGAGAATCGCGTCGCCGCGCCGCGCCGTGGCCAGTTCCTTTTCGAGCGCGTCAAAATCCGAAACGAATTTTGCCGCGATGCCGAACTGCTGAAGCTGCACTGCCCAATCTTCGGACGTGATCGTCTTCTTTGCCGTGCCGCCCGCATAAAAAACCGGCAGCACAAAAAATTTGTCGCCGGGCTGCATCGCGGATTTCAGCGCGCCGGCCAGTTCGTCTTTCATCAATGCCAGCGGGCCGAAACCGTGCGGACGCCAGAAGCCGAAAATCCGCCGCGATGTTTCCGCGACAGCCCGCCACGACGCCGCGATCTTCGCCGGATTGTGTGCATAATCGTCAATCACGCGAACGCCGCGGACTTCGCCGACAAGCTCCAGCCGCCGGCCCACGCCGCGAAAATCCGGAAGGACTTTTCGAATCTTTTCGAGATCGCAGCCAAGCACTTCGCAAATCCGCACGGCCATGAACGCATTTTCCGCGTTGTGCCTTCCGACGAGCGGCACATCAAAAGAAATTCCCGCGTATTCAAACGACCACGCAGTTTCTTTTTTCACCGGCCGAAATTCCGCATCGGCTCCGGCGATGCCAAGCTGGCCCGAAACGCCCGCGCCGCACAGAACCGGATTCTTTACCTTCGCCGCGAATTCGCGAAACAGCGCGACGACCTCGCCCAGTTCGAAATGATCTTTCGAAACATTCGTGATCGCCGCGAACTGCGGGTCGAATCGCAGCAGCGAGCGATCGCTTTCGTCGGCTTCGAGAACCCACAAATTCGATTTCCCGATCCGGACATTTCCGACGCGATTTTCCGACGCCCAGTTCAAAACGACTCCGCCGTTCACCACCATCGGATCGCATCCGCACTGTTCAAGCAGCCAGCCCGTCAATGCCGTTACGGTCGTTTTACCGGCGGTTCCCGTGATCGTGACGAGCTTCGATCCACGCGCCAGACGGGCCAGCATTTCCGCGCGATGAATGATTTCGACGCCGAGTTTCTTTGCTGCCGCGACTTCAGGATTCGTGTCCTCAATCGCCGTGCTCACCAGCAGCGCCGCCGTAGTCGGAGAAATCGCCGAGCCATCCTGCGGCAAAAGTTTCAGTCCCATCCGCTGGAGTTTTTCGAGAACATCAAGCCGGTGTCCCTGATCGAACGACCGGTCCGATCCGCTGACATCGCAACCGAGTCCAATCAGCAATTCCGCCAGCGCGCTCATCCCGACGCCCGCGACGCCGGAGATGTGATAGCAGCCGCGATTCATGCGGCGTTACGGATACTGACCGGGGCGGTCGAGGGCCATGGTCTCGGGGAAGCCGAACATGATGTTCATGTTCTGGCAGGCGTTGCCGGCCTGGCCCTTCATCAGATTGTCAATGTGCGAAATGACGCGGAGGCGGTTGGTGCGCACGTCAACGTCAACGATGAGGTTGCAGTAGTTGGTTCCGCGCACGTCCACGGTACCGACGGTGGCCTTGTTGCCAAAGAGGCGGACGAAGACGTTGTTCTTGTGAAATTCCTTGTAGGCCTCGGTAACCTGCGCGGGGGTGACGCCGGGGCGCAGCGTGCCGTAGATGCACGAGAGAATTCCGCGGCAGGCGGGCATGACTTGGGTGGTGAAGGTGAGGGCGACGGGTGCGCCAGCGAATTTGGTCATCTCGCGTTCGACTTCGATGACGTGCTGGTGGCCGCTGAGGCGATAGACGTTCATGTTGTCGTGCCGCGCGGGGAAATGAAACGCCGGGGCGGGTTTTTTGCCTGCGCCGGAGACGGCGGTCTTGCAGTCGCAGATGATGCTGGCGAAATCCACGAGCTTGTTTTTCACCGCGGGCGCGAGGCCGAGTTCGCAACTGATGGCGAAGCAGCCGGGATTGCCGATGAGTTTCTTCCGCTTGATTTCCTCGCGGTAAAATTCGGCGACGCCATAAACGGATTGCGGCAGCAGGTCGGCCGATTTGTGTTCCGGCGACTTGCCGAGGCGCGTCGCGTATTCAGTGAATTCTTCCATCGTCTGGAAGCGAAAATCGCCGCTGTAGTCAATGACCTTCGCGCCCTTTTCGAGTTCCTTGCGGGCCTCGACCATGCCGACGCCGTCGGGCGTCGAAAAGAAGACGACATCATGCGGCGCAAGCGCGGCAGGATCGTCGGGCTTCAGGATCGGCTGATCGCAAAAGCCTTTCAAATGCGGATAGAGATCGCTCATGAGCATGCCGGTTTCGGCCACGTCAACGAGCGTTTTGCTTTTCACCTGCGGATGCCGCGACAGCAGTTCCGTGATTCCCACGCCGCCGTAGCCGCCCGCGCCAACAATTTTTGCTGTAATCATTTTTATTGCCTCGATGCGACGGCGCGAACGCCGTCATTGATAATTTCCTGCCAGATTGAAAAGCCGCGGATTATAGGAATGCGCCGCCGCGTCGCGACAAAAAAACGAAACCGGCATCCAACTTTTCCAATGATTGGAAGTTTGCGCGGCGGCAATTTCCAATCATTGGAAAAGTCCGGCGCGGCGAAAATCGCGCGTGCATGTTTGATTTTTATCGGGCACGTTGCAGCCAGTTTTGGAGTGAAGCTTTTTGTGAAATACGCGAAACGGGCGAAGGAAATTCTGGACATCGAAATGGCGGGCTTGCGCAGCGTGCGCGACGCGCTCGGGCTCGAGTTCGGGCGCGCGATCGGGCTGATGCTGGAGTGCCTGAATGGCGGACATAAAATCGTCGTGACGGGCGTCGGGAAAAATCTTCCCGTCGGCGAAAAAATCGCGGCGACGCTGACGAGCACCGGCAGCCCGGCGGTGGTGCTGCACGCCAACAACGCGCTGCACGGCGATCTCGGAATCGTGAGCGAAGGCGATGTCGTGCTGGCGCTGAGCTACAGCGGCGCGTCGGAGGAACTGGTCAATTTGATCCCGTCCATCCGGCGCAGGAACGTCAAGATCATCGCGATCACCGGCGTGGTGGACAGCAGCCTCGCAAAGCTGTGCGACGAGGTGATCCCAATCCGCGTCGAGCGCGAGGCGTGCCCGTTCAACATGGCGCCGACGACGAGCACGACGGTCACGCTCGCGGTCGGTGACGCGATTGCGATGGTGTTGCTGGAGGCGCGCGGCTTCCGGCGCGAGGACTATGCGAAACTGCATCCGGGCGGCGCGATCGGACGCACGCTGCTGCTGAAAGTTTCCGACATCATGCGGACATCTGAGCGCGCGGCCAGCGTGCAAAAAAATGTCAAGGTGAAGGACGCGCTGTTCGCGATGACCAAGGCGCGGGCGGGCGCGGTGGCCATCGTTGATTCGAAAAACAAGGTTGTCGGAATTTTTACGGACGGTGATTTGCGCCGCCATCTGGCGACGACGCCGGACCTTGTCGGGCGGAAGATCGATGACATCATGACGAAAAATCCGCGGACGGTCCGGCAGGATGCCCTTGCCGTCGACGTCCTCACGGTTTTCGAGAAACACAATTTCGACGATCTGATCGTCGTGGATTCGCGCGGCCGGCTCGCGGGGATGATCGACATCCAGGATCTGCCGAAGTTCAAGATCCTGTGAGCGCGGACAAACGCCGCGTCACTTCATTGCGCTCTGCGCGAACATCAGGAATTTGATCACGTCGGTCGGGCCTTCGCCGGTCAGCCATTCCGACCAGCGGCCGGATTTCTTGCGATCCGCCTCGATTTTTTCCTGAAGCGTTCGCAGTTCCTTCTGCCGCGTCGCATCGCCGAGCGATCGAAGGCTGGCATCGCCGATGTTCTTGAGGAGCGCGGGCAGGAAACTTTCTTCGGCGATTTTCAGGCTGGTCCAACCGGCGAAGGCAGCGGTGAGATCGTCAGTGCTCATGGGGGCAGGATTGATGCGGGCGCTGCGCGCGGCTGCGGCGAGCGATTTTGCGCGGGCGGCAAAATCGCCGCCGACCGAGACGAGATCGCCGCCTGACGGATTGCGGCCGAGTTTGGCGGCAGTTTCCAGAAAACTTCCCTGCCGGAGAAGATCGCCGAGGTTCATGGCGTCAACACCGCAACTGCGCAGTGCGTCGAGAAAGATGTTCTGCGCCTGAAAACGCGAGCGGCAGATTGCATCGGCATCGTTCTTCGGATTTTTCGTCCATGCAGGCGCGGGAAGGTTCGCCGCGGCAACGCCCATTTCGCCGAGGCAGGCGGCGATCTTGGCGCGATACGGCTCGTAAAATTCGGCGGGTGGCCGCTGGCCGGTGGAAGCCTCGCGCCACACGGCCGACCAGCCGCGATACACCGGCCAGGTGCCGATGGCCGCGGCTTCGTGCGGCGCGGATGGCGACCATTCCGCCATGGTTTCCTCGACGAAAGTCCAGTGGCCTTCCGACAACGCCGAGATCATGTCCGACATGAGCAGTTCCATCATTTCCTGGGCGGCGGCGACGGATTCAGGCGAGCGCGCGGGTTGCACCGGCGGCGCGGGCGGCGCCTCGACTTTCGGCGGCGGCGGCACGGATGGCGTCTGCGTGATGATGACCTCGATCTTGCGCGGCGGCGGCATGACATCGGGCGGCTTCACAACCGGCGTTTCGATTTTCGGCGGCGGCACGGCAGATGGTTCAGTCTTCGGCGGCGATATGACCGGCGGAGAAACCTGCGCGATGACCAGTAGTGCTGATGTCGGCGCAACGACAACGGCAGGGGCTGCCGGCGGGTTGGAAATCACGCCGGGTTTGCCAACGGCCACTTCAATCTTGGGCGGCGCCACGGGCGGCAGTATGACGGCGGGCTGTTTCGTTTCGACCACGGGCGGGGGCTTGGCCTGCGCGATCGCCGGCACTGCCGCCGGCTGGACGACAGGCGGAGTTGGTTCAATTTTTTTCGTCGTCGCAGGCGGGATGCTGGCGATTTGCGGCGGCGGCGCGGACTTCATCGCGGAGGCCGGCTTGACTGCGGTGGTCGCGAGCCCGGCCGGTGAATGCACTTTGTGAATGTTGAGCCAGTAGATGGCGGCAACAATCGTGACGGTCGCGATTGCCCCAACGAACAAGGTGCCGGCATTGCGGAGAAATTCCTGCCACTTCAGCGGCGTACGGCGGGCCGCGGCCCGGGCGATTTCGGCGTTGATCCGCTCCGTCAGCGCCGCGCCTTTGGCCGTGATGGCGGGAAGCAGCGGCAAAGGTTGGCCGTCCTTCGATGTCTCCGGCACAAAACCCGTGATGCTGACGATGACGACGGACGAGTTGTCGTGTCCGCCAGCCGTATTCGCCTCTTCGATCAGGCGCGTGGCCAGCACGGGAAGCGACGGCGGCTCGCAGTGGAGAAAAATCTGGGCGATGGCGGTGTCGGCCAGCATTTTTGTCACGCCGTCGGTGCACAGCATGAACGCGTCGCCGGTCGCGACATCAACGAGGGTTTCTTCGAGGACAACTTCGCGTTCGAGGCCGACGGCGCGCGTGACGACGCCGCGGAACATCGGCGGCAACGAACGCTCGCTGGCGACGCCTGCGGCCACGGCGAACGAGTGGTCGCGCGTGAGCAGCAGCAACTGGCCGTCGCGATAGCGGTAGGCGCGTGAATCGCCGGCGTGAAGAATGATGGCGCGCTGCGGCTGCGCGGCGTCGAAAACCATGACGACGGCGGTCGTGCCGGCGCCGGCGACGCCCTGCGCGTCGGCCCGCTCGCGGATTTCGCGGCTGGCTTCGTTGAGCGCGCTGCGGACCATGATGACCTTGCCCTTGAGCGAGGCGAGGCCCGACGGCTGGACGGATTGTTCGGCGAATTTGCGCCTCGCCGCCGCCGCTGGCGCCGCCCATGCCGTCGAAGACCGCGTACACGCCGTGGTCGCCGAGGATCAGCGTCTTGTCTTCGTTGCGCCGGCGCTGCCGCCCCACGTCCGAACATTCAACCGCGCTGAGGTAATCGTATTTCATGCTTCAGCCACACGGCGAACCATTGCACCATCCGCGCGGACTTTTCGAGTGTTTTTTCAGGCAATTGTCGGCGGGGTTTCCAATGATTGGAAATTTCCGGCGCGCAAACTTCCAATCATTGGAAGTCCCGCAGCGGCCCGCGGCGCCGAATTGACGTTCGAGCACAGTTGGCAATAGGCTGCGGGACATGGCGGAGGGAAAGAAAACTTTCGATGTTGTGGTCGTCGGCGCAGGCATTGTCGGTACGGCGTGCGCGTGGGAGTGCGTGCGCGCGCGGCTGAAAGTTGCCGTCATAGACCGCGGGCCGGTTGGCGGAGGCGCTACCGGATCGGGCATGGGCCGCATCGCCGCGAGCGATGGTTCCGACGCGCAATTCGCACTGACGAACTACTCGCAAAAAATCTGGCGCGAACTGGCCGCCGATCTGCCGGATGACATCGAATATGAGGAACGCGGCACGCTGTGGATCGCGGCGGACGAGGAACAAATGGCCGCGGCCCGGCGCAAAAAAGATTCGTTTGCGAAACGCAGAATCGCCTCACAGATTCTCGATCCTGCGCAGCTCGCCGAGGCCGAGCCGAATCTTCGGCCCGGCCTCGGCGGCGCTCTGCTTGTGCCGATTGACGGCATGATCTATCCGCCTTGCGCGGCCCTGTATTTCCTCGAACGCGCAACCGGCCGCGGCGCGAAATTTCTTTCCGGCGCAGAAGTCACGGCCGTGGCGCCGGGCGAAGTGACGCTTCGCGACGGATCGAAAATCGCGGCGGGCATCGTTGTCGTGGCCGCCGGAAAGCAGTCCTCGCATTTTTGCGATGGCGTGCCGCTGCAGCCGTGCACGGGACATCTCGCCATCACGGACCGCTATCCGAAATTCATCCGGCATCAGATCATTGAAACCGGCTGCCCAAAAAATGCGGATGAGCCGGCGGGCGCTTCTGTCCAGCTCAATGTCCAGCCGCGGACGACCGGCCAGATTTTGATCGGCTCGTCGCGGCAGCCCGGCATTGATGGGCCGGACGTGGACCATGAAATCCTCGGCCGGATGCTGGCCCGCGCCCGCGAATTCCTGCCGGCGCTCGGATCGCTTTCCGTCGTGCGCGTCTGGACGGGCCGGCGCGCGGCGACGCCGGATAATCTGCCGCTCATCGGACCGAGTCTCGCGAGCGACAAGATCTGGCTGGCCACCGGTCATGATGAATCCGGCGTCACAACCTCCGCGGGCACGGCGCGGCTGCTCGTTGATCAGTTGCTGAAACGAAAACCGGCGATTCCTTTCGAGCCCTATCTTCCATCGCGGTTCGCGGGCGGCGCAAAATCACACGAGGCGAAATCAGAGGCGTCGCATGGCTGATTTCGTCAACGTGGTCATCAACGGCCAGGCCGTGGAAGTTCCGCCGGGAACAAGCGTGGCCGCGGCCATTATTATGATTGGCGCGCCGAGCCGTCACTCGATCTCCGGCCAGCCGCGCGGACCGCTGTGCGGGATGGGCGTCTGCTACGAATGCTGCGCCACGGTGAATGGCCGGCCTCACGTGAAGGGCTGCCAGACCGTGTGCGAAGAGGGCATGGAGATTTCCACCGATGTCTGATCTGCTCCGCCATGACGTGGTCGTTGTCGGTGCCGGTCCCGCCGGGCTGGCCGCGGCGTGGGCTGCGGCTTCGCGCGGAAAACGCGTGGCATTGCTTGACGACAACCTGGCGGCCGGCGGCCAGATCTGGCATGCAAATTCGGAGGAATCGTTGCCGCCTCCGGCCAAGCGATGGCTGGCGAAGTTGCGGAAAACGTCGTGCGAAATTTTCACTCGCACGGCCGTCGTTGCGCGACCATCGCCGGACAAACTGCTGGCGGAGACTGCGGACGGCGCGCTTCGATTTGGCTTCGACAAGCTGGTTCTCGCGACAGGCTCGCGGGAATTATTTCTTCCGTTTCCAGGCTGGACGCTGCCCGGCGTTTACGGATTGGGCGGCCTGCAATCGCTGGTGAAATCCGGGCTGTCCGTGGCGGGCAAACACATCATCGTCGCGGGCACCGGCCCGCTGCTGCTGCCGGCGGCGGCCTTCTTGCGGCAGCGCGGCGCGGAAATTCTCTGCATCGTCGAGCAGGCGCCGCCGGCGCGAATTTTCCGATTCGGCTTCCGGTTGCTTTCGCACCCTTCAATGCTTGCCACCGGCCTCGCGCTGCGCGCACGCCTCGTGCACGTGCCCTACGATACGGGCTGGTTCCCCGTGCGCGCGGAAGGCGACGGGAAAGTCACCAGCGTCACGCTGACCAACGACCTTCGCGAGCGCACCTATGATTGCGACATGCTTGCCTGCGGATTCGGATTCGTGCCGAACATCGAACTGTCGCTGCTGCTGGGTTGCGAGCTTGACCGCGGCTTTGTCCGCATCACCGATAAGATGGAGACGAGCGTCCCAAACATTTTCTGCGCGGGCGACGCCGCGGGCATCGGCGGGGCGGAGGCGGCGATTGTCCGCGGCCTGATTGCCGGCGCGGCGGCGGCCGGCGCGACGCCAGCGCCTCATCTTCTGTTTTCGAACCGCCGCTGGCGCCGGTTCGAACGGCGGTTGGCGAGGATCTTCGCGCTCCGCCGCGAAATTCACAACGAAACCGGCGAGGACACGCCGGTCTGCCGGTGTGAAGATGTGACGCTGCGGAACCTGCGGCGCTACGACTCGTGGCGCGAGGCGAAATTGCAGACGCGCATCGGCATGGGATCGTGCCAGGGCCGCATTTGCGGGCCGGCCTGCCAGCATCTTTTCGGATGGCGGAACGACTCGATCCGCCCGCCCGTGCTGCCGGCGCGCGTTGACACGCTGATCGAGGCGCGGAAGAAAAATCCGTAGCCGCGCCGCGCCCGCGCTCAGCGCTCGCGGATCAAATCCAGCACGCAGCCGGCCGGCACGCAGAATTTGAAAACCTGCTGCAGGTTCTCCTGCTTGCCGTGGTCCTCGCTGTAGTAAACCGACTCGGTGGACGAGGCCAGGCCGACGACATTGCCGCAATTGTCGAACACCGGCGCTCCGCTGGAGCCCTTCGCATAGTCGGCGGTGATGACGAGCGTGTGTCGCCGCGTGTGGCTCTGCTCGCTGACGCGCTCAAGGCTGTAGCGCGAAATGATGCCCGAGGTCAGCGAATAGAACGACTTGTCCGGATGGCTCAGCACCGCGACCGGCGAGCCGACCGGCTTGTCGGCCAGCAGCGGCAGCGGCTCGAAATTCGCGCCGTCGAGCCGGACGATCGCGATGTCCTCGCGGCGGCTGTCGGCCAGCACTTCCTTGATTGGAAAAAATTCGCCGGCGGCATTCATCGCGCCGATCACCGCGCCTTCCGAATCGCGGATGACGTGGTGGTTGGTCACCAGCGCGCCGTCCGCGGAGATCACGAAACCGCTGGCGGTGTTGACGTGCCAGCTGTGGCACTTCTTGCATTTATAAAGTTCGCCGATGATGAAAACGCTGTTGCGGACGCGCGAAAAAACTTCCGGCCACTCGCGCTGGCGCGAAGCCGCGCGCGCAATCCTGACAACCGCGCCCGTGCGGTCGAGCTGCGACTGGAGCGTCGCCAGCGAAACCTTGTTCGTGCTCGCGTTCAGCTGTTCCAGGTGATGCTGGAGCATCCGCCGCAGTGAATCATCGTCCACGAATTCGACCGCGGCGACCACGCGATTCGCCGCCACCGCCAGCACGATCAGGACAAGCCGTGCAAAAAAATTCTTCATGTCCGCAGAATAATCCACGCCGCCCTTTCGGCCAGTCTTATCGCGCCGCCGCGAAGAATCCTGCCGCCGGCCGGTGCTGGCTTCCAATCATTGGAAGTTTGCGCGGCCGTCTTTTCCAATGATTGGAAAATTGCGCGGCGGAAAGTTCCAATGATTGGAAACGACCGTTGCCGGAATTTCCAATCATTGGAAACTCACGGCGGGCCGGTGCGGAGGCGGTAGAAAAGGAACGGGGCGGCGTTCGTGTCGGCGATGATGATCGCGCCGCCGTTGCCGGGGACGTTGCCCTGAAGCAGGCCCCACGCGACGGGCGCGAAGGAGGTCGCGCATTCGACATCGTAGTTGCGCTGATATGAGGAGAGGAACGAGAGCGCGCGAGCCGGCGCGTTGGAGATGGCGGTGATCGCGAGGAACGATGCGGGGTTTTGCGGATCGGTGTCGGCGAGAAATTCCGCGAGGTCGCTGACGCCGTCGCCGTCCGCGTCGTTCGTCGAGGCGGCGGGGATGTTGACGGGCAGATTGTGGGCGGCTTCCCACCAGTCGGGCATGCCGTCGCCGTCGGAGTCGATGCGATCGGTGTTGCCGGAGATGCGCACGTCGTCCACCTGCCACCACCAGTCGCCGTTCACGCCGGAATAGTGGAACTTGATGACGACATTGGTGCGAAGGGCCGCGAGCGAGGTGACGTCCACAGTCTCGGTTGACGGGCCGCGCGCTTCTTCGCCGCTGCGCTGCCACACCGGTGTCCACGGGCCGCTGGTGCCCGCGGGGGAAATTTCGACCGCGGCGGTTTCGTCGCCGCCGGCGGCGTACCAGTGGAAGTCGGATTTGAATTCGAGGAAGACGGTTTGGAGGCCGGCGAGGTCGAACGGCGGCGTGCGCAGTTCCGTGTCCATGTCCACGCTGCCGGCCCAGGCGCTGTCGGCGATGGCGAAAGTTCCGCTGCCGCCGGTGTTGTTCGTGCGCGCGCCGGGATTGTCGAAACGCCAGCCCGCATTCGTCGTCGCCTTGTTCGTGATCGTCCATCCGGCGGGCAGGCCCGAGTCGAAGGCCGTCGCGAACCAGCGGCCGGTTGCGCCGTCGTTGTCGGTGATCCGCAGCAGCGCGCCGGCCGGAGTACCGGTCGTCGCGCCGCCGGTCGCCGCCGCGAGTGTCAGCTGGACGTTCTTGTTCGTCTCGACGAGTTCATCATCAATGACCGGGACCGTGAACCATGCCGATGTCACGCCGGACGCGAAGACGAGCGTGCCGGTCGTCGCGATGAAATCCGCGCCGGCGACCGCCGTGCCGTTGGTGGCGAAATATTGGACGCTGACGGTGCCGGCCGCGCCGCCATCGCGCGAAACGTTGATCGTCGCGGCGCCGCCGTTTTCGCCCACGATATACTGCGGCGCGGCGAAGCGGAGCGCGCCGTGGTTTGTGCTGGCCTGGCCGAGGACTTCGACGTCGTCAACCTCCCACCAAAAGTCGTGGCGCGCGTTGTGATAGTAAAAACTGATCAAGACATTCGTGTGCCCGGCGGCCAGCGACGACAGATCGAGCACGACATTGGTCGGGCCGCGGAAGTCGGAGGTCTTCGCCCACATCTGCCACCACGTTGCGCCGCCGTCGTTGCTGAGATCGACCTCGGCGGTCTCGTTCACCATCAAACTATTGGTCTTGTAATGGAAATCCGTTTTGAAACGCAGCGTGATGGCGGCCATATCAACAAGATTCAGCAGCGGCGAAGTCAAATCGGTGTTCATGCCCTGCAGGCCGTAGTAATCGCTGTCGGCGATGGCAAAATTTCCGCTGCCGCCGGTGAGGTTGGCCCGTGAGCCGGGATTGTCGAACCGCCAGACAGCGCCGTTGCCCTGGTAATCCACCACGCTCCAGCCGGCGGGCAGGCCCTGTTCGAAATTTTCGTAGAGCACGGTGTTGGTCGTGCTGTCGTCGTCGAGGACAACCAGCGTGGCGTTGCTCTTGGCACCGATGGCGAGGCCGCCGGTCGCGTTGGTCAGCAGCAGTTGCAGCGTTTCGGTTCCCTCCGCCAGGGAATCATTCACAAGTTCCACGCTGAATCCCTTGCTCATTTCTCCCGCCGCAAACGTCAGCGTGCCGTTGGTCGCCAGATAATCCAGACCGCCTGTCGCCGATCCATTCGCCGTCGAGAACTGCACCGAAACCGGACCGAGGCTGCCCCCCGTGCGTACGACGTTGATCGCAACCGCGCCGGAATCTTCGCTGGCAGTATATGAAGCCTTTTCGATTTGCACGACGCCGGGCGCGTCATCGTCAATGATCGTCACGACGGCCTGCGTCGTCATCCCGATGATGGCGTTCGTGGCGTTTTGCAAAACGAGCGGAATCGTCTCGTCGGACTCGGTCAGGACGTCGTTGAGAATCTGCACGGCGAACGTGAGGCTCGTGACGCCGGGCGCAAATGTCAGCGTGCCGTTCGTTGCCGCGAAATCAGCGCCCGCGGTGGCCGTGCCGGCGCCGGTTGCGAACTGAACCGTGGAAGTGCCCTGGCTTCCGCCGGTTCGTTGCACGGTGATGACCGCCGAGGTGTTCGCCTCGACGATCTGATAGGCGGACGCGCTGAAGCGGAACATTCCGCCGGTGACGACATCCGCATCGCCGCTGATGACGAGCGCAAAAGGCTGCGGGCCTTGCGGAACGTTGTAGCCGGAAACGCGGATGAGGTACGCGCCGGTCTTCGGCTGCGCGATGTCAACGCCCTCGACGTTGTTCGCGCGATCGGCGGCCGGCAGACCGTTCGGAAAATAATTCTGGCCGTCCGGGTCAATGACCAGCAGGTCCAGATCGTTCACCAGTTCGACCGACGCGGACAGGTTGCCCGGATAATCCGTCCACGCCAGCGACACGTTGAGGTTCGTAGCGCTGTTGACCCGCACGGAATATTCGCGGCTCTTTCCCGTCGTGAGCGCGCCGTCGTCAAAGAACATCAGCTTGCGCGGCGCGGCGGGAAAAAGGCTGTTCTCCAGATTCACCTGTCCCCAACCCTCGACGCTGTTCGGCCGCGGCGACGCGGGAATTTCGCGCGTGGAGCCCGTGCCATATTGGCCGGGTGTCAGCGTGCGCGCGCCGTTGATCATCGTGGCCTTGATCAGCGCGGCATCCGGCGCGGCCAGGCCCTTCGTGTCCGTATAAAACTGCCGGACCAGCGCCGCCGCGCCCGCGGTCAGCGGGCAGGCCATGCTCGTGCCGCCGTCGAACATGTAATTCGTGTTCGGATTCAGTCCCCATCCGGTTCCGGTGGCCGCGCGCGACCGCGTCGAAACGATGTCCGAGCCGGGCGCGACGATGTCCGGTTTTATGCGCCCGTCGTCCGTCGGCCCGCGGCTCGAAAACGCGACCATGCCCTGGTGGACGCCGTCGGCGCTTTGCGAAATATAGTCGCTGCTGACAGGGTCGTTCGCATAGTCGGTGGGCCACGCCGCGCCATAGGTGTAGGACGAATAGCCGCCGCTGCCGGGCGGCAGGCCGACTTCCGTTCCGCCGACGGCCAGCAGATTTTTTGCCGTGGCGGGCGCGCCCATCGAGTCGGCGTCAACGATGCCGTCCTTCGGTTTCTTGTCCGTGCCGGAATTGCCGGCGGAGAAGACCAGCAGCATGTCGGGATGGTTCCACATGAACGTGTCCGCGTCCTGCGAATCACTCGTGTATTTCCCCGCCGCGGAGCTGCCCCAGCTATCCGAATGAACGCGCGCGCCATTGGTGTAGGCCTGGATGAACAGCGAATTCAAATCCGCCGGCAGCCCGCCGAGGCCGCCGCTCGAATCCAGCAGCGACTGGTGGACGATCTGCGCCTCGAAGGCGACGCCGCGATAAAGCCCGGTGCTCATCACGCCGCTGCCGAGGATCGAACCGGCGGTGTGCGTGCCGTGGCTGTCGGTATCGCTCCAGTCATTCGCGCGGCCCCACGCAAACGCGGCCTTGATGCGGCCGAAAAAATCCTGATGGATCGTGTTCGTGTTGCCGGTGTCCAGCCCCGTGTCCGCATGTCCGACGACCTGCCCGGCGCCGGTCAGACCGTGGCCGGTCCAGACATTCGTCACGTTCATCAACTCGCCTTTCACGGCAAGATCGTTGTGGAGTTTCGCCGGCAGATATTCCTCGATCCACTGCACCGCCGCCGACCGCACCAGTTCACTGAGATTCTGCGACGGGACAACCGCGCGCACCTTCCCGAAACGCCCGCTGTCGGCTTTCACGACGCGCCCGCCGAGTTGCGCCACCTCGTCGGCCACCTCCGCGATGTCATCCGGCGCGAACGTTACGATCGTCAGCACATTCGTCGTCGGATTCGTCGCCAGGTCGGGCCTGATTTTGAATTGCGGACCGTACTCGCCGATCCACTGCACCTCCGTCCATCCAGCGATCTGTTGCGCCAGCGCCGGCATCACCTCGATCAGCAGCGCATTATCAGGAATATAATCAACCACCCGCGCGCCTGCGCCGGCCAGCCGCTGCCGCGACGCCGCGTCAACCGGCCCGGCGAACTGCACCAGATACGGCAGCACGCCGCGGCGCGAAATTTTCTGCGCCGCCGCCGGCCACGCCCCGCTGCGCCGCGGCCCGGCCACGATTCCGCGTGCGCTGTCCGCCGACGTGTCCACCGCGCCCGCCCGCATCCGCAATTGGAACGACGTCTGCGCGACGCCCGCGCCCGGCGCGATCTTCGCGATCCGCCGCGCCGCGGAGGAATCATCCGCCGTCGCCGTCAGCGCCGCGAACGCCGCCGCCACAAAAATTTTCACCTGCAAACCGAAATACATTTTGCCGCCTCCCGCGCCACCTCACCGCAACTCCTCCGCAGATTATCACATCATGCACCGCCGCAAAATGCAGACCGTCAAAGAAATTTCCAATGATTGGAAGTTGCGGTCGCGAGATTTTCCAATGATTGGAAAATTGATTCCGTAACGTTTCTGCGGCAGGCTGCGCAGCGGGAATTTTTTTGGAGACTCAGAATGAAAATCAGGCAGTTGCTTTTGGCAATGATCGCGGCGGGCTCGTTGTCCGCGGCGGCGGCGGATGCGCCGGCGAAACGGCCGAATATTCTTTTCATCTTCGCGGATGACCACGCGTGGCAGGCGGTCAGCGCCTACAACGAGTCGCGGCATCTGAACCAGACGCCGAACATTGACCGGCTGGCGAAGGAGGGCATCCGCTTCGACCGCTGCCTGGTCCCGAATTCGATCTGCGGGCCGAGCCGCGCGACGGTGATGACCGGAAAATACAATCACCTGAACGGATTTTATAACAACACGAACTGCAAGTTCGACGGCTCGCAGCAAACTTTCCCGAAGCTGCTCAAGGCCGCGGGCTATCAGACGGCCGTCGTCGGCAAGTGGCACCTGGAAAGCGATCCGACGGGCTTCGACTTCTGGCAGATTCTTCACGGGCAGGGCGTGTATTACAACCCGGGGATGAATCGCAACGGCGAGAATGTGAAGCTGGACGGCTACGTCACCGACCTGATCACCGACGCCGCGCTGGACTGGCTGAAGGGCCGCGACAAATCAAAACCGTTCCTGATGATGTGCCATCACAAGGCGCCGCATCGCGAGTGGTCGCCGGCGCTGCGCGATCTGAACTGGGACAACGACCGCGATTATCCGCCGCCTGATTCGCTCTTCGACGATTACTCCGGCCGCGGAGCCGCCGAAAAGAATCAGGACATGAGCATTGAAAAGACGATGACGCCGCACGACAACAAGCTCGTACCGATGAAGGGCATGACGCCCGATCAGGAGAAGGTGTGGAATGCGTACTACGAACCGCGCAACGAAAAATTCCGCGCGGCGAACCTGACGGGCAGGGACCTTGTGAAATGGAAATACAACCGCTACATGCACGACTATCTCGGCTGCATCAAAGCCGTGGATGACAACGTCGGCAGGCTTCTGAAATATCTCGATGACGAAGGCATCGCCGACAACACCATCGTCGTCTATTCCTCCGACCAGGGATTTTTCCTCGGCGAGCACGGCTGGTTCGACAAGCGCTGGATTTTCGAAGAATCCGCGCGCTCCCCGCTGCTCGTGCGCTGGCCCGGCGTGACCAAGCCCGGCACGGTCAAAAAGGAAATCGTCTCGAATCTCGATTTCGCCGAGACGTTCCTCGAAGCCGCCGGCGTGCCGGTTCCCGCCGACATGCAGGGCCGCAGTTTTGTTCCGCTGCTCAAGGGCGAAACACCCGCGGACTGGCGGAAAAGTTTTTATTACCAGTATTACGAATATCCCACGCCCCACCACGTCCGCCCGCACTACGGCGTCGTCACCGACCGCTACAAGCTCGTCCACTTCGAATCGTTCGGCGCGGAAACCGATTACTGGGAGCTGTTCGATCTCGAAAAAGATCCGCACGAAATGAAGAGCGTGCTCGACCAGCCCGACTACACGACGACGCAGGCCGGGCTGACGAAGGAACTCGCCCGTCTTCGCGCCGAACTGAAAGTTCCCGACCACATCTCGCCCTCCGCCTACGGCAACGTCAACCCGTCCGCGCCCGACGGCGGAAAAAAACGCCGCGCGGCGAAATAATCGTCGCGCAAATAATCGCGGCCCGCACGCCGGGGCGTGACAGCAAATGGAATTTCCCGCCGCCGGGGAATTGCGCGCCGTCGCTTTCCGCTAATCTGTAACGGAAATTCAGGATTCCTAATTCTGACGGCCTCGTTGTTTCCACTACCAATGTCCGCGAAATTTGCGCGTAGTGAACGGGGCGCGTAACATTGCGGCGCCGGGCCGCAGCCATGTGTCCCGGTGATGGTGTTGCAGAAAGTGAAGGGAGCGGGCGATGGAGCAGAAAATTGATTCGATGATGCAGGAAAACCGCAGCTTTGCGCCGTCCGCGGAGTTCACCGCAAAGGCGCATGTGAAGACGCTGGCGGAGTACGAAAGACTTTACCGCGAATCCATCGAACAGCCGGACACATTTTGGGCGAAGCAGGCGGACGAACTGCAGTGGTTCAAGAAATGGGACAACGTTTCGCAGCAGGACCTCGACCACATCGGCGAGACGAAGAATCCTTACGTGCAGTGGTTCATCGGTGGACAGCTCAACATTTCGGTGAACTGCCTCGATCGTCATGTCGTCCAACATGGCAACCGTCCTGCGCTGATCTGGCGCGGTGAAATGGAAGAGGAACGCCGCGTCATTTCGTATCACGAACTGCATGAGATGACGTGCCGGTTTGCGAATGTGCTTCGCAAACACGGCGTGAAAAAGGGAACGACGGTCACGATTTTCATGCCGATGATTCCCGAAGCCGCGGCGGCAATGCTCGCCTGCGCGCGCGTCGGCGCAATTCATTCGGTCGTGTTTTCAGCGTTCAGCCCGGAGTCGCTCAAGAGCCGCATTCAGGACTGCAAATCGTACATGGTGCTCACCAGCGACGTCGCCTTTCACGCCGGCAAGATGATTGCGTTGAAAGATAAAACGGACGCATCGATCGATGACTGCCCGACGGTGAAGCGCGTGATCGTCTTCAATCGCGGCGATATGCAGGTGAGCATGAAAGCCGGGCGCGATTTCTGGTGGCACGAAGAAATGGCCGCGCCCGACATCACGAACGAATGCGAGCCGGAGGTGATGGATTCGGAAGATCCGCTTTTCATTTTGTACACGAGCGGAAGCACCGGCAAACCGAAGGGTGTTTTGCACACGACGGCCGGCTACAGCCTCTTCACGCATCTGACGTTCAAATATATTTTCGACTACCGGCCCGAGGACATTTTCTGGTGCACCGCCGATGTCGGCTGGATCACCGGCCATTCCTACATGCTTTACGGCCCGCTCTCGAACTGCGCGACGTGCGTCATGTTCGAGGGTGTGCCGACCTGGCCGCAGCCGGACCGTTTCTGGAAAATCATCGAGCAGGAAAAGGTCACGATTTTTTACACCGCGCCCACCGCGATCCGCGCGCTCATGCGGCTCGGCGAAGAATGGCCGAACAAATCGAATCTATCGTCGCTGCGACTGCTCGGCACCGTCGGCGAGCCGATCAATCCCGAGGCGTGGATTTGGTATCACAAATTCATCGGCCGCGAAAAATGCCCGATCGTTGACACGTGGTGGCAGACCGAAACCGGCGGCATTCTCATCACGACGCTGCCCGGCGCGATGATCACGAAACCCGGTTCCGCCGGCAAACCGTTCTTCGGCGTGCGCCCGCAAATTTTGAAGGAAGACGGAAGTGAAGCCGGTGTTGACGAAGGCGGCGCGCTGATAATCACCGGCTCGTGGCCCGGAATTTTGCGCGGCGTTTACGGCGATCCGAAAAGCGAACTCATCCGCCGCGTTTATTTCTCGCGCATCCCCGGAAAATATTTCACCGGCGACGGCGCGCGCCGCGATGCCGACGGCTATTACTGGCTGCTCGGCCGCATCGACGATGTGCTCAACGTCAGCGCGCATCGCATCTCCACCGCCGAACTCGAAAGCGCGCTTGTCAGCCATCCCGCCGTTGCCGAGGCTGCCGTCGTCGGCTACCCGCACGACATGAAAGGCCAGGGCATTTATTGCTACGTCACCCTCAAAAAAGGAATCGCGCCGACGGAAGAACTGCGCAAAGAACTCATCAAACAAGTCCGCAGCGCCATCGGCCCGATCGCCACGCCCGATAAAATTCAGTTTTCCGACGCGCTGCCCAAAACGCGCAGCGGAAAAATTATGCGGCGCATTTTGCGTAAAGTTGCCGAAGGCCAGATTGACCAGATCGGCGACACGAGCACCCTCGCCGATCCGGCTGTCGTCGATTCACTGGTGAAAAACCGGCTGTGATTTTTACAAACTTTCCAATCATTGGAAATTTCCCGGCGCGGAACTTCCAATGATTGGCAACTTCACGATTCAAATTTGCCAATGATTGGAAAATACGCGGCCGGGCCGGATCGGATTTTCAGGCGCCGGTGAGCCGCTGCCAGAATGATTTCGGAGGAGGGGGCTGCGGCTTTTCAAGGCTTGCGACTTCGATGGCCGCGCCGGGGCCGGCGATGTTGAACTGGCTTCCGCGCTGCGTCACGAACGGCTTGAGCCGCAGCGTTCCTTCCTGCGCGGGGATGCGAATCTTTACGCCGACGAGCGTGCCGAGTCCGGGCGGAAGGAAGTTGCACGTCGGGATGGCGTCCTCGATTCGCGCGGCAAGAGTTTCAACGGCATGGCCGTCGCGGCGAAGTTCCCAGCCGCAGCCGGCGACGATGGCGTCGGACGCGTCCTGAACGTGCCACATGCGGCTGGAGCGGTTGATCACGTTCAACAAAATATCAATGGTCTGTCCGGGCTGGACCGTCGCCGGTACGGCGGCGAATTCGACGGTGGCCTGCTGGTCGGCGGTCGCGACGGGGCCGGGCGGCGGGAGGCCGAGCACGTTTTTTGAACCTTCCTTGAGGCCGATGCACGTGGTGTGGGGCATGAGCTGCGGATTGTTCCGGTCGCGAAACAGCAGGAAAAATGTCGGGCCGCGCAAAACTTTTTCGTAGCCGCAGGCGGTGACCATGTTCACCAGGCAGGTGGGCGACGGAACGAAATGGACATAGGGAATCTGGTGGCCGCGATACTGCACCGCGGAGTGCCCTTCGAGCGAGAGTTCCACTTCGGTGGTGATGATGAATGAGTCGCGGCTGACCGACGCCATGCGCTGCAGCGCGATGAGCGGGCCGAACAGGTGCATGAGCATGCTGCCGCAATGCACGAGATCGAAGGTGCCGACGGTTTCGGGGCGCAGGTCATAGACACTGCACAGCCGGTAATCGAGTTTCGATTTGAGCAGGCAGGAAGCGATGCGCAGTTGCTCGCCAAATGCGCCGGGCGCCGAGCGGCCCTTCGGCCGCAGCGTGTCGTTGCCATGCAGGATGCTGAAATCGGTGTCGAAGAAATCGGCGATGTCGGACGCGGTGACGCTGCGCGCATTCTTCCTTTCCAGTTCGAAGGCCCAGAAGCCGTTGCCTGATCCGATGTCGAGGCAGTCCGCGCGGCTGAGATCGGCAAACGGGAGGTAGTGTTCGACGTAGGGATACAGATCGAATTCGCCCTGCGTGGTGAAGGAATCATCCAGCTTGACCGAGTGGTACCACGTCATTTCCCGCGCGCGGGCCAGCAAGTCCGTGCGCGACTTCTGAAATTCGGGAAACCCTTCAATTTTTCCATCAAATGCCATGACCATTATCTCCTGCGAAAGATTTACCACTAGCATTGAAACCGCCGGTATGCACGCGGTATCTTCATTGGCGGCACGGCATTTGCTAGTCCAAGGAGAAGCCGTATAAGGATAGGTGGGAATGAAGCAAAAGATTGTCATCATTTCTTTTTGTGTGGCGCTTGCGTGGATGCGGGCCGGGGCGGCCACGTACACCGTGCCCGGTAATTTCGCCAGCATCCAGGACGCGATGAACAACGCGCCGGACGACAGCACGATTCTCGTTGCGCCAGGCACGAACGGCTACATCCAGGCGCTGAATCTGAACAAGAGGCTTTGCTTCAAATCAACGGCCGGTGCCGCGGCAACCCGGGTCAATGGCGGCGGGACCTCGATGCTGCTGCGCATCGAAAATGGCGGGTCGTATGCGGGCGATCCGTTCATGGCGCTCACGTTCGACGGCTTCACGTTTGAAAACGGCATGGGCATCGTCAACACGTTCGCCCCCGTCGTGGCTGCCGGGGCCAACGTGACTTTCCTCAACTGCGTTTTTCAGAACAACTACAGCCCCGACAAGGGCGGTGCGGTCCTCGTATTTGGCGTCGGCGGCCAGGCCACCTTCGTCAACTGCCTTTTCCAGTACAACTGGACGGACCTCAACGCGGGCGCGGCCCAGATCAACGGCGACGAGTCGCGCGGATATTTCAAGGACTGTGTCTTCCTCAGCAACACCTGTCGCACACCGTCCGGCAACGAAGGCGGCGCCATCGTGTTTGCGGCGGGCAACGGCGAGGTCGTGAACTGCACCTTCCGCAGCAACTCCGCAAATTATGCGGGCGGCGCCATCATTTGCACGACGCCCTTCACCTATCCCATGAACACCGTTCTGGTTTCCGGCTGCGTCTTCGACGGCAACTTTGCCCAGCGCGCGATTCCGGATGCGGCGCTGCCGCCGACCGAGGGCGGGGCCATCGTCGCCGAGCACAACATGAACGTGATCGTCAGCGGATGCGTGTTCACCAACTGCCACGCGATGTCGGCTGGCGCCGTGAGCTGTTACCAGGCGGCGCTTCGCGTCCAAGACTCCGTGTTCGACAATTGCGTCGCCAGTGGCACCAATCTTCTCGGCTCCGGGGGCGCCATCGGGGCGAATTCGTACGATCCCAATGCGCAGGACAATCCCAACGCATCGCTGTGGATTGAGAACTGCGCGATCCGCAATTGCACCGCGCCCGCCGGCGGGGCGATTTTTGCGCAGGGAGATTTTTATCACGGAACGGACGCCGCCCACCGGACGCCGGTCACGCTGCGCAATGTCGTCATGGACAACTGCCGCGCGACGACGGCGGGCAACAGTTACGGCAACGGCGGCGGCATGAATTTCAACCTCGCGAATGTCCAGGCGACCAATCTCTACATTTTGAACTGCGTCGCCGAGCACAACGGCGGCGGATTCGAAATGGTGCAGAACACTTCGATGACGCTGAACAATTCGTTCATTGTCGGTTGCAGCGCATCCGTGCAGGGCTCGTCGTACGACTGCCCCGTCGCGCCCTTTCCCGTGTTCATGAACTCGGTTCAGGCCTACAACAAAGGCTCGGGCACCGCCTCGCTTTCATCGCTTCTGGCCGCACCGACGCTTTCGTTCGGGCCGCGCAGCTATCTGACCTACCTGGATCTGCCCTACAGCAGTTCGGCCTCCATTTCGCCGCGCATCGGCGCGCTGCCGAATCGCGGAGGATTCGCCGCCGGCATCGCGGTTGACACCGCGATGACGAGCAACACGACCTATGCGCTCAGCTCGCAATTCAGCGCGAAGCAGGCAGGCATCACCTACACGCCGTACGGAATTGTCGGCGTGCCCTACGGCGGAACGCCGCCCGTCCTGCCGGCGGTGATCGAGGCGGAGAATTTCAACACGCTCGGCAGCCACATCTCCTACGGCGATTCCTCCCCGGCGAACCTCGGCGGCGCGTACCGCCCCGGCGAAGGCGTTGACATCGCCGCCGATTCATCGGCCGGCGGCGGCTACGCGGTCGGATGGATCGAGGCCGGCGAATGGATGGAATACGATTTCAAGGTTGCGCATCCCGATGTCTTCGGCATTTCGACGCGCGTTGCATCGCCGGCCGGCGGCGGAAGTTTTTATCTGCAGCTTGATGGCGCGGACGTCACCGGCACCATCAACGTTCCGTCCACCGGCGGCTGGTCATCGTGGCAAAATGTAACCCTGCCGAATGCCGCGATCGCCGCCGGCGATCACATCCTGCGTTTTGTCGCGGTGTCATCCGGCTTCAACATGGATTCGATCCGGTTCAACAGCTCGGGCCCCGTTCTGGCCGTCGCGCCCGGCTCGCTGACGCGCACCGTCAAGGTCGGAAGTGATGCCGCGGCGCAGGCGATTCAAATCACGAACTCCGGCGGCTCGAACATGCCGTTTGTCATCACCGACAGCGCCGCGTGGCTGTCGGTCGCGCCGACGAACAGCGCGGTCGCATCCGGCGCCTCGACGTCCGCCGTCGTGAGCTACGCGACCGCGGGCCTCGCCACCGGCGACTACAGCGCCGTCATCACGATCACTGCGAGCGTCGCCTCCGGATCGCCCGCGCAGATTCCCGTCACGCTGCGCGTGCGGCCCGCGCAAACGGTCGCCGGCGACTTTGACGGCGACGCCTCGGCGGACATCGCCGTCTTCTGGCCGGCGGGCGGCGCGTGGAATGTTCTGAAAAGCTCGAGCCAGCAGAACCTGCCGTTCCAACTCGGATGGAGCGCCGACGTTCCGGTCGTCGCCGACTACGACGGCGATGGCAAGGCCGACTTCGCCGTTTTCGACCCGACCGTCGGCAACTGGTACATCATCCAAAGCTCCACCGGAAATCTCCTCATGAAGAACTGGGGCTGGAGCCGCGAAATCCCGGTGCCCGCCGACTACGACGGCGACGGCAAGACCGACATCGCCGTCTTCGACCCGCCCACCGGCATGTGGTACATCCTGCTTTCATCGACCGGCCAGATGCGTACGCAGCAGTGGGGCTGGAGCCAGGCCATCCCCGTGCCCGCCGACTACGACGGCGACGGCAAAGCCGACATCGCCACCTACGTTCCCGGCACCGGCTCATGGGCGATCCTGCAGAGCAGCAACGGCCAGGCCCGCGTTCAAAACTGGGGCTGGTTCCAGGCCATGCCCGTGCCCGCCGACTACGACGGCGACGGCAGAGCCGACATCGCCACCTACGTTCCGGGCGCCGGCCAGTGGCACATCCTCCGCAGCAGCGACGGCGGCCTCACCCAGCAGAACTGGGGCTGGAGCATGGCCGCACCCGTGCCCGCCGACTATGACGGCGACGGCAAAGCCGACATCGCCACCTACACGCCGGCCGCCGGCCTCTGGTTTGTCCTCAAGAGCAGCGACGGCGGAATGATCCAGCAGAACTGGGGCTGGAGCCAGGCCGTCCCCGTCGCCCCGCAATTCCAGATCAACCGTCGCTACTTCCCGAACCCGTAACCGCCCCGCCCCGCGCCTCCGCGCAAAATTTCCAATCATTGGAAAACGCCGCGCCCGAAAACTTCCAACCATTGGAAAGAATGAAGGGCGGCGGGTTCCAATCATTGGAAGTTTTATGGCGCGGGGGCGGGGGCCCCGGCTTCAGGGGCGGGTTTTCTGCTTTGGGGGCGATTCTTTCGCAAGTTGCTGTTGTGCCGCTTTGTGCATGGTCTATCGGGGGCCGGA
>CAIVKH010000304.1 GCA_903906425.1 uncultured bacterium
CTGAGCGGCGCGACGCTCTCGCAGGGAGATTTTGAATCGGAAGCCGCGTCCATCGAGGCGTGGCAGATCAAACCGGCCGCGGGTGGCGCGAAAATCGTCCGCGACAAGTCGCTGGCGCACGGCGGCGAAGGCTGCTTGAAAGCCGGATCATTCGCGCCCGCGTCGCAAAACATCACGGTCACGGCCGGCCAGGAGTTGAAACTCACGTTCTGGTATCGCGCCGCGCCCTGACGCGCGCGATCTGACGCCGGAATTCTTCGCGCGGCTGCTGGAAAATATTTCCCCGTCCCGCACGAAAAGGCATCGCTGCACGACAAAGACTTCGTCCACGACCTCGGCACGATTCCGATCACGGACATCGTGCGATACTGACACGAACCGCGGCGCTCTCCTCTTGCATTGCGCGAATCCCGCCGGCTGCTATTCTCCGCACCCATGGCAAACAAACCCTCTTCGCTTCTCGACACCCGCGTCATTTATTGCGGTGACAATCTCGAACAGCTCAAGAAACTCCCCGACGCCTGCATCGACCTCGAATACATCGACCCGCCCTTCAACTCCAACCGCAACTACGAAGTCTTCTGGGGCGAGACCAAGGAAAAGCGAGTTGCGGAATCGCATGGCCAGTCGGCATGGTTTGACATCGGAAACTTCATTGGTAATTGAGTCCCATGTACAACGCTCACCAAAAGAACGTCGCCGAATTCTTCGCCGGAATCGGACTGATGAGAATTGGCCTTGAGAAAGGCGGCTGGCGCACGGATTTCGCGAATGACATCGATGAAGACAAGTGGAGGATGTACAGCGATCATTTCGGAGTCGGCGGTGAATTCGTTCTTGAGGATGTTCACAAGCTGACAGCCGACAAAATCCCGACCGTCGCTTTGGCCACCGCATCATTTCCATGCAACGATCTGTCTCTCGCTGGTGCCCGCGCCGGACTCATCGGAAAAAACTCTTCGGCTTTCTGGGGCTTCATTGATGCGCTGAAGAAGATGGGAAGCCGACGCCCGCCCCTGATTCTTCTCGAGAATGTCGCCGGATTTCTCACGTCGAACGACGGCGAGGATTTCCACGATGCTTTGTCTGCACTCAATCGTTTGGGCTACGCCGTGGATGCGTTCATAATAGATGCGTCCCGTTTCGTTCCACAGAGCCGGCAGCGCCTGTTTGTTGTCGGTTCGGCGAAGAATAAAGCACCGATGATCGCACGCGACACGATGCAGTTTCATGAGAGTGATGTTCGACCCCGTGCGCTGGCTGATTTCATCATGTGGAATTCGGACATCGACTGGTGCATCCGCAAGCTGCCCCTCCTGCCGACATCAACAAAGAAGCTATCCGAAATTATCGAACACCTGTCTCCCAATTCGAAGATGTGGTGGAGCGATGAGCGATCGAACTATTTGCTGAATCAGATGAGTCCAAAGCACCGCGCAATTGCGGATGCCATGATTGCGGGCAGTCGGGTTAGCTATGGCACGGTGTTCCGCCGAGTACGAAACGGACGATCAATGGCCGAGCTTCGGACCGACGAGGTGGCCGGGTGTCTGCGGACACCGCGCGGCGGCAGCGGTCGGCAGATTCTTTTTGCCGCAGGCAAGGGACGCTTCGCCGTGCGCTTGGTTACGCCCCGTGAGTGTGCGCGATTGATGGGAGCGGATGATTTCGTGATCCGCGTACCGCTCAATCAGGCTTTGTTTGGTTTCGGTGATGCAGTCTGTGTTCCGGTCATCGAATGGATCGCGAAGAACTATCTCAATCCGCTTTGGGAGGAAAACTATGCCGAAGAAGAAACGCTCCAAGTCCGCGAAGTCCGCACGAAGTATCGAACAAGCTCCAAGCGCAAGGAGGATGCCGGAAGGGCTGCCGCGTGATGTCGCATCAATCCGCGCTGAGATCAAAGCGTTCTTCGAGAGCCGCGACGACGAGGGTCGAAAGATCGGACGCCGCAAGTGGGGCGTGTACGCCTTCTATGATTACGATGGGGAACCCATCTACATCGGGCAGACCTATGAAGGACTTGGCAGCCGGATCGGACGCCACCTGACCAACCAGCGAACCGATGCAGTCGCGATGAATGTATTGGATCCGTTTGAAGTCGCTGAGATTCGCGTCTGGCCGCTGGATTTGAGCAACCTTTCCGAAGAAGAGCATGGCGAATATCTCGACCGGGCCGAATACACACTATTTCAAAAGGTCATCGCTGAATCGAAGCTCGGTGCCGTCCTCAACGAAAAGCCTCCGCGTCCCGTCCCGCCAATCGAATTGCCCAAATGCTACGCGCATCGAATTATTCCCGCGGACATTTTCCCGCACCGCAAGCACCCGGATATTAGAATCGCGCGCCGCGCCAACACCATCGCCAGCCTCGCCAGGGTAATCAGTGAAAGAAAAGTGTCACGAGGGCTGCGACAGACGCTTCTCACTCAAGCCAAGAGATTGGAGCGTTTGGCTGCCGAACGGCTGAAGGACTTCCGACCTGGCGAAAATGAAGACGATGAATGACGCCTGCTTGCAAGTCGGCGACCACGGCATCGACGGGCGCATCTATCCCGTCAGCGCCGCCCCCGCCAAGAAGGGCAAAGAAACCGGCCATCTCGATTTCATGGACGAATGGTATCCGATTCAGGTGAAGCAAAAGGACAAGGCCGGCACGCCCGACATCCGCGACTTCGAAGGCGTGATGACCATGCACGACCGGAAGAAAGGCTTCTTCATTTCCTTCGACTACTCCGGCGATGCGATGACCGAAGCCAGCCAGTTCTTCAAGAAAACCGGCAAGATGATCATCCCCTTAACCGTCCAAGAAATCCTCGACGAACACATCGCCCACAAGTTGGCGTGAGTGGGTTTGGACTGCGGAAGCGAATTAGATGAGCTTCCGCTTTTCTTTTGCGAAGCGATTCGGAGAGCTTCGCAGTTCGGGTTGTAGCCGGGGTCGCCGACCCCAGCCACAGAAGAAGGGAAGCTCGCGGCTTCGCTTCCTGACGAAAAGCGGAAGCTCGTAGCATCGCTTCCGCAGTCCAAACCAGTGAGACCCGGCGGGCCGTGGGATTGTAGCCGGTGGCGCGCACCGCCGGATGAGCCGGCATGAAGCGGCTGAGCGGGATGCTTCGCCTCATCTTTGCAACTGCGCTCGTTTCGAATCTGAATGATGCCTGAATCGCAGGCGTCCTTGCTGAAACTTTTTTGTTGCGCGCGGGCGGGCGGTTTGATCCAATTCGCGTTGGTGCTGCTGAATGGGCAGTCCGTATCGAAGAAATGGGTATGATTTTCGCTGCTGACATCCATCCGAATCCTGCCGCGCCTTCTGCGCGGGGTGTCACGTTCCAACGTGATGAATCATCCCCCATTTCCAGTCCTGATGCCCCCATTTCAATTAATCCTGCAGGGGAGGCGATTAGTGTTTCCAGGGAACAGCTCATTGCGGCATGGGCATCAGCGATCCATTCCCATCCCCGGATGATTTTTTCCAGGGAAAATTCCGTCCAGGGAAGTCCCCGGATGATTTTTTCCCAGGAATATTCCGTACAGGGAAATCCCCGGATGATTTTTTCCCGGGAAAATATGATCCATTCCCCCGATAAAATCAGCCAGGGAAATGCCCCCGCTGACCGGGGCAGGGAATCTATTTCGTCAGCAAGTGAAGCAATGAAACCTATAGATGGGAGAAAGATGAAATGAGCGCTCAAAATGATCCAGTCGGCGGCACCGAGGATGGATTCCTCGACAAACATGATTTGTTGAAGAACGGCCTCCTCAAACCGGAGGTTGTGGCGCTGAATATCAGCGCGGCGGACATCGCCACCATTAACGCGGACAACGCGGACATGCACCAGAAGAAGTCGAATGCCGAATCCACCGCAGCCATCGCCCAGCAGGCAACCAAGGACAAGACCAATTCCATTGGCAACGGCAAGGCGAATTACCGCGAAATCCGCCAGCGCATCATGAAGAGCGCCGGCTATACCCCCGCCATCGGCGAACTGCTCGGCGTCGAGCGCACACATTCCCAATCCGCCGGCGAGATGTCCAGTGACGGCCCGCAGCCGGTCCTGCGCGGCAAGGCCCTGAGCACCGGCGGCGCGGAAATCAAGTCCAACAAGGGCGACGCGGAGGCGGTGGATATCTCCGGCAAGCGCGACGGCGACGCGGATTTTGTGTTCCTCGTACGCGCACTGCATTTCCCATGGATTGATGCGCGGCCCCTGCTCGTGGCCGGCAAACCCGAGAAGCGGGAGTATCGCGCGCAGTTCATCCGCAAGAACAAACCCTATGGCAATGTCAGCGCCACCATCACGGTGGTCGTCAGTGCCTGACTGACCGGACCGGGCGCAGACAATGCCCGGCGTTCCCCAGCACGGAAGAAGAAAACCGCCCGGTGGCAGACGGCACCGCCCGTCCTGCCCACCGGCCCCTTTGCGGAGGTGTATCGCATCGCGGGCTATCAGGATGGTCTTGTCGGCGGGGCGGAGCCGGAGTGCGATGTTCTGGCTCCACATTTTGACTCCGGGCTGACTTGGCCGGATGAAAACGATCCGCAGCCCGGCGATTGGTGCTTCGACGCGGGCGTGGCGGGCGGCGTTTCGTGGGACGGGACGTTCTATCGCGACACGGCGCGGTTTCCGGCAGGCGGGCAGTTGTTCTGGTCGGGCTATTTCAAGCCGGGCAGCGTGGCCGGTATGCAGGGCGGGTTCTGGATCAATTTCGGTCAGGGCTGGTCGCATCTGTTCAATGACGATCCGGCGCAGATTCTCGGCGGGGCTTCGCAGAAACTTTTCTGGGAACCTGTGGCTGGCACCGCTGGTGCCGGCTTGCCGGGGTCAGCGACCCCGGCTACAGGCGGGCGTTGGAAGCTGGTGATCGAGGCGACGATGTTCGTGACGCTCGAAGTCGTGGTTGTGTGGTCCGGCGTGAAGGCTGGCGGCAGCGATCCGGTCGGAACCTACACGCGCGTCTCGGGTCTTGATCCGCTGCCCTCGTTGACGATCGAGCGGGTCTGACCCGGGCGGCGGGGCATCTTGCCCCGCGCTTAAAGAAGAACCGGAGCATCCTGCTCCGGCCCCCATCCCGCCCCCGTCGCGACGCTGTCGGTGGCGGCGGTCATCTGTCGCGCTGAATGGATACGTGCCGCCGTGTAACCATTGCTCTCCAATACGTCAGATATTTGTGTCATGATGTGCCGATCCGATGACTGCTGAACAAACACGAGAGACGCCGTGGTCGCGTGCGCATGACGCGCACGGCGGGAGTTTTCACACGACGCGATGGTCACAGGTGAGCCGCGCGAAGGCGGATTCGCCGGAAGGGCGGCGCGAACTGGGCGAGTTGTGCGATGCCTATTATGAGCCGGTGGCCGCTTTTCTCCGCTGCGAGTTGCGCAGCGCGGATGCGGCGCGCGATGTCGCTCATGACTTTTTCGCCCACGTTCTTTCGGGCGGCGCGTTCGATCATGCGGAGCAGGAGCGCGGGCGGTTCCGGTCGTATCTGCTCGGCGCGGTAAAACATTTTCTTTCGCATCGGCGCGAGGCGGCGCGGCGGCAGAAACGCGGTGGCGGTTCTCCAGCCATTTCGCTGAATGACACCGAGGCGACGGAGGCGCGGGCCGTTGCGGATGCAAGCGCGTTGTCGCCCGACGAGGCCTTCGACCGTCAATGGGCGCTGACGGTTGTGTCGCGTTCGCTCGAAGCGCTGCGTTGCGAATGCATGGCGGAAGGGCGCGCGGATTTTTTCGAGAACGTGAAACCATGGCTGACGGGTGATGCGGCGCACGGCGATCAATCGGCGATGGCGGCGCAGTGCGGCATGAATGCGAACGCGCTGAAGGTTGCGATTCACCGGCTGAAACGGCGGTTCCGCGAGCTGTTGAAAGCCGAGGTTGCAGGCACGCTCGATGATGCAGCGAAGGTCGAAGAGGAAATGCGCGCGCTGTTCGCAGCGTTGCGGGGCTGACGTGAAAAAGCATGTAACCAAATCTCGCGGTCGCGTCAGTACACAGGCATGAGCATAAACTCTTCATCTTCCAAATCGTGTCCGAAGTGCGGAGCGGCTCTGCCGTCCGATGAGACGGCGGGGCTTTGTCCGGCGTGTCTGATGGCCGAGGCGATGCTGCCGACGCAGGCGGGCGCTGAATCCGTTTCGTCGCGCAAGGTGATTTCGCCGGAGGAACTCGCGCCGCATTTTCCGCAGCTTGAAATTCTCGAATGTCTCGGTCGCGGCGGGATGGGCGTGGTGTACAAGGCGCGGCAGAAATCGCTGAACCGCTTCGTCGCGCTGAAGCTGCTCGCACCGGAGTGCGTGGACGACGCCGGCTTCGCGAACCGTTTTCAAAAGGAGGCGCAGGCGCTCGCCGCGCTGAATCATCCGCACATCGTCACGGTGTATGATTTCGGGCAGGCCGGCGGATTCTATTTTTTGCTGATGGAGTTTGTGGACGGCGTGAATCTCCGGCAGGCAATGAAGGCGGGCCGCTTCACGCCCGAACAGGCGCTGGCGATTGTTCCGCCGGTGTGCGAGGCGCTGCACTACGCGCACGAACACGGCATCGTGCATCGCGACATCAAGCCGGAAAATCTGCTGCTCGACAGAGAGGGCCGCGTAAAGATCGCCGACTTCGGCATCGCGAAAATGGTTGGCAGCGGACCAGGCGATGCGTCGGGCAAAACGCCCGCGGAGGCGACGGCTTCGCTTTCCGCCGGCACGCCGCAGTACATGTCGCCGGAGCAGAAAGATCATCGCGTCATTGATCATCGCGCCGACATCTACTCGCTCGGCGTCGTGCTCTACGAACTGCTCACCGGCGAGCTTCCCGCCGACAAACTCCAGCCGCCGTCGCGCAAAGTGCAGATTGATGTGCGGCTCGACGAAATCGTCTTGCGCGCGCTGGAAAAAAATCCCGAACGCCGTTACCAGCACGTGAGCGAAGTGAAGACGATGATCGAAACCATCGCGACAACTCCGCCGCAAAAAAGTGACGCGGGCATCCTGCCCGCTCCTCAATCGCGCGGGCAGGAAGCCCGCGTCACTTCGCCGCCACCGCAAGTTCCAATCATTGGAAAAGTCCGCGGCCACCGTTGACGGCGGGCGAAAGGGCGGCCGGTGGCGGGTGCTGGTTAGCGTCGTTGTGCAGCTGACGGCGGCGCTGCCGCTCATGGCGTTCATGACGTTCATCGTGCCGAAGTTTGAGGAGCTGGCGCGCGAGCTTGTCGTGGCCTTGCCGGTTGTGACGGCGTTGGCGATGACTCTCACGAGGAGTGTCACGCGGTATGCCGTGCCGTTCTGGGTGGTGGCGATTTTGCTGAGTTGGATGGTGCATGGCTGGTGCGGACGAAAATGGCTGTGGCGTTGGACGGCCGGAGTTGCCGCGATTTTGTTTGCCTGGTTTGTCGTGGTGGTGGCGGTGGTGATTATTCCGATCATGTGTTTCGCGCCGCAATTGGCTGTGAGGACTCCGGCGCACGCTGAGACGACATTGCCGCCGCCTCACGCGACGACGAATATTTCCGGCGCGGTGATTTTGTCGGTGAACGTTGAACGCAATCGGGCCGTAATAACCGGCCGGGGCGCGCCGGGCGCATGGCTCATGCTTCGCGTTGGCAAGGGTTATTCGGGCTGCACGTTCCCCAAGAACGCGGCCTTCACAGCCACGTACGAACTGCCGATGTGGGGAAACGGCATCCACGTCGTCGTAAAGGACGACGGAGGCGGCAAGCCGCTTCTCGCCATGGAACGCGGTCGCGTCGGTCCGATGACGGAACAAGATGGGCGGTTGGTTTTTCGCAAAGGCACGCCGGCCGCCGGACCGGATGGTTCGTATCTCATCGGCGAGTTCCGGCCCGATCACGGCTCGCCATCGCCGGTGACTGTGGGCTTGGAGCGAAGTGAACCGGGACGCGCACTCGAACAAGTCAATCCCTCCCCCGCGGTGGAAGCCGATTCAAACGTCGAGAGCCAGCCGCCTGTCGTTGTCGAAACGTTTCCCGTGGCCGGCTCGCGCGACGTGGAGCCGGGCGAAATCGAAATCCGCGTGCGATTCAGCAAGCCCATGACCGACGGTTCGTGGAGCTGGTGCAATGCGTGGAAAGAT
Organism: uncultured bacterium; assembly: GCA_903906425.1. GTDB lineage: Bacteria > Verrucomicrobiota > Kiritimatiellia > CAIVKH01 > CAIVKH01 > CAIVKH01. Next base: position 8,090 of record CAIVKH010000304.1, read on the forward strand.
TCCGTGCCGGAATTGATCGGCCCGCCGCATTACGAACCGGATGGCCGCACCTGTGTCGTAAAGACGAAGCTGGAGGCTGGCCGCACGTATGCGTTCTGGCTGAACAGCGAAAAGTTCAAGAACTTCACCGACCAGTCCGGGCAGCCGGCGATTCCGTATTTGTTGAATTTCCAAACGAGGCAAAAATAGAGAGGACAAAACATGAAGACGAAATGGTTCATCATCATCACCGCCGCGTTGTTTGCGCTGGCGCAATTCAGCCGGGCGCAGGACATGGATTCCCTGACGCCGGTTGTCGTCAAAACCGTGCCGGAGGCGGGAACGAAAAATGTTCCGCCCGGCGAGTACGAAATCAAAGTCACCTTCAGCAAGGAAATGGCGGACGGTTCGTGGAGTTGGTCGTCATCTTGGAAGGATTCGACGCCTGAATCGGTGGGCAAACCGAAATACGAAACGGATCACAAGACATGCGTGATGAAGGTCCGGCTGGAAGCGGGCAAGACCTACGGCTACTGGCTCAACAGCGAAAAGTTTCATAATTTCAAAGACACGCAAGGCCATCCGGCCGTGCCCTACCTGCTCGTCTTCCATGTTTCCGGCACGCAGGACGTGACGCCTGTCGGGAAGTCGCAGAAATCGCGCCTGCAATTTCGCCTCGTTGCCGATGCCAACGACACAGCGCCTGCCGAAATGCTCGACGATCCGGGAAGCAAACAGCCCCTTCGCATTTGCAAGGAAGTCCTGCTCGATGAAACCGCCGTCGCAAATGCGTCCATGACGATCTCGCCTGATAACAAGGCGTCGGTGACGGTTGACTTCAATGAAGCCGGCGCGAGACGATTCGCCGAGATCACCGGCGCGAATATTGGCAAGCGGCTGGCGGTAGTCTTCGATGGCAAGCTGCTCTCTGCTCCGACAATTCGAACTGTTATTCACGACAAGGCCATCATCACCGGCAACTTCACCGCCACCGAGGTGGCCGAGACGATTGCGAAGATAATAAACGCGCAGAAGCTAAAACCGGCCATCGGAGAGAAGATCGAGAGATGATGATGCAAAAAAAATGCCGCGTCTGGCGGGTGATGCGATGGCTTCTATTGATCGTGATCGCGGCAATGACTGTCGCGATTTCGATTCGCTTCGCGCCGAACCTGCACGAGCCGGTTTACAAAAATCAAAAGCTGGGCCGCTGGTTGCGCGGACATCCTCGCGATTACGGGCCGGCGGTTGAGGCGGTCGGAACCAACGCGATTCCATATCTTCTGGCCGAGTTGCAGATCACCGACCCGCCGTGGCTGAAATGGGCGGAAAGACAGCTTGGCGATTTCGGAACGCCGTGGGAACCCGCCCGCGACCGCCGCTATCACGCGCAGATCGGCCTGCAAGTTCTCGACACCAATGCGCTGCCGGCGCTGCTCGAAGCCGTGTTCGCGCGTCCGATACATCTGGAGGAGCGTGACGCCGGCTCCGAAGCCGCCTTCGCGATGAGCCGGTTTGCGTCGCCTGCGTCGCGGGCCGCGATTCACCAGCGCCTCGCCGATGCCATGCGAAGTCCTGACGCGGCTGCGCGGCGGAACGCGTGTCTCGCCATCGTCGCGGGAAATATCAATCTCTCCGAAAGCCCGTCGCAGCTCATCGCGTTGATGCGTGACCCCGATCCCGCCGTGCGCGCCGTCGCGACGCTGGCTGCGCTCTACTGGCATCAGCGTGATGCGACTGTCATTCCCGCATTTATTGAAAGGCTCACGGATGACAACGCGGGTGTCCGCTGGGACGCCGCCTATATTCTCAGTGAATGCAGCACGAATGCCGTGCAGGCGATTCCCGCGCTCCGGGCCGCTTATGCCGCCGAGCCATCGCGTTCGCGCGGCGCGAAAATTGATGACGGCTATCCATCGCGCGAACACCCGTCCGCAAGGGTGCGTGAGGCCATGCGAGATGCAATTCACGCGATTGATCCGAAGGCGTCATTGCCGGGGAATTCTCAATCGGATTGAACCTTTCCGTGGTTCGTTCCTTCTACTTGGCTGGAAACACCATTGTGGACACGAACATGACAGCGCAGGTTCAGGCAGCGAGAAACGGCGCGCGGGATGCGTGGGACGGATTGTTCCAGCGCTACCAGCTTCCGCTTTTCACCTACGTGCGCGAGCTGGTTCGCGACCGCGAGGCGAGCCTCGACATCATCCAGGAAACGTTCGTCAACGCCTCACGACATCTCGATTCGCTGCGCGATGACGACAAATTCGGTTCGTGGCTCTTCGGCATCGCGCGGCAGAAGTGCATTCATCACTGGCGGCAAACCGGCCGCGATGAGCGCGTGTTCGACAGCGATCCGCCGTCCGATGAAATGCCGGGAAGCAACGGCGAAAATCCCGGTGCGTTCCTCGTGAAGCGCGAGCGCGAAAACGAATTCCTTGCGGCGCTGGAGCAGTTGCCGGTGGTGCATCGCGAGGCGGTGACGCTGCATTTTCTCGAAGAATTTCCGCTGGATGAAATCGCATCGCTGACGGGCGTCCCCGTCGGCACGGTCAAATCGCGACTTCATCACGCAAAGAAGAAACTCCGCGAACTGCTGGAGGAGAAATCATGAAAACACCACGCGAACTTTTGTTGGAAAGAAATTCCGGCGCGCTGTCCGATCTGGACCGGATTCGACGCGACGTTGTGGGTGGGCTGGATGAGAAGAAGATAGACGACGGCAGGATGCCGTCGTTCCTTTCTTGGCTGGCGACGCCGTGGCGGGAGCTTGTCGCGCCAAGCCGCTACGCCTGGGCCGCGATTGTCGCGGCGTGGATCGTGATTCTCGTCGCGAATTTCCTGATGAGTTCACAACCGCGCAACGCCGTCGCGGACGCGAAGCGGAACCGCGATGACGTATCGGCACCTTGCCTGATGACGATGATTCAGGAGCGCCAGCGCGAAGTCTCCGAATTCTTCGGCAGTTCGTCCGAGCCTCGCGCAGCAACAGCCGCCCCACCCCGCCGCGAATCGCGTCGCGATCAAAGCGGCGCGGCGTGGCTGGCGCTCGATGCGAGGAGAATCGCGTGAAGTCTGCGTGCGAAATTGCCGGTCCGGTTTCTTCCAATCATTGGAAAACACGGGGGCGCGAATTTCCAATCATTGGAAATCCAGAACGATTCTCGCGGTGCCTATATTTCGAAAGGAACGAACATGAAAACGAATTCGACTGACGCGGCTCAACCGGTACGCCGCTCGTGGCCGCGGAGATTCTTCAGTTGGAAAACGCTCCGGCGATTCCTGCTCGGGATCTTCGGTTTGTTCACACTCGTCGTGCTGCTGGCGACGATTGATAGCTGGCGCGGCAGGCGGTTGTGGGAGAAGTGCAAGGCGGAGCATGAGGCGAAGGGCGAGGTGCTCGATTGGAGAAAAGTGATTCCGCTGCCGATCCCCGATGAGAAGAATTTTGCGGCGACACCGCTGATCCGGGAGATCTTCACCGCCAATGCGGCGAATCGCGTTGCGGAGAAGGCGGGAAGGACGAATCTCGTCATGGCGCGCATCAGCCGCATGCGGGAGGATTGGGGCAAGGCGGCGTATGACGCGGTACCGCCGAGGGGCAACATTGCTGCGAACAGGCTTTGCGATCTCGATGGCTGGGCGGGGTTCTATCTCGGCAATACGAATTATCCGCAGGTTGCGATCGGTGGCGGCGCTGATCCGGCGAAGATCATTTTGACGGCGCTTTCGAAGTTCGATCCTGAGCTTGATGAATTGAAGGGGGCGTCTTCGCGACCTCTCACGCGGTTCGATGTGAACTACGACACAGGCATGCCCTTCGCGATCTTGATTCCGCACGTCACCGAAATGCGCAACGTCAATCGCGTGGTTGCCCTTCGCGCGATGGCCCGGCTGGCCGACGGCAAAGGCGATGCGGCTTTTTCGGATTGGAAGCTGTGCATGCGCCTTTGCGATGCGATGAGGAGCGAGCCGTTTCTGATCTCGCACCTCGTCACCATTGCGATATTGAACGATTCGCTTGCGATCATTCAGGAGGGGCTTGCGCGTCACGCGTGGACTCCGGCGCAGCTCGCGGAAATCGAGCGGACGCTCGCCGGGATCAACATGCTCGCCGAACTGAAGCTCGCATTTCTTTCCGAGCGTGCGGCGTCGCTCACGACGATGGATTATCTCAAAGGTCATGCGCGCGATGACGAGGAATTCTTTCGGGAAAGCGGACTGGGTCCCGCGCTGCGCTTCGCGCCGATGGGATGGGTCAGCTATAATCAAGTGACGATGTGCGACTGGTACGACCGCTTCACGCTTCGTTTGTACGACGAGAAGGCGCGGCGGATTCATCCGCAGGTGGACGAGGAATTGGAACGCGAGATCAGCAGGACAAAAGCAGGGTTCCCTTTCAATATCCTCGAAATGCGACGGTCGGTGCTGGTGGCATTGATGATGCCGGCGCTTGGCCGCGCGGGGAAGAACAGCGCGAGAATGCAGACCGTCGTGGATCACATGCGAATTGCCTGCGCGATGGAGCGGCAGCGGATCGCGAACGGCAGTGCGACGTATCCTGAGAAGCTCGACGAGCTGGTGCCGCAGTTTCTCGACGAACTGCCACACGATCCGGTCAACGGGCAGCCTTACAAATATCGCCGCGAAGGATCGGATGGCTACGTGGTCTATGGCGTCGGCTCGAATGAGAAGGACGATGGCGGTACGGTCGTGATGAGTGAAGGCAATCGGACGGAAGTGGATCGCAATGCTGGCGACTGGGTCTGGCGCTGGCCGCCGAAGGCCGTGACGAATTCGTGGACGCCTCCGCCGCCGCCGAAACCGCTGGTGAAGATCGCTGCGCCTCCCGCGCTACCCGCGCACTCATTCTGGCTCTCCGCGCGCGCACGCGCCGCCACGGCGCAGGAACTCAACAACGCCAAGCAGATTCTCATGGCACTAATCGATTATGCGGCAGCCCACGATGGAAAGTATCCGCAGACGCTTTCCGCGCTCACGAGCAATCAGTCGGCCGGGGTCTTCACTTCGCCGCTCGATCCCGCGTCGCCGCCGCAGGCCGAAGGCTTCGTGCTGCTGACTCCGGGCGCTTCGCTGGAGCAAGTGGGTAGTCCTGCCACGAATGTCGTGCTCGAATCCAAGTTCGCTCTGCCGGGCCGGGATCGTGTTCGCGGCTTTGCCGATGGCCACGTCGAATAGTCCGCAGGACACGCAACGGGCTGGAGGCGCGCCCCCCCTCGGGGTTCTTCGCTGCTGCCGTCGCAAAAACCGCCCGGAACGTCGGTCACCGGCCGGTCTCTTTCGGACAGGAGCCGGGCAGTGCCCGGCGCTCCATTCACGCTTCGCGGACGTTCTTCACACCAACGGGGCAAAAGGCCCAATACCAGTGGATGACCTTCGGCGGACTTCTATTGTTCGATTGCTTTGTGACTGGACTTGTTCAGACGATTTATCAAATTCAGCTCTTCTTCAAGGCTGCTTATGATTTCAACGAGATTTCGTCGAACTTCATCTTGCGTTGAAGTAACATAATGCTCGCGCGCCCTGCGAATTTGGTCTATAATTGCATCTCTGACTTTGCGCCAATTAGATTCCACGGTGCCACGAGCCGTAAAGCGAATAAAAATATAGCCGTGCATCAAATAGGGCGTGTAGCCCAAGTCCGATATGAATCTCTCCTGAGCTTTCCAGAGGGCATAGCCACTGCTCCGTCCTTTCACTATATGTTTGCCAAATTGCTCGGCAACTTGTCTCGCCATTGAATTGGCCACGTCGCATCCTGTACCAACATAAGCGCAACCGCCGGCATAAGAGAAAGCCATACTGAATTGATGCCATGATGAACACGAATTGTTGAAGACAAAGGGAGACTTATATCCTCCAACATTGTTGAGAGCGGGAAAGAATATTGAATCGTGCATAGCTAAAGCATTACTCTCGCGAACTACGCCTGCATCTTCGGTTCTGACAACATTCACTTTGCCATCAGATGTCTCATTTTTACGTTTCGCTTCGATATATTCTTCAATAATCCGGCCTGCGTTGATTCTTCTTTTGCCTTCATGATCTGACCATAGCACTCCGTCAATAGAAACCCAGTGCATCATTTCCATCACTTCGATCAGATCATTATTTGGCGAGGGACCGAACCCATGAACGCGATCATATACTACCTCATGCTTCGATCCGCTTTGTGAGATAAAAGTCGTCCATACTCTCCGCCCACGCACTTCTCCGCAATGCGTGGCATAAAAGATGAAGTCTAACGGCACGTGTTGGCTTATATATCGAGTGCTATGGACAGTTGCTGCGCTACCGTATGTTGTACGCAATATATAGCCTGACTCGCCAAAGGTCTTCTGAAGTGACTCAAACTCAGAATTGCCCACCGTGGCCGGATCGCACAAATATACCAAAGGACATTGCAAATATTGTCGAATAGATTTCAGCATGCCACTTATAATACTTACGCCCAGTAGCGGAAAAGAGAATAGGTGCGTTGTTGGGCAGCGAAATGGCAATAGCCCATATGGGATGCCCCTTGTAATGAAAGTCAATGTTTTGGGTCTTGCGTTGCAAAGAAAACTGATTCGAGCTTGTAGAAAACGTTTTATTGCCTCTGAAGCGTTTTGTCGCTGCAACGAATCAGTATTCGAAAACCAATCTCTATGAAGATCTGTGATCAATTCTATGTCGGCATCTTCAACGGAAGGTATGGTTAATAATACAGCGTTCTCGGCAACCGCTAGATTCCTTGCAAGAAGGATTGTCATGGGACTTGACTCTTCGACAACAATGACATCTCGATCACTCACATCGTTCTCGCGAATGTCCTCCGTCTTGGGAAATTCGATTGTGGCACGATAACCTGGAAGCATGGAAAGTTGCTGATCGCTATATTGGGACACCTCAATCACTCGCTTTTTGCTTACATCACCTAAATGTGATTGAATCATGCTAAGACGCGCCTTGTCGCAGCCAACAAGGAGGATGTAATCAGGCTCGGAGAATCTCACTGCATTGCAAATGCGAACATAATCATTTCTGTACATGCCCCATTTTGCCATGCGAGGAGCTGGTGCTTCAAATAGTGGGAGGTAGTAACTTGGCCTCTGAAAATGCCGGCACACCTTTTCCGTTAAGTCCGAATCTTCCCCTATCACCGCAACGCGTGTGAACCGAATCTCTTTCATTCTGCTTTTCGCCGGCGCTGAGCTGGGCCAGCGAGTCGGCGCTCGTCTTCGTTCTGGCGCTTGATCAGGTCTTTAGCCAGCTTGCGCACGTTATTCCCATGGCGGGTGGCGATGGCTTCTTTGGCTTTCCGTGTTTCGGCGATGACCGGGTCGGGGTTCATGTTTCTTCCACGAGTTCTTCAGGCGTGCAGATGACACTTCATCAGTGGGCAAATTCTGTGTGGAAGTCGCCTGAGTCGGGATAGGTCCATTGCTTCCATTCGCCGTGTTCGCGTTTGCGCAGGACGCTGCCGGCGGTTTTGACGAAGCCGAAATCTATTTCCTTTTCGGCGAGGTTCACGTTCTGGCGGAACAGATCGGTGGACGAGACGCCGAGTTCCTTTTCCGGCTCGTAGTGAATCTTCTTTCCGCCGCCGGAGATGACGATGTTGCCGAGGCGTACGCGGCCGGTGCCGTCGGTCGGGCCGTCCATCGAGAGGCGTCCGATCTTGTCGAACAGGCCGATGCGCCAGGCATAGCGGCCGTCGGGGAGGTCGAGGGTCATTTCGTATGGACCGTCGTGTAGCGTCTCGCCGACCTGCCATTCGGTGGTCTTCTTGGCGGTGGCGTGGTCGAGCTGCGCGAGGGTTTCCCAGTGGTATTCGTGTTTGCCGGGCTTGTCGAAATGCACGAAGCAATGCAGGTCGCGGTTGAGCTTCACGTCGGTTTTCCAATCATAGGAAAATTTGATGATCTTGTTTTCCAATGATTGGAACTCTGCGACGTGGACGGTGACGGGCAGCGGGCCGCCCATGTTCCAGTCGCGGGCGCGGCGGGCGTTGGCGAACTGGTAGTCGGGGGAGTTGACGAAGTCCACGGTGACGCCGTCGCGGCGGACGGTGCCGGCGGAGAAGTTTTTGTTCGTGGCGATCCAGCCGAATTGCGGGAGCGTCCAGCCGTCGGCCGCGAAGTCGTTGGTGACGCTGTTGGCGATGATGGTCAGGCCGTTTTCATAGACGATGCGGACGCGGCCGAAGTTTTCCATCGGCGCGAGCTTGGCGGCGATGCCGCGCTTCGTCGCCTCGGTCGCGTCGAGCCATTTGCCGCCGATGTTGTAGGCGATGTCGCGGATTTTCTCCGTCGCGTGGCGCGATGAAACGGGCGGGACGAGATGCTGTTCGAGCCAGGCGATGTTCGGCTTTCGCCAGTAGTCGTGGCCGAGAAAGCCGATGTGACCGAAGGCGATTTCCTGCATCCGATATTGGTCGAATATCGCCAGAGGAACGCCCTCGCCCCACGGCGTCGTGTGGCTGTACCAGCGCTCGTAATAGCCCTGGCCGTGGTTGATCTGGAGCGGATGCACGCGCAGCAAATTGAAATCAACGAGCAGCGGCGCGGTGAGGCCCTGGCTGCCGGGCCAGCCGGTACCGAACTGCGCCTCGACGCCGTCGAGCCATCCGCTCCACGGCCAGTGGCCGTTGCCTTCGCCGGTCTCCGGCCCACCGTGCGTGTCGCGCTCGAACTGCCACAACTCGCGATGCGTTTTCCAGACGGACTGCAGGGAGCCGGCGTCGGGTTCGCCCGCGCGCTGGTCAACGTGGAACCAGAGCGGCACGCAGGAGTGAACGTCGAGATAGCCGGCGGTCGTGTCGTAGCGCTTGTGAATTTCCGGCGACTGTTCGCGCGCATATTTCATGATCGCGCCCGGTTTCACCGCGAACGACTGGATGCCGGTGCCTTCGTTGAACCACGCCTTTTCGAGCGAGCCGTCGCTGAGCAGCGAGACGTCATTGGTCGTGAAGTGCTCGTAGTTCGGATAGTAGTCCACGTAGTTTTCGTGCAGCGAAATCCTGTGCCCTTGCAGTTTCGCCACCGCGGTGAGATTCGTCATCTGCACCTCGCCGCCCTGCTTTTCGCGCGCGGGGAAATGCGCGGGCAGGCCGTTGTCGTAGCCGTCGCGCTGCCAGCAGTGATAAATGATGTAGTCGTCGCGAACGTCGAACTTCGACATTTCGTTCAGCGACTTTGCGGAGTTCGCGAAATCCCCGTTCCAGATGTCGAGCAGGATGCGCTTGCCGAAGTATTCGCGCCAAGGCGACGGCGGGTTCGGGATGTTCGCCATGACTTCGTCCACGTGCCACGCCGCGGAGAAAATGTAGCGCTCGTGGAGCTTGTTGCGCGTGCCGTCGGTCAGCGACTCGTAGATCGCGCGCTCGCTGCGGAAGTGCGACGCCTGCGACGCGGACCAGTCGGGGAAGCGGCTGACGAAGATATTTGCCGCCGGCAGGAATTCGATTTCATGGCCGTAGTACGGCATCGGAAGTTTCCGGCGGATCGCAACCGGGCCCCACGATCCCGGAGAGAACTCACGAATCCACGGCTTGTCGCACGTCACGTCGAGCACGAGGCTCTTGCCTTCAATCCTTGCGAGCATTACCAGCGTTGCGACTTCTCCGACCGTGTTGCGGAACGTGCGGACGAGGTCCACGCTGCCCCGGTGCTTCGTGATTTTCGTTTCATCCGCCTGGATGTCCGTCGTCCAGAAAATCTGCGCGCCGCTGACGAGAGGGATTTCGACATCGCGATCGCCGGCCATCTTTGCGTTGAGCGAAAATTTTCCGAAAGGTGCAGACGAACCCGCGCTGTCCGATTTCCACGTGTACGCGAGCTCGCCGTCATCGCCGCGGTAAGAAAGCGTCGCGGTTTTGTCTTCGAGTTTTATTTTCGTGCTGCCATCGAAGCCGGAGAGCGGCGCCCAGCTTTTGTTTTCCTTCGACGAAAGTTTTTTCAGGTCGAGCGGCTGCGGCGCGGGATGATCCGGGCCGTGGAATCCGGGCAGCAGCAGCCTGCGCTCGCTCCAGAGCGCCCAATCAAACGCGGTGTCGAGCTTCGGGCCGGGCGTGACTTCGAACCGGATCGTGACGGTTTTTCCGGCCCACGCGGAAAGATCGGCGCGGAACGGCTGCCACGCGATACTGCGGCGGTGCTCTTCCCACGCGGGCTTGCCGTCAACGAGGACGCGGTAGGTGACGCCGTCGGATGTTTCCGCGCCTTCGCTCAGCGCGGTGGAGCCTTCGATGACCGCCGCGGGCGATGCCGGAAGCGTGACGGTGAATTCCTGGAATGAGATCCCCCACCCTTTTTTGTACGGCGGATGCATGAAGCAGCCGTGCCGCGAATCGCGGTGCGAATCGGTGTCCACCGTCGCGCCGGTGGCCTCATCGTGGCTGACCCGCTCGTTGGCGGGAAACATTCTCGCGGGACCGTTGGTCAAGGCGAAGCCCGACGCGAAAATTCCGACGTCGTCAAACTCGGTCGTGTCGCTGATCAGGTCGAAGGCGGCGCATCTCATCGCGGCGGCGGAAAGCAAAGCTGTGAAGAGGAAAATATTTTTCATCGTGGGAATCCGGTCGGGTTGAAATTTCATTTGTCGCTGATTGTACCATCTGCGGAAATACTCACGCTTCGCAACAGATTTTCCGGCTCCCGGGCGATGACCTTTTCGGGAGCGCACACCGCAACTTCCAATCATTGGAAAAGAGCGCCCGCGGTTTCTTCCAATGATTGGAAAAACCGATGGCGCGAGGCGGCGGCGCGTCACACCGTATGCGTGGCGGGGCCGGAGCGCATGACGCGAAGGAGTTCGTCGCGCAAGATTCCGGCCGTGCCGGTGTGCCCGGCGCGCGGTTCGATGCCGGTCGCTTTGCGGAAATCGCCGGCGATCGTGAGGAGCGAAACGGGTTTGTGGATGACGGTCGCGACAGGCGGGAAATTCAAATCGTACGGTGGAAGCAGTTCGTTTTTTTCGGTGATGAGCACGACGGGCTGTCCGTGGCGCTGCTGCGCGAAGCAGCGCAGGACTTCGCGGGTGTCGTCGCGGTCGAGGCGCAAATCGAGAACCGCGGTGGACGGTTCGTGCAGTTTCATCTGTTCGATGGTGTCGGCGCTGCCGCGGCCGAGGCGGACTTCGTAGCCGCCGTGTTTCTGCAGGGCGGAGCCGAGCGCGATGAGGTGGTAGAGATCGTCGCTGGAAACGAGGACCGGCGACGGCGACGCGCCGGCCGGCTTCGGCGCGTGTTTGTGGCCGCGGCTGGCGAGACGGTAGGTTTCATTCGACAGCGCGGCCATCTCGATGGGTTTCACGACGGCATGGCTGGCACCGTGTTCGATCGCCCAGACGGCGGCCTCTTCGTTCGCTGCCAGCACGAGGATAGGCGTGCGATCATGCGACAGCGCCGAGCGGAGACTGCCCAACTCCAAGGGCAGGTCGCCGGCATCGCATTCAAGAATGACGAGCCGCACGCTCTGGTGCGTGAACTGTGCATATCGGGACGATCCGTCCGTGCCGGCCGTGATCACCTCGCAGCCATCGTCGCGCAGCGTTCGCGCGATCATCTTCGCGATGGTGTGGGTGCGGGCGGCCAGCCCGATCCGAAGGCACTCGGCGCCCGGGCTCGCACCGGCGTGCGTGTGCGTCGCACCGAGAAACTGGAAACCGCCGCTTGAAATCGTCACCGATACGCAGGCGCCCGACGGCAGACGGAACGGCCTGCGAAGCGCTGCAAGTTCGAGCCGCAGCAGCGCGGCGCGCAATCGCGGCTCATCCTCGCCGGGCAGCAGAATCATGAATTCGTCGCCGCTGAAATGCGCGAGGCAGTCGTCCTGCCGCAACTGCGCGGTGAGAATCGCCGCGACGTGCGCGATCAACTGGCGGGCCGCGTCGTTGCCGTGGCGGTGGCACACGGCCTCGAAGCTGTCCACATGTATGGCGGCGATTGCCGCGGGGACGTGCTGCTTTTGCACCAGTTGTTCGAAGCGGCGGGCAAAGCCCTCGCGATTCAGCAGGCCGGTCTCGGCATCGAGATCATCCGCCGCCGCCGGCGCCTCGCGTTTTCCGCGCGCGATGTTTCGCAGCAGCGAAAGCAGCACCCTCGTGAGATCGCGGAGACCCGCCGCGCCGGCCGTACATGCTTTTTCGGCGGTGACGGCGAGAATTGGAAGCCCGTCCCGCGCAGCCTCGTCGCGTATCGAGCGGATCAGCCCGCGCAACGATTCCTGGCTCCTGGCGCTGTTGACATCCAGTCCGTTTAATTCCGCTTCCAGTGCATCAATGCGCGCGCCGGCCGTTTCCTCCAGACCGGGCCTCACATCTTTCCCGATGTTCGTCGCCTCCTTCATTGCTTCACCCGCAAGAAGACCGCGCTCCGCGATGTCAGCTTATGCCATCCGGTCAGTTTTTTTGGAAGGAGTCCGCCGCGGTTGCCCGTTCTTCTCCTGCCCCGCCGCGGCGGACTGAAATTTACCTGCCAGTTGCATTTCGGCTTCAAGCCAATATTGGTGGTCCCGTCCGTCGGGCCGGCCGTCGCGCTCCCAGGCGAAATAGGCGGCCGTCGCGATTTCCTTCGGATCCGGCTGCATGATTGCGGCGTCACCGACGAGCATAACGCTGAGCTCCGGCGCGCTTGAATTCTTCTTCTGCGACATTTGCATCTGTTTCATATCGTTCTCCATTGTTGCCATCAGGCATCAAAATAAAAAATGGCGCGCTCACGACAGGTCATTCGTTGATCCCCCACCACCGCATCGTCCCCTCGTCCGGCCCATCTTCGCCCTGGCTGGCATGGGCGGCGGACTGCACGGGCGATGCACCCGCCCTTCCCCGCCCTGATTCCGACGCCAACCCGACCGGCTCATGTACGGTGCTTGTGGCAACGCTGCGGAACATCGTGTCCGAAGCTGACTCTGCCGTGAACGCAATATCATTCATGGCTCGCAGAGTAGCCGGTGCCCGAATTCATGGAATCGCGGCACCCGCCCTTCACGCATCATGGAAACCGCCAGGGGGAATCGCTGTCCCGCGGCACCGCGCTCCGCGCCATTTCCAATCATTGGAAGTTTGCGCGCCCCCAATTTCCAATCATTGGAAGTTCCGATGCCGGCGGCGCGATTCCCGCCCTGCCACCGCGCACTCGACAGCGCGGCGGCTTGGACCTACCGTTTTGAGCCCATGTCGGAGAACGAACAGAGTTTGCTGCGCAATCGCGTCGCGAAGGCCGGCCGGATTGTCATCAAGATCGGCACGCGCGTGCTCGTCCAGAAAACCGGACGACCCGACGCGCGCCGCATCCGCGGACTCGTGGACCAGATCGCGCGGCTGAAAGAATCCGGGCGCGACGTGATCGTCGTTTCGTCCGGCGCGATCGCCTCCGGCATGGCCGCGCTCGGCCTGCGCACGCGGCCGACGAACATGCCCGAACTGCAAATGTGCGCCGCCGTCGGCCAGACGCGGCTGATGGGCCTCTACGAATCCGCCTTTGCGAAACGCGGCTGCTGCGTCGGACAAATTCTCCTCACACACGAAGACCTCAAGCACCGCACGCGCCATCTCAACGCTCGAAACACAATGATGACGCTACTGCGTCATGGCATCGTGCCGGTCGTGAACGAAAACGACGTCATCGCCATTGATGAAATTAAATTCGGCGATAACGATCTACTCGGCGCGCTCGTCGCGCTGCTCGTCCAAGCCGACGCGCTCGTCCTGCTGACGACCGTGGACGGTTTCCGCCTGCCCGCCGCGAACGGAAAAACAAAGCGCGCCGCCTATCTCGCCGGCATTGACGATCAAATCCTCGCCCACGCCGTCGGTAAAGGAAGCCACCTTTCAATCGGCGGCATGGCCAGCAAACTTCAGTCCGCCGGAACCGTCGTCGAAAACGGAATTCCCGTAATCATCGCGAACGGCAGAACGCCCGGCACGATTGACCGCATTTTCACCGGCGGCGACGAAGGCACGCTGATCTGCAAGCCCGATGGCGCCGGCGGATTGTTGAGCCAGCGCGAACGCTGGATCGCGCATTTCCATAAATCCGAAGGCGCCGTCATCGTGGACGACGGCGCGCGCGCCGCGATTCTTGAACGCGGACGCAGCCTGCTGCCCATCGGCGTCCGTGATGTCGAAGGCCACTTCGAACCCGGCGCGCTCGTCAGCATCCGCGGACTCGACGGCCACGTCATCGCGCGCGGCCTCACCGATTATTCCAGCGATTCGATCAAGCTGATCAAAGGCCGCCGCTCCGATGAAATCGCGGCGCTGCTCGGCTCGCACGACTACAGCGAAGTGATCCATCGCGATAACATGATTTTGATTCACAAATGACAGAGGACAGAAAACCAATGAGCCTGCACGAAGAAATCTTAAAAATGGCCGATGCCGCCGTTGCCGCATCGCGCGCACTCGCGAAATTGAGCGCACGCCGCAAGAACACAATTCTCGAAGCGATGGCGAACGAACTCGACGCGAAGCGCGCCGATATCAAGGCGGCCAATGCAAAAGACATGGAAGCCGGCAAAGCCGCCGGACTTTCCGCCCCTTTGCTCGACCGGCTCCTGCTCGACGACAAGCGAATTGACGGAATGATCAAAGGCGTCCGCGCCATCGTCGCGCTCAAAGATCCTGTCGGCGAAAAAATCAGCAAATGGATTCGTCCGAACGGACTCGAAATTTTGAAAGTCCGCGTCCCCATCGGCGTCATCGCGATCATTTTCGAATCGCGTCCAAACGTCACCGCCGATTCCGCCGTCCTCTGCTTCAAAACCGGCAACGCCGTGATACTGCGCGGCGGCAAAGAAGCGATGAATTCAAACAAGGCCATCGCCGATGCGATGATGGCCGGCGGAAAAAAGAAGGGCCTTCCCGACAACGCGATTCAAGTCGTCGGCACAACCGATCGCGAGGCGATCCGCGAAATCGTCCAGATGGAAGGCCGCGTTGATCTCGCGATTCCCCGCGGCGGCGAAGGCTTGATCCGTGCCGTCACCGAAAATGCCCGCATCCCGGTCATCAAACACTACAAGGGCGTTTGCCACGCCTACGTTGATGCCAGCGCGAATTTCGACATGGCGCTCGCGATCATCGAGAATGCGAAATGCCAGCGGCCCGGCGTCTGCAACGCCATCGAAAAGGTTCTCGTTCACGAAAAGATCGCCCAGGATTTTCTCCCAAAAATGGCGGCGCAACTGGCCGCAAAGAAAGTCGAACTCCGCGGTGACGATGCCTCGCGGGCCATTGTTTCAACGATGAAACCGGCGACTGAGGCCGACTGGTTCGAGGAATATCTCGATTTGATTTTGACGGTGAAAGCTGTTCCGAACGTTGACGCCGCCATCGCGCACATCAACCATTATGGCTCGCATCATTCCGACTGCATCATCGCCGAAGACGAATCTGTCGCCAGAGATTTCACCGAGCAGGTTGATTCAGCAACCGTGTACGTGAACGCCTCGACACGTTTCACCGATGGCGGTGAATTCGGAATGGGCGCAGAAATCGGCATCAGCACCGACAAACTCCACGCCCGCGGTCCGATGGGACTTGAAGAACTCACGACCTACAAGTTCGTGATTCACGGCACCGGCCAGGTCAGATCGTAGCTACTGCTGCGGCGGCGACAGGATTGGTTCCAGTAAATCGAGCGTGCGCGCGATTGCGCCGGATTTTTCGGCGACGACTTTTGCGGCGGCATCGCCCATGGCGCGGCGGCGTTTGTCGTCGGCCATCAAATCATCAATTGTGCGGCGCAAGTCTTGCAAATTTTTGATCTGTGCGATGGCGCCAGCCTGCAGAAAATCCTCCATCACCGATTTGAAGTTTTCCATGTTTGGTCCGACGACGATTGGTTTCGCGAGCAGGGCCGGTTCGATGATGTTTTGGCCACCGTGCTGCGTGAGGCT
Source organism: uncultured bacterium (assembly GCA_903906425.1). GTDB lineage: Bacteria > Verrucomicrobiota > Kiritimatiellia > CAIVKH01 > CAIVKH01 > CAIVKH01. Next base: position 23,974 of record CAIVKH010000304.1, read on the forward strand.
CTTGCCGATGAAAATTACGTCGGCGCAGGAATAGAAATTCTTCAACTCGCCGGTTGTATCGAGCAGGAACACGTCGGGGCGCGACGCACGCGGCGGATTGCCGGATTTCATTTCGGAACGGCGGACGAACGTCCGCATGTGCGCCTTGATTTCCTGGACGACTTCGGGCGTGCGCTCGGCGTGGCGCGGCGCGAGGACGAGGACGAGATTCCGATAGCGAGTCTTGAGGCCCTTGAAAACATCGAGCAACAAACCTTCCTCGCCGGGCCACGTCGAGCCGCCGAGAAAAATCTTGTCGCCTTCCTGCACGCCGGCGGCGCGAAGCAAATTGCGCGCCTGCACCTCGCCGGAATGGTCCACGGTGGCGACATCATATTTCGCGGTGCCGAGCATCCGCACGCGGTCCTGCGGCGCACCGAGCGCGACGATACGGTCGGCGTCCTGCTGCGATTGCATGCAAAACATGTCCACCATCGGGAGGATCCGCTGCGACAGAAATTTCACTTTGCGGTAACGGCCAAACGAACGATCTGAAAGCCGGCCGTTCGCGAGGATCACCGGCACGCCGCGCTTATGCGCGAAGCGGATCAGGTTCGGCCAGAGTTCAACTTCGACGAGGACGAGCGCGCCCGGATTGATCGCGTCGAGCGCGCGCCGGGCGATCCACGGAAAATCGGCGGGGAAATAAAGCAACACGTCCTGAACCGGCAGCTCGCGTTCGGCAATCGCGTGGGCGGTGGAGGTGTTGACGGTCAGGACGAACCGGGCGCCTGCGGCCCGCGCGCGCCATTCCTTCATCAACTTCAGTGCGACGTACAATTCGCCGACGCTGACGGCGTGAATCCAGACGCGCCGTTCACGCTGCAACCGCTCCAGGATTTCCGGCGCGTAGTGCGCGAACCGCTGCGAGAAATTCCTGGCGTAGCCGCCGCGGCGTTTCATGCGCATCAGGAAATGCGGCAGCAGCGCGATGTATCCGACGGCAAACAAAATGTTGTAGAGAAACCAAAACATGGGCCGCACAGTCTAGGGGCGCGCGAACAAACGCAAAGAATTTTTTCCGCAAATCGTGTTTTCCAATGATTGGAACTCCGCGGACGCCACATTTCCAATGATTGGAAGTTTCGGGGCGCAAATTTCCAATCATTGGAACTGGCGGCGCGTTTTCATCGGGGAGCGCCCGAGCGGACCGGTCGGGGACTGCCGGAAAATTCGGGAATGTCGGATATGTTTCTTGTGGATTGGCGGTGCGATTGCATCGTTGACATGCGTTTTCGGGCCGATATGGTTTGCGGCTCATTTTTGAAAGGAAG
>CAIVKH010000305.1 GCA_903906425.1 uncultured bacterium
CCAGGAGCCGCGCGAAGTCACACCGGACTTCCGCGAATTGTTCACGTTCCTTCGTCTTCGTCTCCGCCGCCGCGCGCTCGTGGTGATCCTGACGTGCCTCGACGATCCCGCGCTGGCGGAGAATTTCGCGAAGAATGTCCCGCTTGTCTGCCGGCAGCATTTGTTGCTCGTCAACGTACTCGCGCCGCCGGTTGTCCGCCCGCTGTTCACGAACGAGGCTGTCGAAACTTCGGATGATCTCTATTCCGAATTGGGTGGCCACATGCTCTGGCAGAATGTCCGCGATCTGAAAACTTCGCTGCGGCGGTTCGGCGTCATGCTGCACCAGCTCGATCACGAAAAGCTGTGCGCGCAGCTCGTCGAGCAATACATGCAGGTCAAGCAAAGGCAGGCGCTGTGATCATTGACCTGCAAAGATTCCTCGCGGAGGAGCGGCCATTCTGGACGGAGCTGGAAAAGTTGCTCGACCGTCTTGAACGCAATCCGGAGACGAAACTGGATCGCGAACAAATCCGGCAGTTTCATTATTTGTATGAGCGCGCTGCTGCCGGTCTCGCACGCGTCGCGACGTTCGCGTCCGAGCTGGATTTGCACCGCTACCTCGAAATGCTCGTCGCGCGATCGTACGGCGAAATCCACGAAACGCGTTATCGCGGCACACGGTTCAGCTTCGCGACTTGGTTCACGCAAACATTCCCGCAGACGTTCCGCCGCCATATCGCGATATTCCGTCTTTCGTGCGCGATATTTTTCGCTGGCGCGATTTTCGGAGCTGCGGCGCTGGCACTCGACCCGTCGTCGAAGCGCGTTTTGATGGGAGAATTCGGTCATCTCGCTGGCGATCCTGCGAAGCGCGTTGCCGAGGAGGAAAAGGGCGGGCAGACAGGCTCGCATCATCTGAGCAAAGTTCACGGCCGTTTCGCATCCTTTCTGATGACGCACAACACGCAGGTTTCGATCACGACGATGGCGCTGGGCATGACGTACGGCGTGGGCACGGTCATTTTTTCGTTTTACAACGGCGTGATTCTCGGTGCTGTGGCGCTCGATTACATTCGCGCCGGCCAGACAACTTTTCTTCTCGGCTGGCTGCTGCCGCACGGCGCGGTGGAAATTCCGTCGCTACTCATCGCGGGGCAGGCGGGCCTGCTGATCGCCGCGACGCTGATTGGCCGCCGCAGCCGGCGGTCGCTCGCGGCGCGATTCCGCGCAGCCGGTCCCGATCTGGTCACGCTGATTGCCGGCGTCGCGGTGATGCTGGTTTGGGCGGGCTTCATCGAATCTTTTCTTTCGCAATATCACGAACCGGTCATTCCGTACGCGGCGAAGATCGCGCTCGGCGTGATCGAGCTTGTCGTGCTTTCATTTTATTTTTCGCGCGCCGGACGCCGGGCGGAGGCGGTGAATCGTGAACGCTGATCCGCGCCGCCGTGAACTGGTGATCCGCACTCCGGAGGGCATCGCGTTTTCATTCGACCTGGCGGGGCCGGTCGTCCGCGGTGCGGCGTTCGTCCTCGATTTGTTCATCGTGTCGGCGGTTTCGCAAATTATCGGCGCGATCTTCATGATGCTCGGTCTGGTCGCGCACGATCTTTTCGGCGCGCTCTCGACGCTGTCATTTTTCGCCGTCTATTTTGGCTACGGCATCCTGACCGAATGGAAACTACGCGGCCAGACCATCGGCAAACGGCTGCTGAAGCTGCGCGTGATGGATGCCGGCGGGCTGCGGCTGCAATTCAACCAGGTGGTCTTGCGGAATCTTTTGCGCGTCGTGGATTCGCTTCCGGTGTTTTATCTCGTCGGCGGCGTTTGCAGTTTTCTGCATCCGCGGGCGCAGCGGCTCGGCGACATTGCGGCGGGCACGGTGGTCGTTCGCGTGCCTCGCATCCGCGAGCCGGACCTCGGCCAGATCGAGACGCCGAAATATAATTCGCTGCGCGATCACCCGCATTTGATCGCGCGCCTGCGCCAGCGCATCGGCGCGCAGGAGGCCGCGATCGCGGTGCAGGCGCTATTGCGGCGCGGCGAGATGGAGCCGGATTCGCGCGCGCAACTTTTCGACGACATCGCCGCGCACGTCCGCGGCGAGGTTAAGATTCCCGACGAACTTTTCGACGGACTGTCGTCGGAACAATTCGTCCGCAATGTCGTTGACGTGCTTTTCCGCGCGCCCGGCGCGGCAGGGCCGGCGAGCGCGGCGTGAGCCCGTATCGCAGTTTCCAATGATTGGAAGTTTGCGCGGCTGGCTTTTCCAATGATTGGAAAGTTCGCGGGCTCAGGCGAAGGAAACGCCGCGCGGGATCGGCGAGATTCCGAAGAGCGCCGCGAGACTCTGCGCGATGTCGAAATAGCCGTGGCGAAGACCGAGATTTTGCGCGGGGCGGCCGGGGCGATAAACAATCAGCGGGACAACTTCGCGCGTGTGGTCGTTGCCGCGAAACGTCGGATCGTTGCCGTGATCGGCGGTGAGGATCAGAACGTCGCCGGGGGTCATTCTCGGCAAAAATCCGGCGAGCCATTCGTCGGTTTGCATCAGCGCGGCCGCGTAGCCGTGCGGATCGCGGCGGTGGCCGAAGTTCATGTCGAAATCAATGAAGTTGGCGAAAATGAAGGCGTCGCCCGCCCGCGCGAAATAATCTTCGACCTGCTTTTGCGAGGTGTGGTTGTTCCCGGTGTGATTGCTTTCCGTCATCCCCCGGTGGGCGAAGATGTCCTCGATTTTCCCGACGGCAAGGACGCATTTGCCTGCGTCGTGCAACCGTTCGAGGATCGTCGGCTCCGAAGGATTGAACGCGTAGTCGCGGCGATTCTCCGTGCGCGTGAACGCCCCCGGCTTTCCGATAAACGGCCGCGCGATGACGCGGCCCACGCGAAATGGATCGCAAAGTTCGCGCGCGATTTCGCAGCCGCGATACTGCTCCGCGATCGGAATGACTTCTTCGTGTGCGCAAAGCTGGAAGACTGAATCCGCGCTCGTGTACACGATCCATTTGCCGGTTCGAATATGTTCCGGCCCGAGTTCATCAATGATCGCCGTTCCGCTCGCCGCCTTGTTCCCGAGAATTCCACGCCCCGTCCTGCGCTCGAATTCATCGGTGAGTTCTTTCGGGAACGACGGAAAATTGTGCGGGAAAAGCGCGAAGCCCGGGTTCAATTCCAGCCCGCCGATTTCCCAATGCCCCGTGATTGTGTCCTTGCCCTGCGATACCGGCTGCATCGCACCGAAACTTGCGAGCGGAGACGGCGACGGATCAACGCCCGGAATCGCCAGCGGCTGCGGGCAGACGGCCGGAATATTTCCGAGGCCGAGTTTTTGAAGCGTCGGCAACTTCAGACCGCCGGCCGCCGCGCCGATGTGCGGTAACGTCGCTGCGCCAACATCGTCATAGTCCTTTTGATCCGGCGCGATGCCGATGCCGACGGAGTCGAGGACTATGAGAACGACCTTCATTTCAAGTAGCCTTCGGACTTGTACCACTCGAATGTCCGCTTCAGCCCCTCGTCGAGTCCGACCTTCGGGATGTAGCTGAGATCGCGCTTGGCTGCGTCGATTTTGAATGCGCGGTTCTGGCGGAACCAGTCCACGCGGCGCGGATGCAGCGGCGGCGAAATCTTTAGCGGCTTGCAAATTGCCTCGACGATATGGCCGGCGATTACGACGGGCCACACGGGATAGTGCGGCGTCTTGATTTCGAGGCCCATCGCGCGCCCGACGCGTTTCGCGAGATCTTCGACCGAAACATATTCCTCATCCGCGATCAGGTACGCCTTGCCATCGCCTTTGCCCGGTTCCATCGCGAGCACAAATGAATCAACGAGATTGTCGATGTAGAGCGGATGATAAAGCGTCTTGCCGTTGCCGAAGATCGGAAACGTTCCCGTCGCGGCGCGCTTGTAGATCAGGAAGAAGCGTTCGGGATCGCCCGGCCCATAAATCGCGGCGGGGCGGATGATGACCGTCTTGAGTTTTCCGGATTTGAAATACTCGCCGACAATCGGCTCGGCCTCCCATTTCGTCTGCTGATAATAATCTGCCGGATGGATCGGGCCGTCTTCGCCGGTCGGCGGATTATCAACGTTGCCGTGAACGCCGCACGTCGAGCAATAGATGAACTTCTTCACGGTCCCCGCCGCGACCGCTTCTTCGAGCATGATTTTCGTGCCGCCGACGTTCACATCCCAATAATATTTTTCCGCCACGGTCATTTCGCGGAACGCCGCCGCGAGATGCTGCACGATTTCGACGCCGGCCATGCACTTCTTGACGCATTCTCGATCCGTCACCGTGCCGATGACGACCTCCGCGCCCCAGGAGCGCAGTTCCTGCGTCTTGATGCCTTCCTTGTAATCCATCGCCACGACCTTGTGCCCAAGATCGAGCAACCGTTTCACGAGCGCCTTGCCCGTGAATCCTGTTCCGCCTGTCACCAAAATCTTCATTCGTTCTCCTGCTCGCGTTTCATGAAAAAAGTCCGTGCATCCTATAGATTCGGCGCGTGTCCTCAATCTCCGCGTCAATCTTCTTTCCATCCCATCCGAGTTCGCGGCCCATTATGTCGGCACACGATTTCAAAACCGCATCGCCCGGAAACTCAAAACTTCCGAGCGCAGTCCGCCGCAAAATCACATCGGCCAGCTTGCACGCCATCTCATCGCGAACCGCGTGGACAATTTCATCGGCGACAATTTTCTCTTTCGTCGTCTTCGGCATTTCCGCACCGGTCAATTCATCGGCGAGCTCACGCCAAGTCCTGCCGAGCTTTTCCGACGCAAGCATGGCGGCATCTTCGCCGACGCTGAGGCCCGTCGTGTACTTCACGCCCTTGATCGAAATCAGTCCGCGTGGGCCGCCGGCTTTTTCGTGGTCAATAATATCGGAATGTTTGTCGGGTTGCGCGTTTGCCGCCGCGCCGGGCAGCGCAGGCATGATTCCGATGTGAACTAGCGTCACATCCTCGTTTTTCAGATCAAGCGCCGGATACATCAAATTCACTTCGCGGACGAACTCTGCGATTTCATCCGCCGTGATGCCCCGTTTGTCGGGATCGTCGGGGAAGAACCGGTACTGCGTTCCGATCATCGTCCCATCGCGCCAGGGCACGAAAAATAGATTCCGTTTGCCGCGCTGCACCACCGCATCGGGATCGTGGAAATCCGACGCGCTTTCGAGCGCCAGGCCGAATTCTCCGAACCACTTTTTGCGAACGATCAGGTTGTAGGCCTTGACCCAGGTTCGTTGCAGTTCTGGTTTCACCGTGTGAAACCACGGCCCCGCTGCGTTGATGATCTGCCGGGCGCGAATCGTGATTTGCGCGCCGGAGAGAGCATCGACCGCTTCGACGCCCGTCGCGATTCTGTTTTCGACGACCAGCTTTTCGGCGCGCACATAATTCGCGACGACTGCGCCGGCGTTCGCCGCGGTCAGCACGAACGCGAGATTCAGGCGGTCGGTGTTTTCTGCGAAGCCATCGTGCCAGACCGCCGCGCCGGTAAATTCCGGCCGGTCGAGTTGCGGGAGGTTCTTGAAAAGTTCGCCGCGCGAAATGACGTAACAATTCGGGAGCCGCCGGTCTGCGCGCACACCGTTGTTGCGGTCGGCGCTGATGATGTCGTTCATCCCCATCGCGATTTTCATGACGAGTTTGCTGCGAGTTCCGGTGCCGAACGTCGGCATGAGAAACGATCGCGGCACGACAAGCTCTGGTGCCATCCGCAGAAACCGCGCTCGCGCGGAAATTGATTCGCGCATCCGGCGGATGTTCAGATGCTGCAAATAGCGGAGCCCGCCGTGAATCACTTTCAGGCTGTTGGCCGAGGTCGCGCCGCCGAAATCCTCCTTCTCGATGAGCGCGACGGAAAGCCCGCGCCGCGCCGCAGCCCACGCAGCGGCGACGCCGTGGATGCCCGCGCCGATGATCAGCAAATCAAATTGCGATGCCGAAAGTGCCTTGATGTCACGTTTCATTTTTAAAATCCCGGAATGCGAGGATCGGCTTTTCCAATGATTGGAAAGTGCGGCTGTGGAAATTTCCAATCATTGGAACTTCTTCTCCAGCGACTCCGCGACGAGCTTGTAGATGGTTTCGACGGTGGCCTTGAAAACTGGATAGCTGTGCTTGTGCGCGATGAGTGTCCTCGCTTCGGCGGCGAGGCGGTGGCGGAGTTCGGGCGAGGCGGCGAGTTTTCTCATGCCTTCGGAAAGTTGTTCGGGCGTCGGGTCGACCAGCATACATTCTTCGTCGGTGACGATTTGCGTATGCGTGTAGAGGCGCGTGGCGAGGACGGGGCGGCCTGAGTCGAGATAGGAATAAAGTTTCATCGGCGTATTCTGGCCCTTGAGCCGCGGCGAGACGAGCACGTCGGCTTCGCGGAAAAATGCTGGCTGCATCGCGACGGGCTGTGGGCCGAGAAAGTGCACCGCGACGTCGCAGCCAAGTTCGGCGGCGCGTTTCTTTTGTTCGACAATCAGCGATTGCGGGCCGCCGATGATGACGAGTGTGTCGTCGCGGCGGCGTTTGTGGTGGAGCGAGAATGCCTCGATGAGCAGACCGACGCCCTGATAATGCTCAAGATTTCCGATGTACATGAAGATCAGCCCGCGCGCGCCGATTTGCTCGCGGAGGCCGGCGGTCGGGATTTCGGCGGTGTGATCGAGCAGAGAAATGTCGTGCAGTTCGATGATGTGTTGCGGCTCGTATTCCTCTTGCGCGATCCGGGCGAGCGCGGGGCAAACGGGAATTACCGCGAGCGATTTTGAAACGGCACCGCGGAAGATTTTGTGCATTCGTCCGCGCAGCCACGACAATCCGGGATTTTTTTCGACGATCTGGTCGGGGATCGAAGAATCCATGTCGTATAAATATGGAATCTTGAAAATCGCGCGAAGAATTCGGGCGATGAATACCGATTCCTCGACTGCGTGAATCACGTCGGGCTTTCTTTGCGCGGCCAGCGAAATCGCGCGGCAGAGCATGAATCCGTCGAGTACCAGCTTCTTGAACGAAAAGCCGGGACGCACGCCGCGAACAAGGCCGAAACCGCGGACGCGATGAATCGTGAGGCCGGGATGCGAAACGTCGCTGCCTTCGGGAAAAGTCAGCAGGTCCACGGTGTGGCCGAGTTCGCCCAGCGCGCGAAGAAGCAGGTTCACCGCGATCGGCGTGCCGCGTTCCTGATAAAAAGGATGAGGCGCTAGAACGAGAACTTTCATCGTGTCAGGCTCACGATGACGGGCGATCCCCACCGCCGATTGAGACCGAGCGCACGAGTCACTCCTTCGAGGACGGCGGAAACCAGCTGCATTTTCAGGACGCGATGCAAAACCATCGGGAAGAAAAACTGACCTGTGCGGTTTGCTTCGCGAAATCCATTCTTCGCGAATTCACCGAGAATTTCGTCGTGGCGGAACATCCGCCATTCGCGCGTATTCTTTTCCAGCTTCTTTTTCGCGCCGAAAAGCGCGGGAGCGATGCTGTTGACGCTTTGGCTTGTCGGATAATCAATGATCACGACTTTCTTCGCGACGCGGCAAAATTCGGAAATCAATTGCGGCCACTGCTCGCAGTGCATCACGAGGCGAAATGAAATGACCGCGTCGAACGATTTGTCGGGGTGGGGCAGGGCGATCACATTTCCAACTTCGAATCGGCATTTGTTTACGGCAATCAGATCTTCAATCCGGTGCGCGCATTCTGGCATGCTGCCAATGACGGTCACATGGTAGCCATCGCGCACGAGCGGCCGCGCGAGCTGGCCGTGGCCGCCGCCGACATCGAGAACGGTTTTTGCGCCGGACGATTTCAGAAAATCCAGCGTGGTTCTTTCCTGAACGCCGAGCATCCACGTGCCGATTTTTCCTGCGAAGCGGCCTGCATACTCGTCGGACGAGGTATGAATGTCCGCGGTTTCGGGGAAATTGGCCGCAGAAGAGGCCGTCTCCGCCGCATTGTCATTACTCTTGGCTAAATCATCCATCGCACATTAGATTCACCGCCCAAATAGCGGCGAATCGCGAATTGTTAGCAACGCGTGGCCGCAGTCGCGACATGAAAATCATAATTGCCAACATAGACCGCACGGCCGAATTCGGCCCGGCACTGAAATCCGGGGCCGACAATTTGGCTGGAGATCCGGTCCACGCCGGCGTGCTGGGACAACAGCACGCCCTTTCGCTGCGCGATGCGAAAAGCGAACCGGAATTTCTGGATCGCTGGACGGAGCTAGTCCGCCGCAAGAGCCACGTTGATGTGGCGAAGTTCGATGTACCCCGAAAACCCGGAACGGCAGGAGCGGTCATTCAGAGTGTCAGGATATTTCTCTGGAAACTTTTGCGCTATCAACACGACCGGATTGTCTCGCGCCAGAATTTCGTGAACTCACAGCTCGCGGCGACGCTAGAATTCCAACGCGATGAAATCCGCCGGCTGCGCGAACGCGTGGACAAGCTTGATCGCAATGCGGACGGTGCGAAATGAGCCGCCGGGCGGACCAGTTGCTGGCCGGTTTTGCCGATGGCGATGCGATCTCGCACGAAGCGGTCGCGATGCGGGATATTCTCCGCAAGGCCGGATGGGCTTCGGACATTTTCGCCGATCCGCGACATGTCAGCCCGTCGCTTACCGGTCAGTTCCGTCCGCTTTCGGAATATCGGAGCGATGCCGGTGCTGTCGCGATTCACCATTATTCGATCGGTTCTCCGGCCCTTGATCTGTTCGCGGCTTCGAACGCGAAGAAGATCATGATCTATCACAACATCACGCCCGCGGATTTTTTCGATGGTTTCGACGATCGCGTGGCTGCCCAGTTGCGAGCCGCCCGGGCGGCGCTCCCGGAAATCGGCGCAAAGGCCGATGCCATCTGGGCGGACTCGGCATTCAATGCGGCCGAGTTGTCAGCGCTTGGGTTGAAAAATGTCCGCGTGCTGCCGCTGCTATTTGCGCCGCCTCAGCCGGGCTTGGCCGAAGATCCGGTTGCACTGGCGCAACTCGCCGTGAAGTTGAAGACGATTGTTTTCGTCGGCCGGATCGCGCCGAACAAAAACATCGAGGCGCTGATCGAGGCGTTTTACTGGTATCACAAGGCGATGAATCCGTTCAGTCGCCTGCTCATCGTCGGCTCGGAGCGAAGTTGTCCCCGCTATTTTGCGATGCTTCGGATGTTTGCCGGCGAACTCGATCTGCAAAATATCGGATTCACCGGGTTCGCGTCGGAGGCGCAGATTCAGACTTATTACAAGCACGCCGATCTTTTTGTGACGGCGAGCAGACACGAAGGTTTCTGCCTGCCATTGCTGGAGGCGATGCACTACGGCGTGCCGGTGATAGCACAGAAAACCGGCGGAATTCCCGAGGCACTGAATGGCGCCGGCGCAATGTTCGAGGACCTCAGGCCGGCGGAACTCGCCGGACTCATGCACCGCGTTTTGAACGATGATTCGTTGCGCGGTGAGATTCTCGAATCGCAGACGAAAAGGCTGGCCGAAGTCCGCGCTCGCAATGTGGAAGCGGAACTGGCGGAATTAATGAAAGATTTTTCGTGAGCATCGTGCCGGTCCAGCTTTCGATTGTCATCCCGTGTCTCGATGAGGAGGTGACGCTGGCGCGTGCCATCGCGAATGCGAAAGAGGCCATCGCGCTGGCTCGGATGCCGGGCGAGGTGATCGTGGCGGACAACGGTTCCACGGATCGCTGTGTTGAAATTGCCGGGCGCGAAGGAGCGCGCGTCGTTCTGGTCGCGAAACGCGGTTACGGTTTCGCGTTGATCGCAGGCATGAGCGCGGCGCTTGGAGAGTTCATCATCATGGGCGACGCGGATGGAACGTACGATTTTCGCGAGGCGGTGCCGTTCATTGCCGATTTGAAATCCGGTGCGGACATCGTGATGGGCAGCCGGCTCCGCGGGAACATTGCCGATGGTGCGATGCCGTTTTTGCACCGGCATGTCGGCACGCCGGTATTGAGCCGGCTGATCCGCACATTTTTTGGCGTGCGAATTTCTGATTGCAACTGCGGCCTGCGCGCGCTGAAAAAATCCGCGTTCGAATGGCTCGCGCCGGTTTCCGGCGGCATGGAATTCGCGAGTGAGATGATCATCAAGGCCGGCCTTTACGGCCTGCGCGTGACCGAGCGTCCGTGCTCGCTGCTGGCCGACACGCGCGACCGTCCGCCGCATCTTCGGCCTTGGCGCGACGGCTGGAGGCACCTGCGGTTCATTCTGCTTTTCGCACCGCACGTCATGTTTCAGATTCCCGGCTGGACGATGCTGCTCGTCGGCGTGCTCATCACGACCGTGGTCCTGCCGGCCCGCCTGACGATCTTCGGCCGCATTTTCGACTATCACTATCTTTTCTATTCGATCCCGCTTCTTATCCTCGGCTGCCAGGCGCTCTGGTTCGACAAGATCGAAGAATACTATGTCCACTTCGCCGGTTATCTCCCGCGCGACATCCGCCGCGCGCAGCGCATCAAACCTTTTCCCCTCGACCTCTGGCTTCTCGGCGGCGCGACGGTGCTGCTCGCCGGTCTGATCGTTCTGGGGTCGATGTTCGTCGGATGGCTCGCCACCGGCCTCGGCGCGATGCACCACGTGCGCCTCGGCATCGCCGGCATGCTGCTGCTGATCCTCGGCGCGCAAACGATCATGAACGCGATGATCATCTCGATGATGGAAATCAAGCTCGACCGCGGCTGAAAGCGGCCCGTCCGCGCGGCCGTTTCGCCTCCCTGATCTCCTGGAAAGCTCTCGCCGACCGCGAAAGACTCACCGTGATTTCCAATGATTGGAAAAGGCCGGCGCGTCACTACTGTCCGGTCAAACATGAGCGTCGATTCATTTCGCGTCGTACTGGTGCGGGTGAGACGCGGGTCACACCATTTTTCGATTTCAATTTGAAGATTCCTTTCCCGACGGTGGTCTCTTTTGAAGGGAGGCTGCCATGC
>CAIVKH010000306.1 GCA_903906425.1 uncultured bacterium
GAGATCGCCGGCATCGGCCACGTGAACGAGCGTCTGGCTGTGTCCGTGCGTCCAAACATGTATGATCTGATGGCAGGAAAGGAAGCCGTACGACGCGCCTTCGCCGAGGCGCAGATCGCTATCTCCGATGTGGATTTGGCCGAGGTTCACGACTGCTTCACGATCAATCAGCTACTGTGTACGGAAGCTCTTGGACTTTCCAAGGACGGCTGTGCGGGACACGACTATCTGGAAGGACGCTTCACCCGCTCGGATGACAGGTGTGCAGTGAATCTATCCGGCGGTTTGAAGGCGAAGGGACATCCCGTCGGTGCCACCGGCGTCTCCATGCACGCGCTGATTTACAAGCAGCTTGTGGGCGAACCCATCGGAGCGAAGCTTACCAAGAAGACACCATCGGTGGGCGTAGCCTTCAATGTGGGCGGCTCCGCCGTCACCAATTGCGTCTCCGTTTTACGGCGGCTGAAATGAATATCTCAGATGTCAAAGCCACGGCATTCGCGATGCCGCTTACCAGTCCGGCATTCCCGCGCGGACCTTACCAATTTAGAAGTCGGGAATTTCTTGTTATCACCTATCGCACTGAACTGGAAGCGCTGCGCGCGGTGGTCCCCGAGCCGCTGGAGATTTCAGAGCCGCTTGTGAAGTTCGAATTCATCCGTATGCCCGATTCATCCGGCTTCGGCGACTACACCGAGTCCGGCCAGATCATTCCGGTAAGCTTTCGCGGCGCGCAAGGCAACTATGTGCATGGAATGTACCTGAATGATCAGCCGGCCATCGCCGGCGGACGTGAGTTGTGGGGATTTCCAAAGAAAAGCGCATCGCCGAAGCTTGCTGTCGAAACCGATACTCTGGTAGGCACGCTCGACTATGGCAGAGTTCGCATCGCCACGGCGACGATGGGATTCAAGCACAAGGAGGCGGATCACGCCGCAGTACTCGCCGCACTTGCCGCGCCCAATTTCGTGCTGAAGATCATTCCCCACGTTGACGGTTCGCCGCGTATCTGCGAACTGGTGCGCTATTACACAACTAATGTGACGCTCAAAGGCGCATGGACCGGACCGGGATCGCTGGAACTCCATCCGCACGCGCTTGCGCCGGTATCCGATTTGCCGGTACTCAAGTTTCAATCAGCCCTGCACTTTGTCGCCGATCTGACGCTCGGTCTGGGCGAAGTCGTACATGACTATCTAGCATGATGAAACGCGGAGTATTGCCAGCATCAAATACTTCCAATGATTGGAAAATCTGGCGACGTTCTTTTCCAATCATTGGAAACTCAGGCAACGGTCTTTTCCAATGATTGGAAGTCATCGTCCGCGGTAGGGTTTCACCCCATGGGCAATGATCAGTTTATCGCGTAACGTTTTCCAAAATACGATTGTGAACACTCAGTTATCAAGAAATGAGAGGAAGCAAGATGTCTATTAAGCTCAATGAAGAAAACGGCGGGAAGATCCTTGCCGTTCACGTCAGCGGAAAGCTGGTAAAGGCGGATTACGAGCACTTCGTGCCCGAGTTCGAGCGATTCGTCCGGCAGCATGGGAAGTTGCGCGTGTTGTTCGATATGACCGGTTTCCATGGCTGGGATGCCGGCGCGCTATGGGAAGATATCAAGTTCGATGTGAAACATTTCGCCGACATCGAACGGCTCGCAATGGTCGGGGATAAGAAGTGGCAACACGGGATGGCGACATTCTGCAAGCCATTCACAAAAGCGACAATCCGATACTTCGATCACGCCGACGCGGCGGTGGCGCGGCGGTGGATAGGAGAAGAGTAGCGGCTCCGGGCGAGACCGACGCGAATATGAGCACGCCTTGCGCAGTTCAGCAACGGACACTTACTGAAGGCAAGACTTCGGCGATGAATCTGGGGACGGTTGCCTCGGTGAGGGGCAGCGTTGTGGATGTGCGGTTCGACGGGCATTTGCCGCCGATCTATTCCGTGCTGCACGCGGGGGCGGAAAAACACATCGTCATCGAAGTGCTGGCTCAGCGCGATGCGCGTCACGTGCGCGGGATCGCATTGACGCCTACTCAAGGACTCGCCCGTGGCATGGTGGTGGCGGATTCGGGCGGGCCGTTGCAGGCACCGGTCGGCAAAGGAATTCTCTCACGAATGTTCGATGTGTTTGGGAACACCATTGATCGCGAAGCGGCTGTATCCGACATCCAATGGCGTTCCGTGCATCGCGCGCCGCCACCTCTTGTACGACGTTCAACCAAGTCTGAAATCTTCGAAACCGGCATCAAGGTGATTGATGTGCTCGTGCCGCTGGAGCGCGGCGGCAAGGCGGGACTTTTCGGCGGGGCGGGCGTCGGCAAGACTGTTTTGCTGACCGAAATGATCCACAACATGATCGGGCATCACGAGGGCATAAGCATTTTTTGCGGCATTGGCGAACGTTGTCGTGAAGGTGAAGAACTTTATCGCGACATGAAGGAAGCCGGCGTGTTGCCGCACATGGTGATGGTCTTCGGCCAGATGAACGAGCCGCCGGGCAGCCGGTTCCGCGTGGGCCATGCCGCGCTGACGATGGCCGAGTATTTCCGGGACGACGAACACCGCGATGTGCTGCTGCTTGTGGATAACATTTTTCGATTCATCCAGGCCGGGATGGAAATCTCCGGCTTGATGGGACAGATGCCATCGCGTCTGGGTTATCAGCCTACGATGGGAACTGAGTTATCGGGATTGGAGGAACGCATCGCCAATACAGATACCGGTGCGATCACGTCCATCCAGGCGGTATATGTGCCTGCGGACGATTTCACCGATCCGGCCGCAGTTCATACATTCTCGCATCTTTCCGCGTCCATCGTGCTCTCGCGCAAGCGGGCGAGCGAAGGGCTTTTTCCCGCGATTGACCCGCTGCAATCCAGTTCCAAGATGGCCACGCCGGGCATCGTCGGCGAACGGCATTACGCCCTCGCGCAGGAAATCCGCCGGACGCTCGCGCAATACGGCCAGCTCAAGGACATCATCGCCATGCTGGGTCTGGAGCAGCTTTCGCCGGAGGATCGCAACGTGGTAGTCCGCGCGCGCCAGCTGGAGCGTTTTCTTACCCAGCCCTTTTTCACAACCGAGCAGTTCACCGGACTCAAAGGAAAGCTCGTCAGCCTCAAGGATGCGCTGGATGGATGTGAGCGAATCTTGCGCGACGAATTCAAAGACTATCCTGAAAGCTCGCTCTACATGATCGGGCCGATTTCTGAAGCGAAAGGAAAAGCGAAACCTGTAGCTCCCGTCGCCCCGGCCAAACCGGAGTCAAAGCCTGCGGCCAAGGCCGAACCGAAGCCTGCTGCCGATACCTCGGTCAAAGCCACGCCCGAATCACAGCCAAAGCCCGAACCGAAACCTAAGCCGGAGGTCGAACATGCCGCCGACGCTCATGCATCTTAAAGTTCTCCTGCCGTTCCAGATCTTCGCCGAGAAAGCCGGCGTGTTGCGGATCGTAGCGGAGACACATGAAGGCTCGTTTGGACTTTTGCCACACCGGCTCGATTGTGTCGCAGCGATCGTGCCGGGTATTCTGATTTACGAGACGGAATCCGACGGGGAAGCTTTGGTGGCCGTGGATGAAGGCGTCATGGTCAAGACCGGCCTGGATGTGCTCATTTCCGTTCGCCGGGCTGTTAGCGGAACAGATCTCGGCCAATTGCAAGATTTGGTGGAGAAGGAGTTTCTGACCCTTGATGAGCGTGAGCAAAGTGTCCGCACGGTCATGGCGAAATTGGAAAGTGGATTACTTCGTCGCTTTGCGACCCTTAAACATGAATGACTATCCAAATAAATCCGCGAAGAACGATTCGACCCTCGCCGGGCAGGTCGCCGCGAAGGCGGCGCGCAAGCTCAAGGCACGCAAATCCACACAGGGTGTCTGGTTCGGCCTTGGCATGATGGGACTCATCGGCTGGTCGGTGGTCGTTCCGACGTTGCTCGGCGCAGCGCTCGGTATCTGGCTGGACAAACACCATCCCAGTCAGCATTCCTGGACGCTCGCACTGTTGGTTGCCGGACTTTGTATCGGCTGCTTGAATGCGTGGCATTGGGTTGCCAAGGAAGACAAGGCGATGCGGGATCAACAGGAGGACGGCGATGAATGATTTTCTGACTCTGTCACTCGCCTTGGTGTCGGGCCTCTTGCTCGGAGCAATATTTTTCGGCGGCCTTTGGTGGACGGTGCAGAAAGGTCTTTCGTCCAAACATCCGGCATTTCTTTTTCTCGGCAGCTTGCTCGTGCGGACAGGCACCATCCTCGTTGGATTCTACTTTGTCTCTGGCGGTCATTGGGAGCGGTTGGTGCTATGTCTTCTTGGATTCGTCATCGCGCGCCTTATCGTGACGCGGCTCACCAGGCCTGTGGAAAAGGCAACTAACTTGGCAGAGGCCAGCCATGCATCTTAGTCCCGACGAGATGATTTTCTGGCAACATGGGTTTATCAAGCTCAACGCCACGATTGTGTTCACGTGGGGACTTATGCTCGTGCTGGCCATCGGTTCAAAACTTATCACGCGCAAACTTTCCACGGATTTGAAGCGTTCCCGCTGGCAGAACTTGCTCGAAATCGTCGTCACGGCGATAGAAAAACAAATCGAAGAAGTCGGTCTCAAACACCCTGAGAAATATATCGGTTTTCTTGGCACGCTCTTCCTGTTTGTCGCACTGGCGGCCCTTTGCACGATTATTCCCGGCTACGAACCGCCGACGGCTTCGCTCTCGACCACAGCAGCACTGGCGCTGTGCGTGTTTGTGGCCGTGCCGCTTTTCGGTATCGAGGACCAGGGCATGGGCGGCTACCTCAAATCTTATATGGAGCCGACAGTAATCATGCTTCCGTTTAACATCATCAGTGAACTTTCGCGCACGCTGGCGCTGGCCGTCCGTCTGTTCGGCAATATGATGAGCGGTGCGATGATTATCGGCATTCTGCTGACGATCACACCGTTCATCTTTCCTATTGTCATGACGCTGCTTGGTTTGCTCACCGGAATGGTGCAGGCCTACATCTTCAGCATACTGGCTGCAGTCTATATTGCTGCTGCCACGCGCACTCGCAAGCCCAAGACTATTCCTGAACCAGTACCAACAACTTGAGCAAACAATGAAACAACGAAAGGATATATTATGGACAGCATGACTATCATCGCGGTGGCGTCAATCGTCACCGCCGGCATTACGACCGGTATCGGGTGCATGGCACCCGCACTGGGCGAAGGAAGGTCCGTCTCTTCGGCACTGACTTCGCTGGCGCAGCAGCCCGATGCATCCGCCACCATCACCCGCACCCTGTTTGTTGGTCTGGCTATGATCGAGTCCACAGCCATCTACTGCTTCGTGGTCTCAATGATTCTGATATTCGCCAACCCGTTCTGGAACCACGTCATCGCCGAAACGGCAAAAGTAGCAGGAAAGTAACTTTATGTTGATAGACTGGTTCACCATCGCAGCGCAGGCGCTAAACTTCCTCATTCTGGTGTGGCTGATGAAGCGCTTTCTTTACAAACCCATCCTCAATGCCATAGACACGCGGGAGAAGCGGATTGCCAAGGAGCTTGCTGACGCAGACGCGAAGAAGGCGGAAGCTCAAAAGGAGCGTGACGAGTTCCAGCACAAGAACGAGGAGTTCGACAAACAGCGCGCCGCACTCCTGGCCAAGGCGACGGACGATGCGAAAGTCGAGCGCCAGCGGCTCCTCGACGAAGCGCGAAAGGCAGCCGATGCCTTGAGCGCCAAACGGCAGGAAACACTTAGAAACGATGCCAGGAATCTCGGTCAAGCGATCACTCGACGGACCCAGCAGGAAGTGTTTGCCATCGCGCGAAAGGCGCTGGCAGATCTCGCGACGACAAGTCTCGAAGAACGTCTGGGCGCGGTGTTCATCCGCCGCTTGCGAGAGATGGACGGCAAGGCAAAAGAAAGCTTCGGCGACGCGTTGAAGACAGCATCAAACCCTGCGCTTGTGCGCAGTGCGTTTGAGCTTCCTGCGGAGCAACGCGCGACGATACAAAAGGCTCTCAACGAAACCTTCTCGGCTGACATCCACATCAATTTCGAAGCCGCGCCCGATTTGGTCAGCGGTATAGAACTGACTACGAATGGACAAAAGATAGCGTGGAGCATCGCGGATTATCTCGCGTCGCTTGAAAAGGGCGTTGGCGAACTTCTGAAAGAAAAGGACAAGCCTGAACCTAAACCGGAAGTCAAGGTTATGCCAAAGCCAGAAACCACGGCGGAGCCTAAGAGTGAAGAACCCACTGCCAATTCGGAAAAGAAATCAACATGAGTTCCAATGATTGGAAATAACCGCCGGCGGAATTTCCAATCATTGGAAGTCTCGAACCCGATATAGAGCCAATGAGCACCGAGCATGAAAGTTTGCAGAGTGTCTTGGATCGCGCATTCGATGGACTTAGCCAGGTGCGCGAATCTTTCACGCCACAACTGACGCCGCGCGAGGTGGGCACGATCATCAGTATCGCCACCGGCATCGCCAAAGTATCCGGTCTTCCCGGCGTGGGTTTTGAGGAATTGGTAAAGTTTCCCGGCGATGTGCTCGGCATCGCGTTCAATGTGGACGAGGACGAAATTGGTGTCGTTCTATTGGGCGAATATCAAGACCTGCACGCGGGTGATGAAGTTACGCGCACGGGCCGGGTCATGGATGTGGCGGTGGGCGATGGATTGCTGGGGCGCGTCATTGATCCGCTCGGTCGGGCACTTGATGGCAAGGGGCCGGTGAACATAAGCGAGCGCCTGCCCATCGAACGCTCCGCCGCGCCTATCATGGATCGCTCGCCCGTCACCGTGCCGCTCCAAACCGGCCTCATGGTCATTGATGCGCTTATTCCCATCGGGCGCGGCCAGCGCGAATTAATTTTGGGTGACCGGCAGACGGGCAAGACAGCCATCGCGATAGATACCATCTTGAACCAGCGTGAGAAGAGTGTGATCTGTGTCTATTGCGCCATCGGCCAGCGCGCCTCCGCGGTGGCCAAGGCCGTGGCCAATCTGCGTGAAAAAGGCGCGATGGATTACACCGTCGTGGTTGTAACCGAGGGCAACGATGCGCCCGGTCTCGCCTATATCGCGCCTTATGCCGCGACGAGCATCGCGGAACATTTTATGCAAGCCGGGCGCGACGTGCTGATAATTTATGACGATCTGACGCAGCACGCTCGCGCCTATCGGGAGCTTTCGCTCCTGCTCCGGCGGCCACCCGGACGCGAAGCTTTCCCCGGCGACATCTTCTATATTCATTCACGGATGCTGGAGCGGGCAACGCATCTGTGCAAGGAACGAGGCGGCGGATCGCTCACGGCCCTGCCGATCATCGAGACCGAAGCGCAGGACATTTCCGCCTACATTCCGACCAA
>CAIVKH010000307.1 GCA_903906425.1 uncultured bacterium
ATGTTCGTGATGTCGCATCGTCCCTCTCCGGTTGTTTGTTGTGTGTCCGAATCCTTCGGACCAACCGAGTGGGTCATGCGACTTTTTTCTTCCCGCCCATTGAAAAGTGAATTCGCCTCTTTGGAATTGAACGCCGCCGAAATATCCAATGATTGGAAATACTATTCATTTCACATTCCCGGGTTTCAGCGTGATGGAGGAGGTCAGGCCGTCATTGCATCGGATGGTGATTTCGGTGTCTCCGGTTTCGGGATGGGTGACGGCGGCTGTCGAGTTATCTTCGGTTTTCCAGCGTCCATGCAGCGTGACAGCGATGGTGGAGGGTTTGCTGCATCCCCATTGGGTTGGAGCTTTCTCATTGTCTATGAAATTCAGATCGGGATCGGCGATGGATAGAACCATATCGTCATTTGAACGGTGAGTGGTGATGACGCACGGATGGGAAGCGGCGGTGACGGTATCGTTGCTCAACGCGGCATCAGCCTTGAAGATTACATAGCCGGTTGTTGCATCGCATTTCGACGCCACGATGTGCGCGGTGTCATCCTGCTGAAGGATTTCGAAGGGAGTGTTCGTGCTCATGGAATCCCAGAGGACGGTCATTGTTTCAGGCGTGGCACCCATGCGCGTGAGATAGCGGTAAGAGGCGTTTGTCGGGGCGTGGCCGTGGGAAAGCCAGGCGGTCGTGAATTTGCCAACAGTCTCTTTCTTGCCGTCAGAGGATGGGGAATGTTGTTCGGAACGGCAGATGTTGAGCTGTTGCCCCGGATAGATATAGAAGCCGATACCTTGGCGGTTAATCAGCCATTGCGGCAAGGAAAGTTGTCCCTGTTTATCGAACGGAAATGTGTTGGTACTGGTGGCTACGTTCAAGAAAAGAGGTGCGCTGGTGTTTCCTTTGGCATCGGGCTGACGCCATACATCTTGGAAGAGCGTCGTGCCGGTTTCGTGGTCAGCGATTGTGTCGCGGATGCCGGAACCGAGGCAGACGATGGTGTCGCCGAAGAAGAACCATGTCTTGTGGGCGTGGAAGGAATCGAGTCCGATCTTCTTTGGACCATGAAGGGAAAGGACGAAGACGCCATTACCGTTGGGCGCATCAACACCGCCGACGAAGGATTGGTCCGAGCGATGCCCCCAGTCACCAACCCAGGAGAGCTTATCAAGCGGCAGGAAGACATCCGTCGTGCCGGGGAACTTGGTCCAGTCGAAGCCAGCCACTCCTATGTCAGTTTCGTGATAGAAAGAACTGTAACTCGGCCTGCAATTCGATGGCGTCAGAAGTTCCATCGTTCCGAACCCAAGATGCGGGTTGACATGGCAGTCATTGCCGGGATGTCCGCTTTCGCGGCTGTAGGCATAGCGGCTGTAACCCCGGACAGAGAGAAGCCAGTCGTCGCGGCGATGGATGGCGGCAGCGGACCAGCCCAAAGTCCAGTGTCCTTGCGGAACAGCATCGGGCCGGATTTTTGCCTGTTCAAAAAGCGCCATCGCGGCGTCATCACAATCGGTCGGCTTTCCCTTCTTCTCTGAAGCGAGCCGGAGATAAACGGCGGCCATGTCCGGATCAATCGCTTGGCTTCCATCAGGCGTTCCAGCAAGTGCCATGAGCCGGTAAGGCGCGGTAAGAAGCGTGTTGGGATATGTCAGTCCTTCCTTTCCCGACAAGGTGAGCGGATCGAGTCCGTTCCGGCTGAAGCAGCGCCGCAACATCAGCGACTTCTTGAACAGGGCGTGACCGGTTGGCTCGATGGCGAAAGGCGTTTTAGCAAGCAGGTGAATCACACGGGCAGCGGTCATCATGGCACCCGTTCCATAACCAAACTGAAGTCCGAAGTGATGGTTGATGGAACCGTCCGGCTTGAAGGTGTCGGAAACGCCAGGTGAATAGGCCAGCACAATGCGGCTAAACCAGCGTCGGAAGGAATGTAAATAGTGGATTCTGATTCTGCGATCAGGCTCCATGAGCGATAGGTGAATGAGGCGTTCGGAGGTGATGCGGGTATAGTCGCAATCTTCGCCGAGATCGCCGGGATGGGCCGTGTTGTAAATGGAGTGGTCGAGGAAGATACGATCAAACCTGACTTGTTGGCGGAGGAGTTCCAACAGTTTGTTGTCGAGACGGGCGGAGGCGATCAGTTCCTTGCGCATGAGAAAGGCGGACTCGACATAGCCTTCGCCGCCGAACCAGGTGCCGGGGAAGCCGCTGAGGTATTGGCTGTAGTCGAACATCATTTCATACATGCCGAGCAACGCGACCTTGCGGCTGGCATCGGTATCGCGACGGTAGCAGTTCGCGATGTCGAGCATAAGCGTGCAGTAAGCGTGCGCCCCGTTGCCGAAGTCGCCGTAGCCGTGCAATGTGTTTTTCGCGAAGTCCGTGGCCTTGTATTCTTCCAATTGATATTTCGTGGGAACGGGGCAGGAACACCAGCTTCTGCGACGGATCTCTTCCATCAGCATATTTCTTCCCGCCATGCCTTCGGACGTGCGGCGGATATTCAACTCCTGATAGTGCGCGATGACTTCCGCGACGATGGCGTCATAAGGCTTCCCGATGCCGTTGAACCAATCCGCCATGAAGCCGCTTTCGAGCTGCTCTTCGATGGCCTTGGCGGCGGCGATTTCCGCGACGGAAGGTTCCGGGATGCTGCTGGCATCCGGCGGGCTGGCTTGGGGAAAGCCATTAACCTCGGCGGTGTCGTCGCGCCGCAGCATCCATTCCTTGGTGAGTATCCAGCCGCCAAGGAAGAGTTCGCCGGAACTCTTGGAGAGCGGAATGATGCGGACGGCGGAAACTTTGTCAGGGATGACTCCGACAAGATTCGTGATACCGACCTCACATCTGCCGCCATTGCTACTATCCACGTTGGTAGTCAGTCGGATAATGCAGCGATTCCAGAACCTGCGGACGAGCGGCATGTCGCCATGACAAACGATATTGCTCTTCGCGTCCAGAAATTGGATTTGAAAGGTTGAAGGCAGGTGGCCTTTGATTTGAGGTTCAAGCGCGGTGAAGTAGAAGGTTGGCGCTTTGCCAAGCTGTTCGTCGTTACAGGTCCAAGTAAGTGTACTGCCGTGCGTGTATTTCCAGTGCAGGGAGTAGTCGCCTTCGTAAACAAAGCGAGAAGAGAAATCGAGCTGCCCGTTTGCGACGGCGATCTCGTCAAGATCGGCGCGGGTGAAATGGAGCCACTGCTTCATCTCGCCAAAGGGAATGTTTCCGGAGAAACCGGTTGTTGCGATGGCGACAAGCGGGCAGACGGCGACGATGTGGCGAAAGATATTTCTCACAGGAATGTTTCGAGCCTCACTGTTTCGGTGAAAGTTTGACCACGCGGACGGTGTCGCCCGGGATGCCCGCAGGAATCGCCACAGTAATTGTGTAACCATCCCGTGTGAGCGGCAATGTGCTGCCACCGAGCAATTGTGCCTGATAGTCACCAGCAAGCCCTGTGATGGATACACGGGAAAGCGGGTCATTCTTTTCGCTGATGAAGGCAGGGGCCAGATAATCGTTATCGTTTTTGATGGCAGGGACCAAATACAGGTAGCGGTCGTCTCCTTTGGATGTGGCCGGCACGCTGGCTGTCTCTTTGCCTTGGAGCGCACGCGTACCGTGGATGGCCTCGCCATTGACTTTCATCCAGTCCGATAGTTTGGCGATGTTTTCGTAGGCGGCGGGGTCAAGATTGCCGTCGGCCATCGGGCCGACATCCAGCAGATAATTAAACCCCATGGAATGGGTCCGTGTCAGTCTGGACAAAACCGCAACCAACGGCCTGTAGGGATGCTTGGTATAAGACCAGCTTCCCGCCCAAACATCGCAGAACTCTCCCCATTCGTTCGCGTCGAGCCAGGTTCTTTCCGGTTGGGGCATGCCAACCTCGACGGAGGTGAAGTCGCCGTGGTGATGGAAGCGATCGCTGACAATGATGCCCGGTTGGAGTTCGCGGATGCGCGAGAAGGGCATCACCTCATCACCCATGTCTCCTCCGCTTTGCGGCGGGCCATCGAGCCAGAGCACATCAATCTTGCCGTAGTGCGTCAACAATTCCTCCAACTGGCCACGGATCATCTTGGCGAGGTATTCCTTATGAGCGGCGAGTTGTTCCGGCGCGTGCACGACGCGCGGCCTAGGATTTAGATCCAAGTCGAGATCCGGGAACTGCCCCGGATACTTTTGATCCAAGCCGGTGTGGTGGTTGAGAAGGAAAGCGTGGTAATCGCGGTCGAGATAGTAATCGGGGCCGGAGAAATACAACCCCACCTTCAATCCCACGGCACGGCAGGCTTCGATATATTCTTTCACCAAGTCACGTCCCTGCATCGCCGAGTTCTTCGTGTTGAGTTCGCCATAGGCGGATGGCCACATGCAGAATCCGCCGTGGTGCTTGACGGTCATGACGGCATAGTTGAATCCGGCGTCCTTCGCTTTCTTCAGCCAGACTTCCGGGTGATAGTTGGTCGGATTGAATTCCTTCGCCAGTCCCCAGTATTCGTTCGGGGTTATGACCGGCTTACCTTTGAGGTCGTAATCCTTGTCGCGAACGATGCGGGCGCATTCGGCCGGACTGAGTTTGGTATCCGGGCTTAAAAGGATGCGGCCAAACTTGCAATCAGAGATACTCATGGCGCGCACTGAGCTTTGGTCCCAATGCAGGAAGAACCCCAGGCCTGCATCAGGGAACCATTGCGCATCAGGATGCTGATTATGACCGAACTTCCTGTTAATTTCCCGCTCTTTCAGGAAGCGGGCGGTTGTCGGGTTGGGTGGCGCATTCGTTTCGGCTTGGTTGCTTTGCAAAACCGGTTCCGCCGCGCGTGTGATTTCCAATGATTGGAAAAGTGCCAAAGCCAGAATTCCAATGATTGGAAAATAGACTGTTTTGTTTTTCATTTGTTACGCTTTCGTTTGTCCGTTTGATTTGTTTGCGTCCGCTGTTTCTGACGGTTCATGGACGGAGCGTCAGGAGTTCCGTTTTCTGGCCGCGCACGAAAGCAATGGTCTGCGGGTCACCGGCCACGACCAACTCGCGTATGTTGCGCACGGGTTTGCCGTTGACACCTTGGATTAGATCGTTGTCGCGGAAACCGGCTTCTGCGGCGCGGGTGCCGTTCGGCACTTTTGTCAGGTGAACACCGCCGCTTTCGCGCGCGACGCCAAAAGCAGAGTATTCCTCGCCCTGAATATCTTCGATGTCTGCGCCCATCCAGATGCCGGTCACGCGAGTCGCCGATGCGCTCTTGGTCTTGGCCGGCACCGGCATGGCTGGAGAGCGGGCGATGGCTTTGAGTCGCGGCGATTGCACGCCAAACTGATCCATCGGGAAATTCTGGAAACCTAGTTGCAATGCGGGCGATCCGTCTCGCACCCGATAGTCGCCTTTGGCCGGAGCAACAAACAGCGCATCGCCGACAAGTGAATGTGCGTCGCAATCATTGCCGGCAAACTTTGTGCGGTCGCCATCCGAAGTTGTGAACAGATTCGCGTCCACCACTTTTCCCCATTTGTCCTTCGGCATCACAGCGGAATGGTAAGCGCTCATCCAGATGTTGTTGGTCACGATGTCGCCGCTGTCGGCATACCAGGCGTGTGGATGCAGAGAGCTGTTGACGGTGATGTTGTTCCAGACGCGGCGGTGGAATCCCTCGCGGAGCTTGAGGCCGCCGTTGAGGAAGAGATTGTTGTAGATCTCATAATTCGATGAGCCGTCGTCGAGATCAACGTCCCAGCCGTGATCGCAACGCCACCGGCTGTTGCGAATGATGCTCGGCTTCACGGCGTCGAGCAACGCCAGTGCCGGCAACTCCGCCGCCGGTGCGCCTTTCAAGTTCCAATACCGGTCGCGCCCCCACGAGTTGAACGAACCGTGGTCGCCGGTCTCCATGACGGTGTCGAACACCTCGCAAAACTCGATGACGTTGCCGCCCCAGCAGCCGTCGCCGATGTTGATGCCGGCACGGGAAGCATCGTAAATTGAGCAATGCCGGATGGTGATGTTTTGCGCCATGTCAATCGTCACACCCGCCGTCTGTTTCTCGACAACACCGACGTGCCGAATAAGGCAATCCTCAACAATGCTGTCGGATGGATAGTTATCGGTCTTCGGGCCGGGTGTCTTGTCTATGGTGGCGTAGTCCTGTCGCAGGCCATATCCCAAAAGCGGATTGCGAACCGCCTGCGGATCGCCCACGAAAGCGACGGCGCTCGCGCCGGTATCGTGGATGTCGCAACCGGCAATGCGGACGCGGCGGTTGCGGTTGTTCACGAAGATGGCGTTGCCACCAAGCTGGTCGAGTTCGCAATCGGCGACGGTGCAATCTTCGGAGTTGTTGAACAGCAGCGCACCGCCCCGGTAAATCGTCCAGTCACTGCGCAGCAACGGCTCGCGCGTGTCCATGAAGGTGCGCGCCGCGTGACGAAAGATGAAACCGCGCAGCGTGACGTTCTTCGCGCCGGCAAACTCAACGAGATTCCGAAGGCGGACAACTTCGACGGTCGCTGTCTGCAAGTCCACGCTTGGCGGCGGGAAGTAGCTCAGCGTGCCGGTCTTGGCGTTGTGGAACCACTCGCCGGTCGCGTCGAGTTCCTCGAAGATATTCTCGACATACCGGTGCTGCGGGTGCATGGGACTCGGACGGTTGTTTTGCCAGCCGCCTTCGTAGGTGACTTCGCCATTCGCATTCTTGCCGGTGATGCGGTAGTGGAAGCCGCCCCAATGCGCGGCGTGCATCGCGTGGATGAACCCGCCGGTCGGGTCGGCCCAGCGCGCCGCGCGTTCCTTGCTGAACGCATCGGCAGCATAACCGCCGTAGGGCCTGATCTTTGGATCGTAGTTTGGATAACGCGCCATAAGTTGTCGCTCGCCGTTGACGAAGAGTTGATCAATAAGCAAACCGTCCGGCGTCTTCGCCTGCATGATGCCGTTTGTAAATGGCTCCCATTTCAAATCGAGTTTCATGCCGCCGCTGATGACGACTCGTTCGCCCGGCGCGGCCGTGTAGGTAGTGCCATCATCCGCCGGCGTGAAAACCAAGGGCTCCGCGAGGTAATAAGTCCCGGCGCGGACAATGACGGACGCCTTTGATTTCCGCGCTTCCATCTGCGCATCTGCCATCGTGCGCACAGTGCCGGTAGGGCTTACGGTGATTTCGGTTTGCTTGCTTGCCGGGGTCGGTTCGGCGGCGTGTGGGGTTTCCAATGATTGGAAAAATGCCAGGGCCAGGATTCCAAGGATTGGAACATTCTTGCTCATGGTCTTGAAACGCCTTTGTTCTCCGGTTTGAGATACTTGTCGAAGAATGCCAAGATTTCGTCGTAGTGAACGCGGTCGAATTCGTGCCCTGTCGCGGGTTCGATGATGCAGAGGATTTCCTTGGCGCCGCGGTCCTTGAGCGCTTCGCAAAACTCCTTGACGCCCATTTCCGTGAACCGGTGTCCCAGCGGTTTGTTGGCTCCGACGGAGTACACCATCGGCGGCATGTGCGCCGTCACATACGGAAGAAGCATTGCCCCCGGGGCGGCGCTGTCGGCGAACATGATCACCTCGGGCCGGTCGCTTTCCGCCGCATGCGGCCCGGCATCCCGTTCCTCCGCCACGCCGGCGAGGTCAATGGGGCCGAGCACGAACGGTAGTTGTTTCGTGACGATTTCGGGATAGAAACGATCCTTCAGTTCGGGCGTCAGGGCTTCATGAAAGAAGATGTTGTAGGGATATTGGTTCTCTTTGGCAGCTTCCAGGGACGGACTCTGCCCCGGCCGTTTGGCCCCCATGATCAGGGCGCGGCACGCGGATTTGGAAATGCCCATCATGCCGATTGTCCCGCTTAATCCCACCTCCGCCTTGCGGGCGCGAAGCATGCGGAAAGCCTTGCGTTCGGCTGCTTCTATCCCGAAATTCCATTCCTTGCCGTCGGGCGTCCGCTCGTAGATGTTGGCCAGAATCGCCACCGCATGGCCGGAAAGCGCGTAACTCATCGGATACGGAGTGTTCCAGTTAAACAAGGTCAGCCGTTCATCTTCCTTTTTCAGTTTGGTTCCAGGCAACACAGGCCAGATGCCGGTGGTGCTTGTTTCAAGCACGAGCGGAACGGAATGTTTGGGTTTGGATGGGGCGATGAGTTCCATGCGCACGCGATCCGTCGGCGGAGCCCAGTGCAACTTCATCACCTCAATGTCGCGGATCACCGTGTAGCCCTCCGGCACGACATAAACCCAATCGGGATCCACAGTATATGTCTTCCCGTCAATGAGGATGGGAAGGACTTTGTCCTTCTCTTGGTAGCCCATGCGCGCGGGAATTTCCAAAGTCCAGCTACGCATATAGGGCGGCGTGTGGGGGTAGTAAGCGCCGAAGGAGGCATACAGAAACGACACTTCGTCGTAATACTTCTGGCTGTTTGTGCCAAAACGCTGACCTCCGTAATCCACCTCCGCCACGAGCATCCCTTGCGCAAGAAATCCGGCGATCAATTCCTCGTCGGAGGTTGTTCCGATTCTTTCGATGGGAAGATGGCGCATATAGACCACCATCGGCAATTGTTTGCCGTCGAAGTCGCCCTTGGGGGCGTGGATGACATACGGGACATTTTTCCCCAGTAAGGCCGGGCTGGGAATTTCGCCGCGCGAGTTATTCAGCAAGTTAGTGGCAACCTTCGGACCCGACGGTGGGATGAGGTTTGTGCTGTTGGTTGGGGCGGCATGTGCCGCAAACACAAGAACAAGGGTGGCCAACAATGCGATGTTGAATTGGTATGCTTTCATTTTTGATTTGGTTCAGGACAACCTTATTTCCCTTCCGGCTTCAAATAGTAAAAAGTCGTGGGAATCCAATCCACGGCCGGCGGTTTTGTGTGCCAAAGTTCCATGTCGAACTTGAGTGATTTTGTGAATACGGTGTCGTCCAAAAGTCGGAGACGCAGGTCCGAGGTCACGCCGGACGCGCGATCCCCGCTGGCGTAGGGTTGCGCGTGGAACGGTGCGGAAAAGGCTTCCGGGCGCGCGTGCGCGTAGCCGTAGTAGTCTTCGGTTCCGGTGCCAAACTGCGAGGGGAACGATTCGCCGTCCACATAGATTTTCTCGTCGCCTTCGCCCCACCAGATGTTTCCCGTTTGGGAGGACGCCTGGGTGTTGTCCACAAACAGATTGTCGCCCACATGCCTGCCGCATCCGTTGACGGTGACGTAGTTCCAATCCTTCACTTCTTTGCTCCAGCCATAGCCGGTGATACCGCGATATTCCTTGTGCTCGGCGTGGAAGTGCAGCGAGCGTCTGTCCCACGCCCACGGCGATGAGATCGCTTCAAGGGACGCGGTGACGGGCGCTTTTCCATTGTTGACCAAACGCAATGACGCGTCCTTGGCGAAGGGCATCACCCAATGGCACGCCATGGTTTGTCCGGTGCTTTCGAGCATCCATGTTTTGTAGTCAGCGAAGCGGGGGCCGATGGCGAAAAAATAGCCGACCGGACAGCGGACGGTGGGAACGCCGTCGAAATCAAGTTGCACTTCCAAGTCGCACAGGGCGGCGGCGGGTGTGTTTTGCGCCAGATTCAGACGGATTCGACGCAAGGCCGACGGGCCGGTGAAGTCCAGCGAGGCGGTGGCACCGGGTGCCAACTCCTTCGCGTCGAGCGTGCGCACGGCGCATCCAACCGGAAGCGCGGGCACGTCGGCCAACTTCGCCGCTGTGGCGGCTATCGTGACTTTCAATGCAGGCAGATCCGCCATTTTGAAGGTTTCGACCGGTGTGCCTTCGGCGTATTTGCGGAAGTGAACCTGATACCAATAAAGCCCGAGTTTGGCGTCCGGCTGATAGGTCACTTTGCATCCCTTGGCGTATGAAATGGGCAAGAACAGATTGTGCGCGCGTTGATTTGGCCTGTTGGTGGTGTCCGGGGCGATGGAAGAGAAGGGCTTGTTCGCCATCTTGAGGCCACCGAGAATTTCCTCAACGGGGCCCTCGATCGCCGGGGCCGTCTGTCCGTCGAAATAGAAGCGTAAGGTCGCCTTTTCCGCCCCTCCAGCCCACGCCGACCACAGGCGGACGATGGCACCCGGGCCTTTATCCTCCATCATGACATACTCGTCATGGCCGTTGACGGTTTCCTTGCGTATGAATTCGCTCGTGTCGTGGTTCGCGAACCAGCCGGGCTTATCGGGAGAAATGGACTTGCGATCATAGCTGCTCGCCTCGACGCACTTGTAGGGCTGCTCGGGAAATCGCGCCAGATTGTCCGCATCGGTCATCTCGGCGAGCAGCGAGACCGTGCTTATCACAGGGTTACTTGCCGAAGCCGGTTCCGCCGCGCGGCAAATTTCCAATGATTGGAAAAGTACGGCGGCGAAAATTCCAATGATTGGAAAGAGGACTGTTCTGTCTTTCATTCGAGTCTCTTTCATTTGTTACTTTGCGTTCTCGTGTCCGCTATTTTCCAATCATGTCGAGGTCCGCCACGGAGAGGCCAACCCGTGGACACGTTGGCGCTTCAATCCTGAAGTAGCGGCAAGAGACCGGCTTTGGGAAATGGAAAACATGCTGGCGCCGTTCGTCGTCATTGAAGAATTCCCCGCACCAGACGGAATGCTTGATGGCGTTGGGAGCATCCCCAATGAACAGGGAGAAGTGATTGAGCTGGTTCCATTGGCCGCTTATGTCGCCCGGGTAATAAGAGATACCGGTGAGCGTATTGGTTTCGCCCATGTCAACGGTCAGCGAGAGGACCAGCGGCTCTTTCTTTTTCGCTTCCTTGACACCCCACTCTTCCTTGAGTTCGCGAATGGTGATGTCCTCTTCGGCGGTTGGTTTGCCCTTGGAACAGCGCCATTCAGTAGTCAGGTCGTCATCGAGTACGGCGGAGACAGGAGCACCGTTCTCCTCGTTGCTGAAGCCTAGAATCTTCCATTTGGCTTTTGAAAGGCCGATTTCAAACTGGGCGCAATCGCTGACCGCTTCGCCCAGGACACAGACGGCGCGCACCAGTCCGCCTTGAGGTAAGTCCACCGGGCCGGAGTATGTCGGGGATTTCGCCGTCGGCTCGCCGCCGTCGAGCGTGAAATGGATGGCGGCGTCGGCCTGTCCTTCGATTACCACGCGGCCGTCTTTGCCGCGATGGATGGCGGGCATGAGTACCGGATCGTAGAGGAACAGGCCGATTTCAGACAGACGCGGTTTGGCTTTGCTGGAGGTGATGCGGAGGCGCAATTCCGTTCCCGCCTCGATCATCGGCGTTCGGAGGATGAGTTTTTCGCCGATGATTTTTTCTCCGGTGTATTCATTTATGAGAAGCGGCTGCCACTTCCCTTCCACTTTTTTCTGAAGCGTGAAGTTGCGGATGCGCTGGCCTTGCGAAGTGTCTTCTTCGACGAGGAAGAGGTTGGCTTTGTCTTTGGCCTTGAAGTCCACTTCGCATGGGCCATTGACATCGGGCGTCCATACGGTGGCTTCATTGTTGTCGAGCATTGCAGGCGGCGCGCCATCGGCCCGGTTGAGCGGATTGGATTTTCCGTCGTTCCACAACGCGCAGGATTGCGAGCCGAGCGTCCGGCGCATGGCCGCGCCGGTTTTGGCGAGTGGCGTGACGAAGCGGTCGGCGAGAATCCCGGTGGAGTCGGGTGGCACGGCGAGGATGCAGACCGCGCCGCGACCGGCGCAATCGAAGTAATTCTTCATTGCGAATTGTGACGAAGCAATCCGTGCGTCTTCGTCCTTTCGGTCAAACCACGCCGGGATGAGTGTCAGACCGCCTTCACGCGGTCTCCAACCGCCGGGCTGGCGCTTGACGCGCCCATCGCTGTAACCGAGAAGAATGGTGTCAGGCGACAGTTCTTTTATCATGTTATGCCACATGTCGTTGTTGTAGGGCTGGCTCCCGGCCGGATACGGATCCGGTGCGTCAAACCAAATGTGCGCGATGGGGCCGTATTCGGTGACAAGTTCGTAAAGTTGATTCATGGTGAAGCGGTTGTAGTCGTCCACCTTGACCTTGAACTCCTTGTGTCCCGGCGGGAACGGACGACCCTCGACCGGAGTGGGGATGACGCTCTCGACCGCCGGACTTCCGTTGCCATAGGTGTCGCCAAATCCCTTGCCCTTGCGCTGGGATCCGTCGCCGGTTGAGATGTACAACCCGGCTTGGATACCTTCTGCGTGACAGGCGTCCACAAATTCGCGGATGACATCGCCCTTGCCGTTTTTCCACGGCGTATGGGCGACGGAGTTCGAAGTGTAGCGCGTGTTCCACAGGCAGAAACCGTCGTGGTGCTTGGTGGTCAGGATGACGATCTTGCACCCGGCAGCTTTGTAGGCCCGTATCCATTGGCGGCAATCCAGATTCGTCGGATTAAAATTTTCTCGTTTCCAGACTCCGGAAGTTCCAAGGCCAAAATGCATGAACCCATAAACCCCTTGTCGCTGCCATGCGATTTCCACAGGAGTCGGGAGCAGGGCGGCAAAGTCGGCTTCGAGTTTGGCGCGCTCGGCGGCGTTCACAGGCGGAGGGAAGGCCTCGTTCACCAACGCCGTAGTATCAGCAGCTTTGATTTCCAACGATTGGAAAAGTACGGCTGCGAAAATTCGGTAGTGGGTCATTTTGAAATGTGACTGATCCGGTTCCCGCTTTACAAGCATTGTCGCCATCGCGATATTGCGACCATGCAAAAGCGGTCAAGCAAGTCGGAATCGGACATGAACACACTCGCGAAGAGCATTGTGGACAGGGCAACGGGCCAGATTGAACCCGAGCCAGCATCGGCATCGCTAATCAGTCAGGTGATGCGCGAGATGGGGCGTAAGGGCGGGTTGAAGGGTGGTAAGGCGCGGGCTGTCAGCCTGTCGAAGAAGCGTCGCGCGGAGATCGCGCGGAAGGCGGCATCCGCGCGTTGGAAGAAGGCGGACTGAAAACCGCTTGCCATTGAGGGCAAAAGCACTACAGTCAGCA
>CAIVKH010000308.1 GCA_903906425.1 uncultured bacterium
CCGCGATGGTCGGCCTGCTCCAGGCGATCCCCGACACGAAACTCTACAAACGGCTGTTGAGCGAAGGGCGCATTCTCAGAAATCCGACCGGCGACAACGTGGACGGAACCACGAACTTCGTCACGCGGATGAACGTGGACTCGCTGAGCGAGGGCTACAAAAACATCCTGCGCCGCATCTACGCCCCGCGCGCCTACTATCAGCGCGTCCGCACATTCCTTCGCGAATATCACCCGCCGAAAATCAAGACCACGGTCAACTGGCGCGACCTGCACGCGCTGGTTCACTCCAGCATCCGCCTCGGCATTATTGGCCGCGAGCGGTTTCAATTCTGGGGCCTCATCGCCTGGACGATGGCCCGCCGCCCCTCTCTCTTGCAGACGGCCGTCACGCTGGCGATCTACGGCCACCACTTCCGAAAAACCTGCGAAGCCATCGGCGTCTGACGCGGACGACAGAAGACCCTCGCGGAAAATCACGACAAGCGCCGAAGGGAAACGGCATCATGATTGACTTCGCGGCGCGGCATCCTAGGATGTGCGGCGATTTTTCGGGCGGCTAGCTCAGCTGGTTAGAGCGCGTGCCTCACATGCACGAGGTCACAGGTTCGATCCCTGTGCCGCCCACCAGAATCCCCAATAAAACAAGCCTCCTCTTGGCATCCCGCCTGTTCCCGCTCATTGCTTCGCAGCGCGCGGGCGGCAGTTTCGTTGACACTGGTTCACTGGCTCGTCCCGTGAGGATTTCCAAACGAAACAGGTTCCACTCAGTCGGCGTTCTCCCCATCTCATTACTCTTCAGGCCTCGACCCCTTCTTGATCTCGCATGCTTCCAATGATTGGAAAAAGACGGCGCCGGAAGTTCCAATCATTGGAAGTGTGCGAAGAATCGCGGCGCTCATGCCGCCGATTTGATCTGGCGGATGATCCCGAGGCGCGGAATCAGCAGATGGACGACAAGGTACGCGAGAAAATAAAAGATGGCGCAGCCGGCAAAAATGGGCGCGAACGAAAGGCGCTCGACAACCGATGCGATGTGGAGTTGCGTGACTGCCCCAGCGAGTGCGCCGATGGCACCGGCGACGCCGGAGACCGTCCCGACAACCTGCTTCGGAAAAACTTCGGCAGGCAGCGTGATGTTCAGCCAGCAGGCGTGACAGAACATAATTCCTGCCATGACCGCGAGCGCGGCGGCGGGGCTGGTCACGCGCGTCACCGCGAAGCAAAATAACGGCATCAAGGCCAGCGAGATCGCGGCCATGACGGTCTTGCGCGCGCGATTGACCGTCCATCCGCAGCCCACCAGCAGCCTCGGAATCGCACCTCCGGCGAGGCCGCCGATGGTCAGCGCGACGAAGGGAATCCAGACGGAACTGCCGATTTGCTTGAGGTCGAAGCCGCGCGCCTGCTGAAAATATTTCGGCGTCCAGAAAAACAGGAAATACGAAACCGGATCAGTCAGCACGCGCGCAGCGACACAGCCCCACGTTTCGCGCAACGCGAGCAGGCGGATGAACGGAATTTTCGTTCCGGCCGGTTCGGCGTGCGCCTCGGAAAAAATCAGCGCGCGCTCTTCGTCGCCGAGCCGCGGATGATCTTGCGGCGCGCGGTAGAGCGGAACCCACGCGGCGAGCCACACAAATCCAAGCGCGCCGGTGACGACGAACGCGGACTGCCAGCCCCAGCGCAACGCGATCCACGAAACAACCGGAATCGAAATCGCGGAACCAATCGCCGTGCCCGAATTGAAAATGCCGACAGCGAGCGCGCGTTCGCGCATCGGGAACCATTCGGTGACGGCCTTTATTCCGGCGGGAAAATTTGCGGGTTCCGCCGCGCCGAGCAGTCCTCGACAAACGCGAAGTTGAGTCAGCGTCGAGGCGAATCCGTGAAGCATGTTCGACACGGACCACGCCGACACGAAGACGATGAAGCCGACGCGACAGCCCAGATAATCAATCAGTCGTCCGCCGATGACGTACATGATCGCGTAACTCATCAAGAACGTGAACGTGATCCTGCCGTAATCGGTTGTCGTCAGGTGCAAGTCGCGCTGGATCGTGTCGGCCAAAACAGAAAATGTCTGACGATCCAGATAATTGAGCGAAGTCGAGAAACACAAAAGGACGGCAATCCACCAGCGCAGATGCGGAATCGGTTTCCTGCTCATCCGCCGCTTTCCACCGAAGTGATTTTCAGGATTCCGTCCGTCGGATTCCAATCGGCATTCACGCGACCGGCAGGTTGTTGCCCGATGAGCGCCGCGGGCTGCGTCGTTGCCATTGGCAAAACTTCCTCGATTGAAAGTCCGGTAAATCGCGCGGCGTTTGCGACGGCGGCGGGCATCGTGAGCGACGAGCCGGCAAGATTGCTCGCGCCGGGCGCGGCGACGCGGCCATCCGCGTGAAGTTGAACTTCGGATTCGCCGAGTTTGAAAACGCCCGGCGAACATCCTGCGGCGGCCATCGCATCGGTGACGAGA
The DNA here is from genome assembly GCA_903906425.1 of uncultured bacterium. Lineage (GTDB taxonomy): Bacteria > Verrucomicrobiota > Kiritimatiellia > CAIVKH01 > CAIVKH01 > CAIVKH01. The sequence continues at coordinate 2,482 of CAIVKH010000308.1, forward strand.
ATCGAACGCATCGGAGTTTTTGCGCGAATCATCGCTTTCAATGTTGCGGGCGGCAGGTGGCGGCCATCGGCGATGAAGCTTGCGGAGAGTTCGTCAGCGGCGAGTTGTTCCCAGATAAAATTCGGATGGCGCGCCAGCAGATTCGCGCAGCCGTTGCCGAGATGTGTCGAGAGTTTTGCGCCAGCCTTTACAGCGTCGCGAATTTTTTCGGGCGACGCGGCCGTGTGACCGATGGCGACGCAGATTTTTTCCGCAACGAGAAGTTCGATGAGCTTGATCGCCCCGGGAATTTCCGGCGCGAGCGTGACAAGCACGATGCGGTTTTGCGCGGCGTCCTGTCGGCGGCGGAAGTCGTCAACGGAAACCTCGCGCACGTGCGCGAGAGCGTGTGCGCCGCGCGGGCCATCGGCGCTGGAAATGTACGGCCCTTCCATGTGAATTCCCGCAATCGAGTCGTCGCCGAGGTGCAGCATGGAACGCGCGCACGCAGCGAAATCGTCAGACGAACTTGTGATGAGCGTCGGCAGAAATCGCGTGACGCCTGTCGTGCGAAGCGCAGCGATTGCACGGCGCAAATCGTCGACCGGACATCGAGGGTTGTTGAAATCCGCGCCGGCGAAACCATTCACCTGCAAATCGAAGAAGCCTGGAAATTCCAGTTTCATTGCAGCGACGCGGCGGAATCTTTATCGAGGAAGACGGTCACATGCGGATGCTGACGCAAGGCTGAAGCAGGAAACATCGGACTGATTTCGCCGGTCAGACAATTCTTGACCGCCTGCGCCTTGCGCGCGTCGGGCACGACGCAGATGATTTGTTTCGCTTTCAAAATCTGGTGAATCGTCATGGAGATCGCCCGTTGCGGAACATCTTCGAACCGCGCGAACCAGCCTTCGCCCATTTGCTGGCGGCGGCAGGCGTCGTCGAGCTTCACGACGATGTACGGTTCTTTCGTTTCGAAATCTGCGGGCGGATCGTTGAAGGCGAGGTGGCCGTTTTCGCCGATGCCGACGAAGGCGACATCAATCGGCGCGGCGTTGAGCGCCGCGCCAACTTCGCGACAGACTTTCTGCGAATGGGCTTCGCCATCGAGCAAGTGAAATTTCGCGATGCCTGCGGGACGAATGAGGCGTTCGAGCAGATATTTTCGGAAGCTCGCGGGATGCGCGACGCTCAAGCCGATGTATTCGTCGAGGTGGAACATTTCGGTTTTGCTCCAGTCAACGTCCTTGCGGGCGACGAGCGCCGAGAGGAACGCGAATTGCGACGCGCCGGTTGCGGCGATAAATCGAGCGCTGCCATTTTTCGCGATGGCAGCGTTCAGCGATTTCGCAGCGTGTTCCGCCGCAGCGCGGCCAAGTTCGGAGGCGGCAGGAAAAATTTCGGTCTTCATAAATCTATTTGTTCGTCCTCTCTGTCAAACCGCCGGTTGCCAGCCCGGTTCGTATTCGCGGCTCCAAAGCTTCATCGCATCCGCATCATTCTGTATGTGGCCGTTCGCGGCATCGCAATGCAGCTCGCGGCTGACGCGCCAGGCGATGTTGCCGAGTTGCAAAAGGCCGACGCTTTTGTGCGCCTCTTCGATGGGCGAGTTGGGCTGCTGGCCGCTGCGGATGGCGTCGAGGAAATTGCGGAAGTGTGCTTGATCGAGGTTCGCGCCGGTGCCGCTGACGAGATTGGCCGTGTTGCTTTCCTGCGTTCCTTTGACTTCCTTGACGATTTTGCTCTTCTTGTCGAAGACGGTGTAAGCGTTGTTGCCAAGCAGCACGGTGCCGTCGGTTCCGTGAATCCGCGCGCCCGTGGAAAGTTTCTCTTCGGGATAGCCGTTGCACGAACGGCTCTCCCACGAGATGCTTTTGCCGCCGTCGAAATCCCAGCCGATGAGCTGCGTGTCGGGCGTCTCCCAATCGTCCTGGAAATGATAGCGCCCGCCGACGGAGACGACGCGCGATGGCCAGTCCACGGCGAGCGCCCACCGGCACAGATCAATGAAATGCGTTCCGTTGTTGAGCGATTCGCCGGTGCCCCAATGCCAGAACCAATGCCAGTTGTAATGAACCAGCTTGCTGCGGAAAGGCCGCCGCGGCGCGGGCCCCTGCCACAATTCCCAGTCGAGCCATTCGGGCACCGGCGCAGGTTCGCCGCGTCCGACTGATTCGCGCGAGTTCGCGTACCAGCAGCGCGCGAAATACGCCTTGCCGATGACGCCGTTATGAATTTCATCCATCGCCAGCCGCACATTCGGAAACGAGCGGCGCTGATTGCCCATTTGAAACACGCGCTGATATTTCTTCACGGCTTCGATCAGCAGCTCGCCCTCGTGCGGATTATGGCTGCACGGTTTTTCAAGATACACATGCTTGCCCGCCGCCATCGCCATGATCGCCATCGGCGCGTGCCAGTGATCGGGCGTCGCAATCGAAACGGCATCGAGCGACTTGTCCTCAAGCGCCTTTCGGAAATCTTTCAGACCTTTCGGCGCCGTCTTCTGCTTCTTCGACGCAGCCGCGATTCCCTTCGCGATGACGCGATCATCAACGTCACAGATGTAAGCCACCTCCGTGTCCGGCGCACTTGCGAACGCATCCACATGTGCCAGCCCGCGGCTGTTCGTGCCGATGACCGCCACGGTGATTTTGTTGTTCGCGCGAGGCGGTGTCTGCGCCAGCGAACGAAATTGCGCCGCCAGTCCGATGCCAATTCCCGCCGCCGAAGTCTGCTTGATAAACTTACGGCGCCCGATTTCTTGATTCATGGTGATGTTCCTTTCAGCACTCAGAAAAATGAACCGCTCTTCCAATGATTGGAAATTGCCGCCGCGCAGATTTCCAATCATTGGAAATCGCGATGTTGATGCCGGCTTCTTCTGTTAAAAGATTTCCGTTTTCACGCATATCCGATATTGTGCTCCGCCATGAAACACACATCCCAAAATCGGATGAGGCCATCCCGGGGGCGACCTGAAATCCGCTTTCCCCATATCAGCCTGTGCTTCACTCCGTCGTTGAACAGAGTCCTATTTGTCCCAGATTTGTACCAAAGGCAATCAGACTGTTGAAACATGTTACATTACAGGGCATGAATATGTGCCGCCCTCGATCGGATATGACGCCGCCCACCAGATTATTTTATTCGTGTAACGGGAAGTTGGTTTTCAAACATGGATTCGATGGAAAAATTTTCTCCGGATTTGCAGTCGGCCCTGCTGTGCGATGACGTGCGACAGGAACGAAACGGCAAATTCATGCTGATCGGGTTGTTCGACGCGATCGTCCTGCAAAGCCTGCCGGTGCGCTATCCGCGCCTGTTCATGGTCACGCGCTGGTGCAGCGGACAGGGCGATTTCACGCAGAAATCGCGCATCCTGAAACCGGACGGAACCTCGGTGCTCGTCGAGGGCCAGAGCATCCCGGTGCGGCTGCCGAACTCGGAGGCGACCGCAACCAACGTGGAAGTTTTTCTGAACGTCGAATTCCAGACGGCCGGCCCGCACTGGGTCGAAGTGCTGATTGATGGCGATTTGAAAATTCGCTATCCGCTTCGCGTCAGCCTCGCACCCAAGCAACCCGGCCAGCAGCCCGGTCCGGAAAATTTCATCTAGCCGGAACTCGAAACCCGTTGTCGGGCGGCGTGAGAGACAGCGCGGAACGGTCGTTTCCAATGATTGGAAATGCCGGCTGCGATAGCTTCCAATCATTGGAACATTTGCTGATCGAAACGGCCGCTTCCGCAGTTCGGCTTCAGCCTCACGGCGCGGCGGAGCGGATCTCGGTGATTGTGATGCGATGCGGCGTTTCCCACGGATCGGCCAGGCGGCCGTCGAATCTTTTTCCCGGCGCGAGTGGAAACAGCGCGCACCACGTATAACAAGTCAAACCACGTGCTCACTCGAATCATAGATTTTTCGCTCAAAAACAAATTCCTCGTCGTGCTCGCGACTGTCGGACTCATGTTCGGCGGCGCTTTCGCGGTGCGGAATATTCCGCTCGATGCGATCCCGGATTTGTCGGACACGCAGGTCATCATCTACACGGAATGGTCAGGCCAAGCGCCGCAGCTTGTGCAGGACCAGGTCACGTATCCTATCACCACGAAGATGCTTTCGGTGCCGCACGCGAAGGTCGTGCGCGGTTATTCGTTTTACGGCTTTTCGTTCGTCTATGTGATTTTCGAGGACGGCACCGACATTTATTGGGCGCGCAGCCGTGTGCTCGAATACTTGAGTTCGTTGAGCGCGAGCCTGCCGAAAAACGTCACGCCGACGCTCGGCCCCGACGCGACGGGCGTCGGCTGGGCGTTCATGTATTCGATCAACTCGACCAACCGCAGCCTCGCGGAGCTGCGTTCGATTCAGGACTGGTATCTGCGCTATCAGCTCACGTCTGTCGAAGGCGTCTCCGAAGTCGCGAGCGTCGGCGGCTTCGTGAAACAGTATCAAATCACGGTCGATCCGACTCGGCTGCGCGCCTACAACCTTTCGATCTCCGACGTGCGCATGGCCGTCGAACGCAGCAACGGCGAGGTCGGCGGGCGCTCGCTGGAAATGGGCGAAAAAGAATTCATCGTCCGCGTTCGCGGCTACGTCACCAGCCTCAACGATCTGAAGAAAATCGCGGTGGGCAGCGGCGCGAATGGCGTTCCGATTTTGCTTGGCCAGGTCGCGAACATCCAGCTCGGCCCCGACATGCGGCGCGGCATCGCGGAACTCAACGGCGAAGGCGAAACCGTCGGCGGCATCGTCGTCGTGCGCTCCGGCGCGAACGCGCGGCAGGTGATTCTCGACGTAAAGAAGAAACTCGACGAGGCGATGAAGAGCGTGCCTGCGGACGTGACATACACCGTCGCGTATGACCGCAGCGCGCTGATCGAACGCGCGGTTAGCACGCTCGAATCGAAGCTCATCGAGGAAAGCATCGTCGTCGCGCTCGTCTGCATTTTGTTCCTGATACATTTTCGCAGCGCGCTCGTCGCGATTCTGATTCTGCCGATTGCGGTGCTGATCGCGTTTCAAATCATGTACGCGCAGGGCATCAGCTCGAACATCATGTCGCTCGGCGGAATCGCCATCGCCATCGGCGCGATGGTGGACGCGGTCATCATCATGATCGAGAACGCGCACAAACACATCGAGCACGATGGCGGTAAGAAACCGCACTGGCAGATCATCCGCGACGCGTCCATCGAAGTCGGGCCGACGCTTTTCTATTCGTTGCTCGTCATCACCGTTTCGTTCATTCCGGTCTTCACGTTGCAGGCGCAGGAAGGCCGGCTGTTCAAGCCGCTCGCGTTCACGAAGACCTATTCGATGGGCGCCGCCGCGCTGCTTTCGATCACACTTGCGCCGGTGCTGATGGGATTTTTCATCCGCGGAAAAATTCTCCCCGAGGAAAAAAATCCGATCAACCGCCTGCTGATCTGGCTCTATCACCCGGTCATTGATTTCGTCATCAAGCGCCGCCGCGCCGTCATTGCCATCGCAGCAATCGTCGTCGTCTGGGTCTTCTTCCCGTGGAACAAACTTGTCGTGAATCATCTGCCGGAAGGCCGCATCAAAGAGATCGCCGCGCGGGCGGGCGTGGCGTTTCCGTTCCAGAATCTCGGCTCCGAATTCATGCCACCGCTTTACGAAGGCGATCTGCTTTACATGCCGACGACGTTCCCCGGCATCTCGCCGACGAAGGCGCGCGAAGTTCTCCAGCAGACCGACAAGATGATCCGCAAATTTCCCGAAGTGCAGAACGTCTTCGGGAAAATCGGCCGCGCCGAAACCGCGACCGATCCCGCGCCGATGGACATGATCGAAACAACGATCATGCTCAAACCGGAAGAGGAATGGCCCGTCGTGGATATTCGCAACGACGCGGGCAAGATCATCGCGCATCGCCGCCGAACCGCCGATGAACTCGTTGACGCGATGAACGCGGGCGTTCAACTGCCTGGACTGAACAACTCGTGGACGATGCCGATCAAGACGCGCATTGACATGCTCGCGACGGGAATCAAGACGCCCGTCGGCATCAAAGTTGCCGGCGCGAGTCTGCCCGAATTGGAACGAGTCGCGTCCGAAATTGAAGCTGTGGTTCGCACCGTTCCCGGAACGTCCGGCGTTTTCGCGGAGCGAGTGATGGGCGGCAACTACGTCGAGTTCGAAATCAACCGCGAGGAAATCGCGCGCTACGGTTTGCGGCTCGCCGATGTTCAGGACGTGCTCGAAGTCGCGCTCGGCGGGATGCCGCTTTCGACAACGGTTGAAGGCCTCGAACGCTACGCGATCACGCTGCGATACGACCGTGATTTTCGCGAGAACCTCGAAGCGTTGCGCGAAATCATTGTGCCGACGCCCGACGGCGCGCAGGTTCCGCTCGGCCAGCTTGCGAAGATCGAAGTCAAACGCGCGCCGATGGGAATCAAGAGTGAGGCCGCGGTTCCGAACGCGTGGATTTATGTGGATGTCCGCGTCAGCGATCTCGGCGGCTATGTCCGCGCTGCGAAGGCTGCCGTCGCCGATGCGGTCACGGCAGGCAGGATCAAATTACCCGACGGCTTCAATGTTTTCTGGAGCGGGCAATACGAATACATGCAGCGCGCGCAGCAGCGGTTGATGATCGTCGTTCCGCTCACGCTGCTCATCATCATCTTCATCATTTATCTCAACACGAAATCGTGGATCAAAACGATGATCGTGCTTCTCGCCGTTCCGTTCTCACTCGTCGGCGCATTCTGGATGCTGCACATCTTCGGCTACAACATGAGCGTGGCCGTCTGGATCGGCGTCATCGCGCTCGCGGGCCTCGACGCGGAAACCGGCGTCGTCATGCTGCTCTATCTCGACCTCGCCTACGACGAATGGAAGAACAGCGACCGCCTCAAATCCGCCGCCGATTTGCGCGATGCGATCTATCACGGCGCGGTCAAACGCGTCCGCCCGAAAGCCATGACGGCCGCCGTTATCATTGCGGGATTGCTCCCGATTTTGTGGAGCCACGGCGCGGGCGCGGACGTAATGAAACGCATCGCCACGCCGATGATCGGCGGCGTCGTGACCTCGACGGTGATGGAACTGATCGTCTATCCCGCCATTTTCTTCATCTGGCGGTCGCGCCGCTTGCGCGGTGCCGCAACTTCGGAATGACGGAAAGTTCCAATGATTGGAAAAGACGGAGGCGCAAAATTCCAATCATTGGAAATTTCGAAATCGGCGATCGTCAGCGCGGCGTAATTTTGATGACGTGCGTCACCGGCACGAATGCGGTCTGGATCGCGGCGGCGAGCGGGGCGCGCTCGGCCTCGGTTTTTTGCACGGCGGCTTCCATGTTTTTGCCTTCGGGGCCGTGGAAAATTTGTTTGATCTGTTTGGTTTCGTAGGACTGCTTCGCGCCGACGGCGTCATCAACTTTCTTGAACGCGTCGCAGAACGGATTTTTCGCGAAGTCCGCGGCGAGGTTGATGCCGGCGGCGAGCTGGCGCGGAGAATAGTTGAGCGTGGTTTCGCCCCAGGTGATGTCGTAGCTGAGCGCGGTGCCGCCGGTGACGACGAGGTTCAGGCGGTTCAAATCCTGGTTGAACGGCACGAGCGTCATGCCGGCACGGATGCTGGCATCGCTGTTCGTCTCGCCGCCGGCGCAAAACGGATAGCGCGTGCTCGCGACGGTGACTTCGCCGTTTTCCATTTTCGTGACGCTGTGCCCGCCGGTCGCGGCGGCTTTGCCGGATTTCAAATCCACGGTGATCGCGCCGAGGTCGCCGTCGAGGCCCATCGCCTTCAAATAGGCGTAGGCCATGATCGTGTGGCCGGCCCATCCGGGATGCACACCGTCGTGACCGGCGGCGCAAAAATTCGTGCCGTACATATTCCACGCGTTGAATCGCGCGACGAACATCGGCCAGAAAACATCGGCGAAGCGCAGCCCTTCGCGCTCGGCGATGGCGATGTCGAGGTTGCGCAGCTTGCACAAATTCAAATTCAAATCTTCGACGGTTCCGCTCGCGGACTTGACCCAGCCGGGCATTTTGCCGACGCAGCCGGCGGAGCCGAAGACGACGCGCGTGCCGGCGGCGGTGAAGGATTTCGCGACGGCGGAATAATTTTCTTCGTACCATTTCGCGACGGCCTCGTCGTACGCCTTGTAGCGATGATCGTTCATGCCGTAGCAGGTCGTGGCGATGGTCGGCTGGAAGCGAAGGCAGTCGTTGGTCATGCGGCGCAGGAATCCCTCGGCGGTTTCGCCGCTCCAGCCGTACTGCCGCGCGGTGATTTTCAGATCGGGGACGCAGACGGTCAGGTAGGTTTCGATGAGGCGCGAATACATTTTTTGCTCGGTGATCGAGTCGCCGCAGATCGCGAGGCGGTCGCCCTGTTTGAGCAGCAGCGTCTTCGCCGCGGGCGCCTTGACGGGCATGAATTTTGCGAAATACGGGTCGTCGGGTTTCTTCTCGAGTTCCGCGCGGGCGGCGGAAAATGAAACGAACAGCAGCGCGGCGACGAACAGGCGGGCGAAACGATTTGTGGTTTTCATAATTTGGTCATCCTAGCGGACGCACAAGATTTTCCAATGATTGGAAATTTTCGCGGCCGATTTTTCCAATCATTGGAAATGAGGGTGCGCTTGACGGTGGTGGTGGATTCGGTAGTTTCTGTCCTGAATGAAATGACGGAAATGAAGGGCGGAAGGATGAGCGCAACTTTGAATGACAGGCGGACAGAAATGGAAGAGCGGCTCGGCGATGTGCGCGAGTTGATGGCGCGCGCGCTGGGCCAGACGGTGCTGAACCGCCTGCCGCCCGGCACGGAGCGCCAGTTCCTCGGCACGGGCAAGATGCTTCGCTCGCGCCTGCTTTTCCGCGCGGGCGACGCGGCCGTCACGCCTGTGCCGGTGCTGCTGCACTCGGCCGCGGCGGTGGAGCTGATCCACGCGGCAAGCCTGCTGCACGACGATGTGATTGACGGCGGCTTCATCCGCCGGAATCTGCCGGCCTTCTGGGTGGAACGCGGCATACCCGGCGCGATCCTCGTGGGCGATTTGATGTTGTTCAAGGCGCTGGAACTGCTCGGCGAAACGGACGACGGCCGGCTGATGGCAGCGCTGGTGAAAATGACCGGCGAGGTTTGCGACGCGGAATCCGAACAGGAACTTTTTCTGCGCGGCAAACAGCCGACGTGGGAAAATTGCGTGACGATCGCGCGGCGCAAGACCGGCGCGCTGTTCGCGTTTGCGGCCTACGCGGCGGGCGGGGCCGACCCCGCGCTGTCGGCGGCACTGCAGGAAGCCGGCTACGCCATTGGCACCGCCTACCAGCTTGCCGACGACATTCTCGACGTGGTCGGCACCGAGGGCGATGCCGGCAAAACGCTCGGCACCGATCACATGCGATGCAAAACCACGGCCGCGAGCGCCGCAGCGGTGACCGGCGTTGATCCGGTGTTGTACATCGAGTTGCTGCTTCAGGAGGCCGAGGACATTCTCGCGCCGTGGCCCGCCATCCTTCGCGCGTGGCGGCAATTCGCCGACGAGGATTTGCGGCCGGCGGTCAACAAATCGCTGGCGGCCTACGCCGCGGGCTGACATCCGCCGCGCGGTGCGCTAGGATGCAACATATGGAAACCAGCGCATGAGAGCACCACCGGCAACACAGCGTCTCGTCATGGTGGCGTTCATCGTGATTGTCGCGGCGCTGGCGATTTTCGGGCTGCGTCACATGGCAAAGCCGGTTCCCGTGAAAACGTGGAGCGGCACCGTCATGCGGTTGCCCTACAAGATCCTCGTGCAGGATCGCGACATGACGGCGACCGGGGAAGACTCGCTGCGCATCCACCTGGCCGAACTGCTCACGGGAATGGACGCGCGTTTTTCGCGCCAGTCCGGCATGGGCCTGGTGGCCGATTTCAACAAGCGGATTGTGCGAACACCTTTCTACATCGGCTCGGAAGTGTGGCGCGTGATTGATTTCGAAAAGCGCCTCAGCGGCGTCTGCGGCGCCGTTGACATCTCCGTCGCGCCGCTGGAAGACCTGTGGGCGAAGACCGCGGCCGGTGGCCCCGCGCCGGCGGAGGACGACGTCAAAAGGCTCCTCTACGAAATCGGCATGGACCGGCTGAACGTTCCCGCCGAGCCGTACGTCTGCAAAATGCACCCCGAAACTGCGATCTCGCTCGACACGATTGCCCACGGCTACATCGCCGACCACATCGCAATCTTCATGCAGGAAAATCACGTCAGCCACTTCCAAGTCGAAATAGGCGGCGTTGTCCTGTCCCGCAACATGCCCGCGCAGTCCGCCGCGATTCCCGCCTGCACGCCGGGGCCCGGCGAACCGCCGGCACCGAACGTACGGCTCATGTCCGCCGCGATGGCCTCCGCCGGCGCCGGGGACGGCTTCATCCACATTGACCCACGCACCGGTCATCCCGTTTCCAACGGCACGCGCTGCGTCACCGTCGTCGCCGAAAGCGGCCTCGTTGCCAAGGGCCTCGCCTGCGCGCTCTACACCCTCGGCCCCGTCGAAGGCCTGCCCTGGCTCGAAACCAACGGCGTCGCGAAAGGCGAGGCCCTCTTCATCATGGACAAGCCCGGCGGCGGCTTCGTCAAATACAAGACGAAGCGCTTCCCGCTGGCCGAACCGTGAGCAAGATTTTCACGCGCCTCGACCAGATTGACTGGACCCGCTGGCAGCCGGTACAGCGTGCCACACTCGTGTTCGTCATCTGCGACGGCCGCGTCCTGCTCATCCACAAAAAGCGCGGCCTCGGCGCGGGAAAAATCAACGGCCCCGGCGGCCGCATCGAACCCGGCGAAACGCCGCGCCAGTGCGCGATCCGCGAAGTGCAGGAGGAACTTTGCGTCACGCCCGCCGGCGTCACCTCCGAAGGCCAGTTGCAATTCCAGTTCGCCGACGGCTTCTCGATCCACGGCTACGTCTTCCGCGCCACCGGCTGCGACGGCGACCCGCAGGAAACCGACGAAGCCGTCCCGCACTGGATCGCGCTCGACAAAATCCCCTGCGAAAAAATGTGGGCCGACGACCACGTCTGGCTGCCGCAAATGCTCGCCGGAAAAAAGTTCGTCGGCCGATTTTTGTTCGACGGCGACACGATGCTCGGCTGCGACATCGAATTTTCCAATCATTGGAAACCATCGTGGCCGGACTTCTCCAATCATTGGAAGTGACCGGCGCGAAGAATTCCAATGATTGGAAAATTTTCAGCGGTCGCATTTCGCGGCGGCGCGGCCGATTTTTCTTTGCGCCTCCGAGCCTTTGGGCGAACATCGCGCCGGAAGATTCATGATGATGAAAAACGAAGAACAACGCGCTCGAACCACGGCCCGCCGCAGGCCGTTCGGCGGGTTGTGGGCCATCCTGTACAAGGAATCCATCATCATGTTCCGCGACCGCACGACGCTGTTTTTCATGGCGTTTCCGCCGATGATTCTGCTCATCGCGTTCGGCTACGCGCTGAACTTCGATGTCCGCAACATCTCAATGGTCGTGTTTGACCAGGACCGCTCGCGCGAAAGCCGAGAACTCATCCAGCAATTCGTGAACACGCAGAACTTCAAGATCCGGCGCGAGGTCACCTCCGTCGCCGACATTGAAACGGAAATGCGCCGCGGCCACGCCTACGCCGGCCTCCAGATTCCGCCCGACTATTCGCGGCGCATTCGCGGCGGCAAGCCCGCGAGCGTTCAGGTCGTGATTGACGGCTCGAGTTCGAGCACCGCCATGCAGGCGCTGAACACCGCCATCGCCGTCGCGTTCCGCAAATCCGCCACGACGCTGTTGGCGGGCACCAGCCTGCGCGACCTGCCGTTCGAAGTCCGCCCGCGCGTTCTTTATAACCCCGACATGCTCTCGCCAAATTTCTACGTCCCCGGCGTCATCGGCATCGCCCTGCACATCGCCACGGTTTTCGCCACCGCGATGAGCATCGTGCGCGAACGCGAGCGCGGCACGATCGAACAATTGATGGTCAGCCCGATGTCGCGCTGGGGCCTGATGCTCGGAAAACTCCTGCCCTACATGGGCGTGATCCTCGCGATGTCCGGTGTGTTTTTCCTGATCATGCGCTGGGTTTTTCTAATTCCAATCCACGGCAACATCCTCTGGCTCGTCGTCGGCGCGGTCCTCTACGCGTTCGCCCTGCTCAGCCTCGGCCTGCTGATCTCAACCAAGGCCGAAACCCAGATGGCGGCGCTGCAGATGACCATGACCACGATGCTGCCGTCGGTCTTCTTCAGCGGCTTCATCTTCCCCCTTGAAACCATGCCGAAGATTTTCCAGTACATCTCCGCGATCCTGCCCGCCACCTACTTCATTGACCTGATCCGCGGCGTCGTGCTGCGCGGAGCATTCCTCGGCGACATCTGGCGCGACTTCGCCTCCCTCGCCCTGATCGGCGGCCTCCTGATCACCCTCTGCGCCGCCCGCTTCAAAAAGCGCGTCGTCTGAAGACATCGCTTCTGCCGCTTCGCGATTCCCACTCCGCAAATTTCCAATGATTGGAATTTCCGGCCGCGCAAACTTCCAATCATTGGAAACAGACGGCGCGGAGTCGTTGCCGGTTTCAATTCGATACGGCAACGGGGCACTTGCGCTGGTGGCGGGATTTTACTTCGAAGATGAAGTTGTCGAGGGCGTCGGGTTCGAGCGGGTCGCCGTTGACGGCGAGCGTCAGCGACAGCAGACCGTCGCGCCGGGCGGCGTGGACGAAGTGAGCCTCGGCAATTTTGCTGGGCATGCATTCGAGCGGGCCGACGTTGATGACGCCGTCAATGTGGCCGGCCCGCCATTCGTGGCAGGAGGCGCCGACGGTGAGCGCGGCTTCGCCTTCGAGGGCGTCGCGCAAATATGGGCGCGCGGCGGCGAGGGCGTCGCCGGCGGAGGCGAAATGTTTTCCCCAGCGCATGTGCGGGGCCATCGCGCCGCGCAGGAGGCGGGCGACGCGTTTGTGGATCGAATCGCGCAGCGCCGCCGAAAAAAAGTCCGGCTGATTTTTGCGGCGGTTGAGGACGTTGACGTAGTCGAGCCATTCGGTGACGGGGGTGAGTTTGACGCGGATGCCGCGGGCGGCGAGTTTGTCGGCGACGAAGTCGTTGGAGAACGCGTCGCAGCGGACAAAAATTTCGCCGGTGAGCAGGACGGTGGGGAAGTGGTCGCCGTTGCGCAGGACGGCGAATTCTCGGGCGGCGGCGGCGAGCAGCTCTTTCATGCCGAAGAGCCGGCCGGTGGCGACCTGGCCCAGCGCCTGGATCAGCGTTTGTTTTTTGCGGACGGCGGCCTCGACGAGCGCGAGGAGCTCGGCCATGCGGCGGTCGTAGGTTTCGCGTGCGACGGTCCGCGTCTTTTCGCGCGGCGAGATGTCGCAATGGGCCTGCGCAAGAAAATCGGCGGCGTGCAGGCCGACTAGCAGCAGGACGGGATAGCCGCTGGGCAGGTCGGCGAAATAGTCGGAGTCGGCGGGCGACCAGACGCGGACGCGGTCGCGAAGGCCGAGCCGGTCCAGCACGATGCGGTCGAGCATGTGGTACACGCCGAGGCGGCACGGGCCGTTCGATTTCGGCATCAGGAAAATAAATTTTTCGGCGGGATCGGCGGAGCGTTCGAGCCGCTGCAGGAGGCTGCCAAGGGTGACGCAGGCGGGCAGGCATTCCTTGCCGGAGGTGTGGCGGCGGCCAAGCCGCAAGGTCTCGCGGTCCGGCAGCGGCAGTGTTTCGGCTTGGATTCCGCAGCCGCGCATACATGCGGTGAGGATATCCGAGGCGAATCCCATGCTCGGGATGAGCACGCGGATCGACGTGTCGTGAAGTTGCGCCGAACCGACGCCGTCGCAGGTGACGCTCTGGAGTTCGTTGCATTTGTGCGTGTCGCTCGCAGCGCGGTCCTGTTCGACGCAGTGGAGGAACGCCTCGACGCGGGTCTTCGTGCCGGCGTCGCCGGAGTGGCCGTCGGTTTCGATGATGGCGAAAGGTTTTCCTTCCATGATGAAGGAATAGAAATGCAGCGCGAAGCTGTCGGGGCCGCACGAATAATTACTGCAATACAAACTGTAGATGCCGGGCGTGCGGCGAATTTGGTGCGCGGCGCGGAGAATGCGCTGGCCGTAGCCCCAGAACACGGCGTTGAAAATGGGGACGTCCGCGGCGACCGGATAGCAGTCCACCGGGATCGCGATGGCGCCCTGCTCGCGAAGGATCGCGGGCACATTCGAGTTCAGCGCCTTGTTGTAGATCGTGTAGGTGCGGCCGAGCACGACGACCGGCAGCACGTTTTTCTCCGCGCAAAATTCCAGCGCGCGCCGCCCGATGACCGCGCAGCGGTCGTCGAAACGAAGCTGCGCGTCGCGGGCCTTTTGAAAGGCGGCGTTCGATTTATTTTCGGTGACGCAGAGTTCGAGGGCGAGGCTGCGGCAGGCAGCGGCGAATTCTTCCGAGTCGAATCGCTGCCCTTCGCCAACATCAATCACCGGCGAGAGAATTCTCGTCGCGTTGCCGGCGGGCAGCGAGTGCTTCAAAATATCGGCGCTGCCCTGAACGATCGGACAGGTCGCGCAGTCCGGTTCGTCTTTTATGCGGGAAGCTTCGCGCAGCATTGGCAGCAAAACAAAATCCGGCTTCGCTTCCATCGCGTGGCTGATGACGCCTTGATAAAGCTGCATCGGCGCGCAGAACTGGAGCACGGCTTCGCGGATACCGCGTTTCAAGACGGAATGATCCGCGCCGGTGACCGGATGAAGATTGAAACCGCACTCGTGAATGAACGTCGCAAAAAACGGAAAAAGTCCGTTGAGCGCAAATTCATCGGTGAGCGCGACGCGAGGCCGGCCCTCGCGGTCCGGACACGCGGCGAGGATTTCCTTGATCAGATCCGTCCGCTCGCGGAACGGATCGGGCGCAAGATCGGGCAGTTTCTTCTTTCGCGTTCCCTTGTCGTACAGAGAGCATCCCCCACCCCACGTGAAATTCTGGCGGCGTCCCCCGACAATCGTTTTGATGCTGTCTATCCGGCATTTGTTTCCGCAGCCGCCGCAGCCGGTCGTCGCCTTGCAGATAAAATTGTCGCGCCGCTCGATGGCAGCGCCGAGAAATCGTTGCAGGTCGAGCGGCGCGCGATCCTGTAAATTCAGTTCGCGTTGTGCGAGCAGCGCGATGCCGAGCGCGCCAGCGGTTCCCGGATTCGGCGGCACAATGACGCGGCTGCCGGTCTGCCGCGCGACCGCGGCGGCGAGCGCATCGGAGGCAAAGGGCATTCCCTGGCAGAAAATCACGCTGCCGACACTGCGATTGCCTTTCACGCGGTGGAGATAATTTAGAATGATCGAGTCGTATAATCCCGCGATGATTGCGCGTTGTTCGACACCGGCGGAAACGGCCTCCTCGATGATCTCGGCCATGAAGACGGAGCAGTGTTGGCCGAGTGAAACGCCGTAGGGCGCGGCCATCGCCTCGCGGCTGAGTTGGACGACGTCGCCGATGCCGGCAAATTTGCAGCCCTGCTCCTCGATGAACGAGCCGGTGCCCGCGCTGCACGCCTCGTTCATCGCGCAATCAACGATGCGGCCCTGCGAGAGACGGATGTACTTCGCGTCCTGTCCGCCGATTTCAAAAATGGTGTCCACGCGTTTGTCGAAATGCAGCGCGCCGGTTGCGTGGGCGGCAATTTCGTTGAGGATGAAAACCGCATCGCCGCCGTAACAGGTCGCGAGCAGCGAACCGACAATTTCGCGTCCGCTGCCTGTCGAGCCGATTGCGAGCACGCGATGCCGGCCGAGCGTTTGATCGATGAACTGCTTCACCAGATCCTGCGCGGCCTCGACGGGCTTTCCGCCGGTGCGGCGATAGCCTTCCCACAAAACGGAAGACGTGCTCGCATCAATCGCGACGAGTTTTGATCCGGTCGAGCCGATGTCGAGTCCGAGGATGACATCATGTCCGTGGCCGTTTTGTTTTTCATCGGCGGGATTCGTCATCCGTTCAACGAGCCGGAGCGAATCGGCCAGCGCGGGCAGCCGGTCAAGATGCATCGGCGGAAGCGGGTGGAAAATATCGTCAATTTTCGGAACATGCTTCGGGGACTGCAACGCGTGAAGCGCTGCGCCCAGCGCCTCGAAGAAAAGTCCGTCATCGTCATTATTTGGGTTCAACGTCAGGCCGCGGCGTTTGAGCAACTCTTCAACTTTGCTTCGCACGCGCGCTGATCGGCTGACGCCGCCGATCAGCAAGACGGATTGCGATCCGTCGCCCCGCGTTCGCACGAGTTGCAAAACATTTTCACAGACGGCATCGAAAAGCCCGGCGAGAATTTTCGCCTGGCTCTCGCCCTTGTTTGCGAGATGCGTCATGTCGGTTTTAAGGATGACGGGGCATCGGCCCGACAGCGCGGCGGGTTCGGCGACGTCGGCTGCGAGGCGGCTGGCGTCCTCAACGGAAAGTCCGAAGCGGCTGCAAAGCTGGCGTAGAAAATTTCCGGTGCCCTGCGAGCAGCGCGAATTGCTTCGATAGACATCGTGACCGTTCGCGTGAATATCCTGAACCGAAAATCCGTGGCTTCCGATGGACACGATAGTCACCGGATGGTCGCCGTTCAAAAACCGGCAGCCCGTGCCCTGCGCTTTTTTGACGGGAATGACCGGCAGATAAAGTTGTCGCGCGAAACGTCCGGTGACCGCGGCGCCGTCGAGTGAATCCCAGTCGAATTCGCCGAGCATTTTCACGAGACTTTCGCGCGGGGTTTTCTGGTGCTCCGCGATGGCGCGACGTGTCCATGAAACACCTCTTCCGCCGCTGACGACCTCGACGATTTTGATGGTCTCGGCGCCGACGTCAATGCCCAGAAAACGGCCGGTCTTCGTGCCGCTTTCGATGAATTCCCCCCGCTGCGACATCTCCTCGGTCTCCGTTGCGTCTATGAAATCTAGTTTCATCACCCGGAAGAAACAAGGTTCATCGCGAAACGTTACAGTGAATTCTTCAGCGCAATTGCTGGCGCAGCGCCCGCGCGACAAAGTTCTTCGGCACCGTCGCGCGCGGAACTCCTTCCTCGAACCACACGCGCACGTCTTCATCGAGGCAGACGCCGTGCATGAAATTGTAGAGCGCCTTCCGCAAACCTGCGCCGAGCGCATCGTGATCCACGCCGGTGGAATCGCAAAACGGAATTTCATTCCGGGCGAAGGTCGATTTTTTCCAATCATTGGAAATCTTGATGCCGAGTTTTTCCAATGATTGGAAAACCGGCGCGTGGAGCGTGAGCGCGAAGCGGTGCCAGTAGGCCGATTGAATGCAGCCGGCGGCGAAGAGCTGACGGACATATTCGAGCGCGTTGACGGTTTCCTGCACGGTCTGCGTCGGGAATCCGTACATCAGATATGCGTGGACCATGATCCCGGCGTCGGTGAAATTTTTCGTGACGCGCGCAACCTGCGAGACGCTGACGCCCTTTTGCATGAGCTCGAGCAACCGGTCCTCGGCGACTTCGAGGCCGCCAGTGACGGCAATACAGCCGGCTCGCGCCATCAGTTCGCAAACTTCGCGCGTGAAAAACGTGTCGAAACGGATGTTACCCCACCATGAAGCCGTAACACCGCGCGCGAGCAGCCTCGCGGAGAGTTTCTTGAGCATCGCGGGCGGAGCGGCTTCGTCGACGAAATGAAATCCGGTCTGGCCGGTTTCGCGGATCATCGCGAGCATTTGATCGACGAGATGGTCTGCGGGCACGGGCGAATAGCGTTCGATGTATTCGAGCTTCGTGTCGCAAAAGGTGCATTTAGACCAGTAGCAGCCGTGCGCAATCATCAGCTTGTTCCAGCGACCGTCGGACCAAATGCGGTGCATCGGATTGAGCGTGTCGAAAACTTGCAGGTAGCCGTCGAGCGGCAGCCCGTCGTATGCCGGCGTGCCGCATTGCGCGTGCGGCACCGGCGGCGTTGATTCGTCATGATGAAAAACGACGCGGCCGTTTTCGCGGAGAAGCGTTTTGCAAAGTTTGCTTGCGGGAATTTTGCCTTCGACAAAATCGATGAGGCGCGGCAGCGAGCGTTCGCCGTCGTCGAGGCAGATGAAATCGAAAAAATCGAAGACGAGCGGCTCGGAAAGTTCGCGAAGCTCGGTGTTCGCATAGCCGCCGCCGAGCGCGATCCGAATTTGGGGATTCGCGCGGCGAATCGCCTGCGCGACGCGGAAAGCACCGTAAACATTGCCTGGAAATGGTGCGGTGATGCAGACGAGATCCGGATTATGCGCTTCGATTTTCTCGCGCACGAGGTCCGCGAGG
>CAIVKH010000309.1 GCA_903906425.1 uncultured bacterium
AGGCGCGCCGACTGCTTTGGCCGATCAAGCAGAAGTACGGCCGGAAAATTTCCTGGGCCGATCTGATGATCCTCACCGGGAACGTCGCCCTGGAATCGATGGGTTTCAAGACCTTCGGCTTCGGCGGCGGTCGAGAGGACGTTTGGGAGCCGGATCAGGACGTCTACTGGGGCGCCGAGAAAACCTGGCTGGACGACAAGCGCTACTCCGGCGAACGCGACCTTGAGAATCCGCTCGCCGCCGTGCAGATGGGTTTGATTTACGTCAACCCGGAAGGACCGAACGGCAATCCGGATCCGGTCGCCGCGGCGAAAGATATTCGCGAAACTTTCGCGCGCATGGCGATGAATGACGAGGAAACCGTGGCGCTCATCGCGGGCGGCCACACCTTCGGCAAGACGCACGGCGCGGGACCGGCATCGCATGTGGGGCCTGAGCCGGAAGCGGCGGGCATTGAGGAACAGGGCTTGGGCTGGAAGAACAGCTTCGGCACGGGCAAAGGCGGCGACACGATCACGAGCGGACTCGAAGTGACCTGGACCACGACGCCCACGAAATGGGGCGCCAATTTCTTCTGGAACCTTTTCGGCTACGAATGGGAACTGACAAAAAGCCCTGCCGGTGCAAATCAATGGGTGGCGAAAGGCGCGAAAGAAACGATTCCCGATGCGCACGATCCGTCGAAAAAACATCTGCCGACGATGCTGACGACGGACTTGTCGCTGCGCTTCGATCCGGCATACGAAAAAATTTCGCGTCGCTTCATGGAGCATCCAGATCAGTTCGCCGACGCATTCGCCCGCGCGTGGTTCAAGCTCACACACCGCGACATGGGCCCGCGCGCGCGCTATCTCGGCCCGGAGGTTCCCGCGGAACAACTCATCTGGCAGGACCCAATTCCCGCAGTGAATCACAAATTGATCGGCGCAAAAGACATCGCCGCTCTGAAGGGAAAAATCCTCGCGTCCGGTCTTTCCGTCTCGCAACTGGTTTCCACCGCCTGGGCGTCAGCGTCCACATTCCGCGGCTCCGACAAACGCGGCGGCGCGAACGGCGCGCGAATTCGCCTCGCGCCACAAAAGGACTGGGAGGTCAACCAGCCGAAACAACTGGCGAAGGCACTCAAGACACTCGCGAGCATCCAGAGCGCGTTCAATAAAACGGCAAAAGGCGGAAAGAAAGTTTCGCTCGCCGACATGATCGTTCTGGCCGGATGCGCTGGCGTCGAACAGGCTGCGAAAAATGCCGGTCACAAAATTACGGTTCCCTTCACGCCGGGACGCATGGACGCATCGCAGGAGCAAACCGATGCGGCGTCCTTTGCCGTGCTCGAACCGGCCGCCGACGGTTTCCGCAACTATCAGAAAAAACGTTACGCCATTCCGGCGGAAGCATTGCTCGTTGATCGGTCGCAATTGCTGACACTCACCGCACCCGAAATGACCGTTCTCATCGGCGGCATGCGCGTGTTGAAAACGAATTTTGGCGACGCCAAGCACGGCGTTTTTACCAAGCGGCCCGAGGCGCTCACCAACGATTTCTTTGTGAACCTGCTCGACATGAACACGACGTGGAAGGCAACCAAGGACGAGAACGTATTTGAAGGTCGCGATCGCAAAACGGGCTCACTCAAGTGGACCGGAACGCGCGTGGATTTGATTTTCGGCTCCAATGCCCAGCTTCGCGCCCTGACGGAAGTTTATGGATGTCAGGATTCACAGGCGAAGTTCGTACACGACTTTGTGGCGGCGTGGAACAAGGTCATGAACCTTGACCGTTTCGACATCGCCTGATCGAAGCAGAAACGCACCGAAAAAAAACCTGCCCGCGCAACGCGCGCGGGAAACTTCCAATCATTGGAAAAATCGCCACGCATTATCCAACCCTTGAAAGTTGGGATCCTGCGGCGCTGTAAAAGTGCTCACGGCGGCGGCAGCTTCACGCCGATGTAGTCGGTCGTCAGCCATGCCGGCGCGACGCCGCGCGACGCGGCAATTTTTTCGATGTCGTCGCGACGGTTTTTTCCGGTGAGCAGAAAAACGGCATTGGTGCGCGAGGCAAGCCAGCGGTCGAGGTCTGCGATCTTTACCATCGGCGCGGGCCACGGGTTTGATTTTTTCAGCGTGTAGATGATGTAGTTGCTGCCGGTTTCGCCGGCATCGTCGGTGAAGAGCGTGATGGTGCGGCCGAGATAAAACGGCAGCGCGCTCGGATAAATTTGCAGGCAGGCGACGTCGGCCCCGGCAGAATATTTCTCGACCCCGGCGACGAGATCCTGCGCGGAGCGGTGCGCGGTGTAGGCGGCGATGTTCTTGAAGCCGCAGACGACCAGCACGGGCAGGATCGCCGCGAAAAAAACAAAACTGGTTTTCGCGCTGCGGAGAAAAAATCCAGCGAAGGCGAGCACGCCCAGCGCGAGCAGCGCAACGCGAAGCGGCCCGATCAGCGGCATCATCAGCGCCATTGTATTCGGCGCGGCATGAAACCAGCGGCCCAGCGTCGCGGGCTGCGCGACGACAAGTGCGACGCAGAGCGCCAGCAATAGCGCGCCTAGAAGAACCGTCGCGCGGCGGATCATCCGTGCGGCGCTGCCCTGCCGATTTGAAATGGCGGCGTCGAAAATTCGCGCGACGAGAAATGCCATTGGCGTCGCGATGCTCAAGATGTAAGCCGGCTGCTTCGATTTCGACAGCGAGAAGAACCCGACGACGGCGATGCACCAGACAATTCCCAACCGGTCGAAACGCGACAGCTTCGCGCGCCCGCGCCACGCGGCGGCGATTCCTTCGGGCAGCAGCAGGCTCCAGACCGCGAAACCGGCGAAGACGATCGTGGCGTAAAAATACCACGGCTGCTCGCGCTTCATCGCACCGGTCGTGTAGCGGCGAAAGGTTTCCTCGACGAGTCCGTAGTGCGCGAAGTCCGGCCGCGCGCGACACAGCAGCAAAAACCACGGCAGCGCCACGAGCCAGAATGTCGCGAGCGGTAGCCATCCGAAAATTCGTTTCACGGTACCGCGACGCTTCTCGACGATGTGCCACGGAATCAGGACGACGAGCGGAACGACAAAGCCAACCGGCCCTTTGACGATGGTCGCGAGGCCAGACATCACCGCGCCGGTAACGATCCACATCGTCCGACGACGGCCATCAAATTCCTCCGCCATCGCGCCGCAAAGTATCGCCGCGATGACGAAGAACGTCAGCGTCATGTCCATGATGACGATTCGTGCAAGCGCGACAAACAGCGGAGCGGTCGCCATGATCGCGACTGCGAGTGCTGCGGCACGCGCGCCGAAAGCGCGGCGCACAAATGCCCACGAAATCAGGATAGTCGCCAGCGCGAACAGGGCCGATGGCAACCGCGCCGCGCCTTCGGTCACGCCGAATGCCGAGAAGCAAAGCGCGGAGCACTTGAAGAAGAATGCCGGCTTGTCGAGATACGGCAGCCCGTCGAGCGTCGGCACCAGCCAGCTTCCCGACACGCACATTTCCCGCGCAACTTCCGCGTTGCGGCCTTCGTCCGGCTGGGCCAGCGGGAACACGCCAAGTTTCGCAAACAACATGAATGCCGCGAAGGCAAAGGCTGTGGCCAGCAGCAGCGCATTACCGCGCGGTTGTTTTTCGTCCGTCATCGGCGCGCACCGTATTCCGCCCGCGCCGCCGATGTCCAACGCGATTCTTGCATTGGCACTTTTCACCGCCGTGCGCCGCCGCTACGTTCGCGCGAGTTTTTCCGGGGAGACGATATGAAAATTTTGGTAATTGGCGGTGGCGGGCGCGAACATGCACTCGCGTGGAAGATTTCAAACGACAGTTCGAAGCCGCGGATTTTCTGCGCGCCGGGAAATGCCGGCACGGCAACGCTCGGCACGAACCTTGCGATTGGCGCAGCGGACGTGAACGCCATCGCAGCCTGGTGCGCTGGGAACAAACCCGACCTCGTCGTCGTCGGTCCCGAAGCGCCGCTCTGCGCCGGCCTCGCCGACAAGTTGATCGCAGCCGGAATAAAAGTGTTCGGCCCATCGCAGGCCGCCGCTCAGCTCGAAGGCAGCAAGATTTTCTCGAAGGCCGTCATGGATGCCGCCGGCGTTCCGACCGCGAAATCAGCTTCGTTCACGGATTGCGCGCAGGCACTCGCGTACATTCGCGAGCAAGGCGCGCCGATTGTCGTGAAGGCTGACGGCCTCGCCGCCGGCAAGGGCGTCACCGTCGCGATGACCGTCGCGGAAGCGGAGAAAGCTGTCCGCGAATCGCTGGAGAAAAATATTTTCGGCGACGCCGGCAAGAAAGTTTTGATCGAGGAATTTCTCGACGGCCCGGAAGCTTCAATCCTCGCACTCATCGACGGCGAACACGTCGTGATGCTCGCATCGGCGCAGGATCACAAGCGCGTCAACGACCGCGACGAGGGGCCGAACACAGGCGGCATGGGCGCGTATTCGCCCGCGCCGGTCGTCACGGACGACATGTGGCCGTTCATTCGCGAGGAAGTTTTCAACCGCACGCTTCGCGAACTGAAAAAGCGCGGCATCGTTTACAAAGGCGTTTTGTACGCCGGCCTGATGCTGACATCGAAAGGCCCGAAGGTTCTCGAATTCAACTGCCGCTTCGGCGATCCGGAAACGCAGGCAATCCTCGCGCGCTGGGACGGTGACATCCTGCCCGCGCTCATCGCTGTCGCCGATGGAACGCTGAAAGAAAAGTACGTGCGCTGGAAGACGGACGCGAGCGTTTGCGTCGTGATGGCGGCTGGCGGTTATCCCGGCAGCTACAAACAGGGCGAGGAAATCACCGGCCTTCCCGCCGCAAATCGAATTCCGGGAGCGGTTGTTTTCCACGCCGGAACGAAACTCGACAGTGGTCGCGTCGTCACAGCGGGCGGCCGTGTCCTCGGCGTCACGGCCATCGGCGCGACGGTCCGCGAGGCCGTGGATCGCGCCTACGAAGCCTGCGGAAAAATCCAGTTCGCCAACGCCCACTATCGCCGCGACATCGCCTGGCGCGCGCTGAAAACAGCCGAGTGATCAAAGTGTTTGTGAACTTCCAATGATTGGAAAAATCGAAGCCGGCGGCTTCCAATCATTGGAAACTTGCGGCGGCGATTTCGCGCCGGCGAAGAGTCGGGGCAACGAATGATTTCTATTTCGGTTCGTCGAGTTTTCGCAGCTTGATGTTGCGCAGCTCGCCGCGGGTCTGCCAGGTCGCGACGCCGAGGGGGACGCACATTTCGATGTCGCCGCCGCGCATTCCGAGGCGATGTTCCTCAATCGGGGCCTTGATGATTTGCTTGTCGTCGAGCCATGCATCGATTTTTTCCGGCGTGACGCGGATGCGGATTTTGTACCAGCGGTTCATTTCATACTCCACCGAACTGCTGAACTGGTTTTCGGAGGCGTCCAGCCCGTCGAAGCTTGAAATGCCGGTGAGCGATCCACCCCAGCCGCCGAGGATCAGCGTGCAACTGTTCGTGGCGACCGGGAACGTGAGGCCGCAGAAGAAATCAGATCCCATCGTTCTGCGGCCTTCGAGCGTGAGCTCGTAGTTCTGGCGGACCGGCTTTTTTGTGTAAACGAGGCCCGTCAATTCGTCGCCCGCCCCGATTTCGAGGACGCCGTTCGTTTTGATCGCGATTTTTCCTTTGCCTGCGAAATCAACTTCCTTCCATCCGTCGAGCGTCTTGCCGTCGAAGAGCGAAATTTCGTCGGCGGCGAGGCAGCGCATCGCAAAGGCGAGCGCGATGGAAAAAAAGATTTTCGCAAACGGAAACGAATGACGCGGCGCTGTTGTTGTCATGGCTTTCTCCAAATTTCTGCGCAGTGTGTCGAAAACCTTCTTTCGATGCGATTCGTAAATTTTCGGAGACACCGGCGCGCATTTTTTCCGACTCGCCGCTGGAATCCTACGATGGCATCTGGCATTTTCACGGGCCATCCAGTTTCAAAGTCAGTTACGGAGAACCAAATGAACGCATCGGATTCAAATCAGAAGAACCAGTTGAACCCCACCAGCCGCCGGACATTTCTCAAAACTTCCGCCGCCGCTTTCGCGACGATCCAGATTGTTCCAAGCTTCGTCATCGGCGCGCGCGGGCAAACTCCGCCGAGCCAGAAGCTGAACATCGCGGGTATCGGCATCGGCGGCATGGGCGGCAACAACATCAAGCGTTGCGCCGAGGAAAACAACATCGTCGCACTGTGCGACGTCGATCAGGAATACGCGGCGCACACGTTCAAGGAACATCCGGACGCGAAACAATATGTCGATTATCGCGAGATGCTCGACAAGCAAAAGGACATCGACGCGGTCATCATCGCGACGCCCGACCATGTTCATGCGCCGATTGCGATGGCCGCGATGCGCGCGGGCAAACACGTTTATTGCCAGAAGCCGCTCGCTCATTCCGTCAACGAAGTCCGCGCGATGACCGAGGCTGCGCGCAAATACAAAGTCGCGACGCAAATGGGAAATCAGGGCCACTCGAACGAAGGCGCGCGCCAGATTTGCGAATGGATTTGGAGCGGCGCGATCGGCAACGTTCACGAAGTTCACGCGTGGACGAACCGTCCCGTCTGGCCGCAGGGAATCGAGGTCGAGCGACCGAAGGACACGCCGCCGGTTCCCGCGCCGCTCGACTGGGACCGCTGGATCGGGCCCGCGCCGATGCGGCCGTACAATCCGATTTATCTGCCGGCAAAATGGCGCGCGTGGTGGGATTTCGGCACCGGCTCGCTCGGCGATCTCGGCTGCCACATTCTCGACCCGGTTTTCTGGTCGCTGAAGCTGAAATATCCGGTCGCGGTTGAAGGCTGCATCTCGACCTATTGGGAAGGCTTCTGGAAAAAAACCGAGCCGAAGAACGAAACCTATCCGCGCTCGACGATCGCCCGCTACAATTTCCCAGCGCGCGAAGGAATGCCCGAAGTCAAACTGACGTGGTGGGACGGCGGGCTGATGCCGCCGCGCCCCGACGAACTCGAAGAGGGCCGCCAGATGGGCGATTCCGACGGCGGCGTTTTGTTCCACGGCGACAAAGGAATTCTGATGTGCGGCTGCTACGGCAAAAGCCCGCAGCTCATTCCGCAATCGAAAATGACCGACTTCAAACGTCCCGCGCCCACGCTCGACCGCGTCAAAGGCGGCGAAACCGGCCACGAGAAAAACTGGCTCGAAGCGTGCCGCGGCGGAAAACCCGCGTGCTCGAATTTCGACTATTCCGGCCCGCTTTCCGAAATGGTCTTGATGGGCAACCTCTGCGTCCGCTTCCCCGGCCGCCGCCTTTTGTGGGACGGCGAAAAAATGGAAGTGACCAACGACGCCGAGGCGAACAAATACGTCAAACGCGAATATCGCCAAGGCTGGTCGCTCGATGCCTGAGTTCCAATGATTGGAAGTTTCCTGTCCGCATTTTTCCAATCATTGGAAGAGATCGTATCCGGTCTTTGCCAATGATTGGAAATCGCGTAGGAATGGCGGCCATGAAATCCATCCGGGTGATTGCGCCGCTGTTGTTCATTTCTTTTGTCTCGCCGCGCGCCGCCGATGTCGTGCGCGTTGGCGAGGGAAGCTACGCGACGGTTGCGCCAGCGGGCGCGAAACGGCCGCAGGCACAAATTTTCAAGACGGCCGCCGTTAAGGGGCCGATGCCGTCGAACAAGTGGTGGAGTTCGCTCGCGTGGACGCCGCTTTCGGATTCGATGTTCCCCCACCCCCTCGCGGTTCGCGCGGTCGAGGGCGGGTTGCGCGTCTGGTATCCGGGCGCGGCCATCGCCGCGAGCAAGTCCGGGATCATGGGCGGCGGCGGCGAAGATTTTGTCATCGGCCACGCTGGCGCGGCAGCGTTCTCGGAGGCGCGCGTGGACGGATTCAGCGACTGGTTCGTCTCCGCGCTTTTCGAGAACGGCGGCGCGAAATTGCGGACGACGTTCGGCCACGGTTCGCCGTTTGTTTTCGTAACGCTCAACGGGAACCCGACGCTGTCGTTCAAGAACGCGCCGAAGATCTGGAGCGGCTCGGCGAAAGATCCCGCGATCGGATTCAGCATCGGAAACAAACATTACGGCGTCTTCGTTCCGGCCGGCTCGACGTGGTCCGATTTGAGCGCGGCGAAGTGGACGGCGGATTTGCACGGCAAAGATTTCTTCTCCGTCGCCCTGTTGCCGGACGACAAACCGGAAACGCTTGCGTGGTTTGCAAAGCACGCTCACGCGCACATCGTTGACTCGCGCGTTTCGTGGAGCTTCGACAGCAGGCGTTGCACGGTGACGGCGAAATATTCGTTCACGACGAAGCCGATGGATGGCGGCGAAACCGGCACGATCTTCGCGCTCTATCCGCACCAGTGGACGCACACGACGGCGAAATTTGCGCCGCAGATTTACAATTCCGTTCGCGGCCCGATGAAAGTTGCTCAAGGAACATCGTTCGAAACGGAGATGATTTTTCCCGGCGTGCTGCCGTCGCTGCCGCTCACGTCTGGCGTGGACAAGAAGATCCTCGCCGGATTCATCGGCGAGGAAGTGAACGCGAAGTTCAACACGAAGGGCGACACCTACTGGCTCGGAAAAAATCTCGGCAAATGGGCCACGCTGATTCCGATTGCGGAACAGGCTGGCAACATCGCCGCCGTCGAATCGTTCACGCAGCGCACGCGCGCCGCGATGGAGAATTTCTTCACGGCGACCGACGCGGGCGGTGCAGTCAAAACGGCGCGCGATGGAGTTTTTTATTACGACGACAACTGGGGCACGCTCATCGGCTATCCCGCCAGCTACGGCTCCGATGATTCGCTCAACGATCATCATTTTCATTACGGCTATTTCATCCGCGCCGCCGGCGAACTCGCGCGGCGCGATCCCGCGTGGGCCGCCGATGCGAAATGGGGCGGCATGGTGAAGATGCTCATCCGCGACATTGCCTGCGCCGACCGCAGCGACGCGATGTTTCCGTTCCTCCGCAATTTCGACAGCTACGCCGGCCACACGTGGGCCAGCGGCCATGCGAAATTCGGCGACGGCAATAACAATGAATCTTCGAGCGAAGCCGTGAATGCCTGGTACGGCCTGATTCTTTTCGGTGAGGCCATCGGCGACACCGCGCTGCGCGATCTCGGAATCTTTCTTTTCACGACCGAGGTCGAGGCTATCAACGATTACTGGTTCGACGTCACCGGCCAGTTTCATCCGCCGGAATACACGCCATCCGTCGTGACGATGATCTGGGGCGGCAAGGGCGCGAACGGGACCTGGTTCAGCGGCGATCCCGAAATGGTGCATGGAATCAACTTCTTGCCCGTCACCGGCGCGTCGCTCTATCTCGGACTTTATCCCGACTACTGCGCGAATAATTTTTCCGCGCTCGTCGCCGAGAACAGGGAAGACGATGCGAAACATGCCGCGAAATCCGGAAAACCAAATCCAAATCCTGACGGCACGCACTGGAGCGCGTGGGCTGACATCATCTGGATGTACCGCGCGCTGAGTGATCCCGCCGACGCGCTCACACAATTCAACGCCCGCGCCGCAAACTTCAAGCCCGAGGCCGGAAACTCGACGGCGAACGTTTATGTCTGGCTCAACGCCCTCGACGCATTCGGCCACGTTGATCGCTCGATCACCGCCGACGCGCCGTTTCATGCCGTCTTCAACAAAGCCGGCAAAAGAACTCACGTCGCATGGAATATCGGAGGCGAACCACGCACCGTCATATTTTCCGACGGCACGAAACTGGAATGTCCGCCGCATGGAATCGCGACGCAGTAGTTCCGGGATTTGAGTTCACTTCCAATGATTGGAAACGACCGCATTCGATTTTTTCCAATCATTGGATAACCACGTTGCGCCAGGCCGGCAGGATGATCAGGATGTCCGCGAGCACGGAGAACTTTTATGAATGACCCATCCGGCAAATCTCACAGCGGCGTTTCGCGACGCGATCTGTTTCGAACTTCTGCTCTCGCTGTCTCGGCGCTCGCCATCGGCCCGCATACGGCGGGCGCGGCGGAGCCGGCGGCCAAACCGCCCGCACCGGCGAAGCCAGCGATGGAACCGTTGAATCGCTTTGGGCGGATGGTGCAGGAGCACTTCGTCAACCGCCTCCGCGAATTCGAGGCGACGCGGATCGCGACAATCGACGGACTGAAATCGAAATCGGGCGCGCGGTCGTACGTGAAGTCCGTCCGCGAAAAAATCCGCGATTGCTTCGGACCGTTCCCCGAAAAGACGCCACTGAATCCGCGCGTCACCGGCGTCCTCGATCGCGATACATACCGTATTGAAAAAGTTATTTTCGAGAGCCGGCCCGGATTTTTTGTGACAGGAAATTTATATCTGCCGAAAGGCCGGATCGGCCCGTCGCCCGGCGTGATCGGCGCGTGCGGACACTCCGATGTCGCGAAGGCCTACGAGGCCTACCAGTCGTTCGCGCAAGGCCTGGCGCGCATGGGCTACGTGGTTTTCATCTACGACCCGATCAGCCAGGGCGAGCGCATCCAGTATCCCGGCGACGGACTGAAATCGAAAATCGGTGTCGGTGTTCGCGAACATTTGTACGAGGGCAATCAGCAATTCCTCGTGGGCGAATTCTTCGGCGCTTGGCGCGCGTGGGACGGAATCCGAGCGCTCGATTATCTTTTGTCGCGGCCCGAAGTTGATCCGAATCACGTCGGCGTCACCGGCAATTCCGGCGGCGGCACGCTGACGACGTGGCTTTGCGGACTCGATCCGCGATTCACGATGGGCGCGCCGAGTTGCTTCGTCACATCGTTCCGGCGAAATCTCGAAAACGAACTGCCGGCCGACACCGAGCAATGCCCGCCGCGCGTTCTCGCGCTCGGACTCGACCACGAGGATTTCATCGCCGCGATGGCACCGAAGCCGGTTGTCCTGCTTGCGAAGGAAGCGGACTTTTTCGACGTGCGCGGAACGGAGGAAGCGTTCGCGCGGCTGAAGAAGATTTACCGGTTGCTCGGCGCGGAAGAGAACATCAGCCTCTTCATCGGCCCCGGCGGGCACGGCTACGAAAAAGTCAGCCGCGAGGCGATGTATCGCTGCTTCAACAAAGCCACCGGAATTTCAAACGCACAAACTGAACCGCAGCTCGTGCTGGAAAAAACCGAGAACCTCTGGTGTACGCCAAATGGACGCGTCTGCGATTTGCCTTCGAAACCGCTTCGCGAATTCACCCGCGACCGTTCGCGCGAACTTGGCGCAAAACGGAAGAGACTCGATCGCTCCGATCTTCTACGCGCGACGAAGGAAATCTTGAAGTTGCCAGCACGCGACGGCACGCCGCATGTTCGAATTCTTCGTTCGCTGCACGGCCGAAATCATCCGTTGCCGAACGCAACGGTTTATGCCGTCGAAACCGAATCGGACATCCAGGCCGTCGTCTATCGCCTGTCGAAGGAACGCCACGAGGCCCGCCCACCCGCAGGCATCGCCCGCGCGATTCTCTATGTCTCGCACCAATCTGCCGATGCCGAACTGCGCGATGAACCACTCGTGAAACAGCTGATCGCCGAAGAACCGGACGCAGCGTTTTATTCGTGCGATGTCCGCGGCACCGGCGAATCGCAGCCGGACAGCTGCGACGCCCACAGTTTCTTCCAGCCCTATGGCTGCGATTTCTTTTATGCGATTCACTCGATCATGCTCGGTGGACCGTATGTTGGCCGCAGGACGCACGACGTGCTAAGCGTGCTCGACTGGCTGCGCGCCTGCGGTCACACGGAAATCCATCTCGCCGCGCGCGGCTGGGGCACGATCCCCGCTACGTTCGCCGCGCTGCATGCCGACGCCATCGTGCGCGTGACGGTGAAGGGCGCGCTGACTTCGTATTCGGAGATCGCAGAATCGGAAAACTATTCGTGGCCGCTTTCAAGCTTCGTTCCGTCGATCCTCGAAAAGTTCGACCTGCCCGACTGCTATCGCGCGCTCGAAGCGAAGGGCCTCCGTCAGATCGAGCCGGCTGGCGCGGTCACCGCTGGATGAGTCGCAGCGCGATGTCTTTCTCGAACGGTGGCACGACCAGCTTGCATGCGCCACCCGCGTGTTTGAATTCGTCCTGCTTTTTCGCGCCAGTCTTCGTGTCGATCCAGTCGGCCTTGTAGCTTCCCACAGGCAGCGTGACTTCGATTTCGGCCACAAGTTTGTCCGAGCGCAGATAAATCGCGTAGGTTTTCCCCGCCTCGACGAATGCGCGGGCGTTTGCTCCGGCGGGCAGTTTCCCGATGACCGAGTTGTCCGGCTTCATCTTCACGAAATCCATCGCGTTCATGAAATCGGCGAGGATGTGCAATTGCTTGCGAAACGCGACGCTCCCGCCGCCGGGTTGCTTGGATGGATACTTAAACGTTCCGTCCTCGTGGCCTGCGGTGAACGAGTAGTCGAGGTTGTTGAACAACCCGCCGCCCGCGAGGATGAATTCCCACGCCTCCTTGCGATAGGTGTCGTCCGCCTGCCCCTTGAAACCGGTTTCGTTATCGCCGATGACCTTGTTGAGTTCGTAGTTCATGCCGACCGTGTCGGGCGGTGTCGCGTAATGAAAATTGAAAATCGAAACGGCCGGATCGGGATTCGCGATCTTCTTCCTTCCGTTCGCGATGTTCTGCGAAATAAGTTTCTTGCCAGGCAGATTTTTCTGCGCCTCCTCGATCACGCCCGCGATGTGCCGCTGCCAGTCCAGCGTCACCCCGCCGAAATACGGCTCGTTGCAAATTTCAAAATACGCGTTCCCGAAATCGCGCAGCTCCGCGACTAATTTTCGCACCAGCTTCTCCTGGATCGCGAGCGTCCCGCTGTTCCGGTCCATCGTATAAACATTCGTCCGCGACAGCCCCGAGCCGACGCCGTTGACGTTATTGCCCGGATGCAGCGGACTCAGCACCCACATGCCGTCTTCGTAGAACGGGCAAAAGAGATTCACCTCCACGATCACACCGCGCGCATCCGCCTGCTTCACGAAATCGCGGAACCGCGCAAAATACGCATCGTCCCACCGCTCCAGATCGAACTTGTTTCCGCCGCCGCGATAGCCCGGCTTGTCGCTCCGCGCGAACGGGCACAGGAACTTCCCCTCCTTCGGGGCGAGCGTGTTCTCCGAAATATTGAACGCGCCGAACGGCTCGCAATAGGTGCCGCCCGTCCACGTGCGCGTCAGGTTCAGCCCGTCCGCCGCCAGCGTGTCCAGATACTTCACATAATCGAAATCCCGGTTCAGCACCGCCCCGTAGTGCTCGCCCGACGTGATCAGCACCGCCGGCTTCCCGCGCCACAAGAAATAGTGCGGATTATCCGGATGCAGCCGCAGCCCGTCCGCCGCCGCGCACGCCATCGCCGTCGAGAGAAGAACCGTAATGAATATGAATGGCCGGATTGTTCGAAGTTTTTTCATCGTGATTTCCAATCATTGGAAGTTTGCGCGGCGATCATTTCCAATGATTGGAAGAATTGCCGCGTCGGTTTCATGGTTTCAGTTCGACGATGGCTTTTGCCAGCAGCTCGCGGGCTTTCTGTGCGGAGGTTTTTGGCAGCGTCACGATTGAGCGGCTCAGACCGAGATTGACCGGAGGTTCGTTGCCGAACTTCACGGTTCCTTCCTTGCCCGTGAAATGCCACAGCGCGATGACGGCGTCGCCGTTGTGATCGCCAATCATCGCGCGGACTTCGCGGCCACCGGCGATGTCGGCGGGTGTGACTTCGATGAAGTCGCCGTCATGCAGCAGAAAATCCTTTTTCGGCTCGCGGAGTTTTTCGCGCGTGGCGGCGCTGACTTTTCCCGATGCGCGGAGTTCCTCGTAGGCGCGAACGATTTCGAGGAGGCCGGGCGTGAGCGGATGTTTTTCCATCTGGCTGAAACTCGTCTCCAGCGAGATCGGCGCGTCGTAGGCGAGCGATTTGCACATCAGATATTCCATCTCGTCGAATTGGAGCCCGTCAGTGTTCTTGCCCTTGGACCAGATGCCGAACCAGCCGAGTTCGCCGGGCATCCGGTCCTCGCCGACGCTGAGCATGTAGCGCACGGACGTTTCGATGTGGTCGCGCACGGTCGGCCACTCGCCGACTTTCTCGCCCGCCGCGATGGCGCCGTTGAGCGTGTTCAAATAGGTGTCCACCGTTCCGCTGCGCGCGAATGAATGCCACAGCGAATGCGTCATGATCGTGCCGGCATGGACAATCGGCCGCTTCGTGAATTTGCTCATCGCGACGGCTTGGAATTTCGAAACGTAGTAATCGAAGCGCCGCCGGTCCACATCCTCGCCGCCGTCGAAATAGACCATGTTGAAACCGCACGAATTGAAAATTTCAGCGAGGCGGGTCGTGGTTTCGTCCAGCAGCGACGTTTCCTGGTCGATGATGTAGCCGTTGATGCAACCATCCACGCCGTTGTGCCGGCCCTCGGTGCCGGCCTTGTGTGCGGCAGGCCGCGTCTTCCACGCGCCACGCTTGCAGCCGAGGAATGAATCCCATTTCCCCGCCGGCCCGATGTGGTCGTAAAAAATGATTTCGTCATCCACGATCACTTCCTGATGTTTCGTCACGCCGCCTTCCCAGACCGTCTGCTTCGCGATCGGACTGCCGGGCCACTCGCGCAAATCGGTCGTCGCGCGGATCGTCGTGCTGCTCGCGGTCACATCACTTGCGAGCGCGGTCGCGCGATCACTCCACAAGCGGCGGTCGGGAACGGGCGACACATATTCGTCGGTCTTGGAAATCTTCGAGGCAAAGCAATGCATCCCGACGCCGATGCCCGCCGCGTTCAATTTCGCGACGGTTCGTTTCAGGCTCTCGACGCCGTCCGGATAATTCACCATGTTGAAGACGTAATGCCCCGGCATCGAGCACCACGAACCGGAGTTCAGCAGGATTTGATGAATCCCCGACCGGCTGCAGTAGTCGATTGCCTTGTCCGCGTCTTTCTCGCCGAAGCTGAGGAACCAGTACGACTGCTTCGCGATCTGAAGTCTCTTCGCCGGCGTTCCGTTCTCCTCGTTGCGCGGCAGATTGAAGGCGGCGGAAAATTTCTGAAGCACCGAATCAATCTCGGCTGTCGGCGCGGCGACCAGCGCGACGGCCGCGCCTTCGAGTTTCGGGCCGGGCTCGTCCTGCGTCGTCGCGAAAAGTTCCGCGAAATCTTTTCGCGCCACGGCCTGCCCGCGCGTCTGCATATTTGCGCCTTCGAGTCCGACGGCGAACGAATCGCTCCACGCCATGCCGAGCCGCGTGCCGACATGATTCGTGATCGCGATGCCGATTCGCGCGAGAGTCAGTTCCGTCGGCCTCGTACCATTGACGCCGGTGATCGTGAACAGAATCCAGTCCGCCTCGGATTTCACGCTGTAGGTCACGCGCGTATCGCAACTGGCAAATCCGATCGTGAGCTTCCCGTCGGCAAATTCCGCGCGATTCGCATCGTGAGTCTTCGTCTTGCTGACCATCGCCATCGCCGCCTGCTGATCAATGACGGAACCATCCGCGCCCGCGCCGCGCACTTCGAGTGGCGCGATCCGCGCCGAGGCAAACACGGCGCGCTGGTTCGCCGCGCAATATTCCGTGCCGCTCTTCTTGTCGGTGACACTCCGCCACGCCGCATCCTCGCCGAGCACGGCGCGGACGCGCGCATTTTCGAAAACGATTTCGCCGCCGCGCACCAGCGGCGCGGCGAGCAGGCCGATACAAACCGACAACGCGATCAGATGGATTTTCGCAATCATGTTTCTCTCCCGAAGTGGCGCCGCCCATGATTCGCCGCCCGCGCGACGATTATCACGGCGGCACGGCGCGGCGCGGAAAGTTCCAATGATTGGAGAACATCGCCCCCGCTGGTTTCCAATCATTGGAAGTTCCGGTTCGCGATGGACGGCGCAAATTCCCGCGCGGAAATTCAGTCGCTGCGGCCGGCGTCGTAGTGCTTCCGGCCCTCGCGGATCGCGGCGAGGCTCGCTTCCGCCTCGTTTGCGCAGCGCAGATATCTTTCGTTCCGCGCAACGTCGATGCCCTTGAGCGCGCAGTCCGGCATGTCTTCGCGCGGCGTTTCCGCCAGCGCCTTCGCGCCGGCGCGGATGATCTCGAGCGCTTCGTGAAATGCGGCGCCGGAATTATCCATCTTCGCGAGAATCGGGCTGAGTTCGGGGCGGTCGAAGCTGACCAGCGCCTGCGTCAGCGAGGAGTGGCTGTCGTGCTTGCGCAGGTCCACGCCGGTGAGCTCCGCGAGCCGTGCGATCTGCGGCGTGGTGAGCGGCGAGCGGCCGGCGAGGTTGCCCGGGAAGACGCTCGCATAGGACGGATAATACGGCGCGTTCAGGTCAACCCACGTGATCAGCCGGTCGACTTCCTCCGCGCCGAGTTTCACCTCCGCGTGATTCGTGCGGACCAGTTCGATGAGTTTGCTCGCGTGCGATCCCCACGACATCGGCGGCTGGATATCCGGCGGGCCGCCGCCGACGCACTTGATCGAATGCTTCGCCCAGAGTTCCTCGTAGGCCGCGTTGAAGAAGACATCGCGGTCCGCCGCGAGGACGATCTTGTTCTTGTCGGTCTTCCCGAAGTCGTGGCAGCTCACGCAATATTTCGTCAGCACCGGCTGCACTTCCTGCGTGAAACTGAACAGCCGCGACGCGCCGTGCCAGCCGTCGAGCCTGCTCGGCGCGCGCTGCATCGCGAGCACGTTGTGTCGCGGCGGCCCGCTGCTGGTCGTGCGCTCGTCGTGGCAGCCGACGCAGCCCTGCGACTCGCCCGGCTGGATGATCGTCCCGCTGCGCATGGACTGGATCATCATTCCGTTTTCGTCGAGCAGCTGGAAAAAGACGTACGTGTCCGGCGGCACCTCGAAATTCGCCGAGCCGTCGGCCTCGACGGGAACCGTGCCGAGAATCCGCTTGTTCTCGAAGTTATGCCAGTTCATCGCCGGCGCCTGCGCGCCCCTGCCCGCCCCACGCCACCGGCGAGAAAAACCGCTTCTCCGGCGACTCGACCACGCGCAGGAATTTCACGCTGCCGCGCGGCACGCTCTGCATCGACGTTCCCTGATAAACATTCTCCACGAAAAAAGTCCCCGGCGAGCGGTCGTATTTCCGGCGCACCGGAATCACCGGCGGCTTCGCGCGCGGCGCCAGCGGCATCGGATCGAAGCAGCCCGGCCCTTCCGCGTGAACGAGCACCTCGTTGCCGAAGCGGTCCACCAGGAAGATTCCCATCCGCTCATCGCTGCGATCGGCCACGAGCTGGCGCGAGACGAGGAAGAAATGATCGTCGAGCGGAAACGGGTCCTCGAATTTCGGCGCGACGCCGCCGTACGAATCGAACCCGCCCCTGCCGAAAAGATTCGTCGCCGACGCCGGCCACGTCTGCAGCAGCGACTCGCGCGTATTCACGCCCTGCCGCCGGTCAACCAGCGCCAGCGCGCCCCACGGCCGGTCGTGGCACGCGCAGAAGATCGCGAGCGTCAGCGGCTCGCCCGGCAGCATCCGCCCGTCAATCACGCCGCCCGGCGAGCCGAGGTTGCTGCCCCAGAAAATCGAATGCGCGGTCCCGTCGGGATTCACCGTCCACAGCGCCTGCCCGTCGCCGAAATTCCGGTCAATGTATTCCCACCGGTCATACATCACCCGCCCGTCCGGCATCAGCGACGCGTGCCCCTCGAAAAGCGTGCTGCGCCCGATCTGGTGAATGTTCGCCCCGTCGCCCTCCATGCGGAAAAGATTTCCCATGATGTGCCGGTTGCACATGCAATACTTCGGCTCCCGCGTGGACGTGAAGATGATCGCCCCGTCCGGCAGATACATCGGGTCAATGTCGCAGACCTCCGCCGCCCGCGTAAGCTGCCGCAGCCCCGACCCGTCCGCACCCACCTCATAAATGTGCCAGCCGTCATCCATGCTCTTCCGCATCGAAAACAGGATTTTCCTCCCGTCGAACGAAACCTCCGGATCGCGCACCTCCGCCGTCGCCCCGCCATCCACGATCGACTCCACCCGCCCCGACGCGACATCCAGCCGCATCAAAACGCCCGGCGGCTCGTAGCTGTGCGTATTGATCTCGCCCTTCTGGAAAAACGTCTCCGTGTTGTGGTGATCCTTCCGGTACTGCCTGCGCGCCACGAAAACCAGCGGATGCTCCCGCAGCAACGGATGCGCCAACAGCACCTCGCGCCGCAGCCCCGCCAGCGACTCCTGATCCTGCCCCGCCGAATCCAGCCGCCGCAAAAACTCCGCCCCACGTGGAAACCGCGGCCCGTAATCCTTCGCCAGCTCCTGCACCGCCCTGCGGACCGCCGCCGCCGATCCGACCTCCATCGCCGCCGAAACCGCCCGCGCCGGAACCGCCGCCAGCGCCAGCGCCGCGATCATATAAGGAAAGAAGCCTCGAGTTTTCATCCGCCAGAGATTTCCCGCCCCGCCGCCGGTCTCACGCAAGTTTCCAATCATTGGAAGTTTGTGCAGCGGTCTTTTCCAATCATTGGAGAATAGATTTTGCGAAACGATTGCCGTTCACACGCCAACGGGTTCCGATATTTTTTCGGGGCGTTGTGAGGGTTCATTTCCAAACGCACGCCAAACTCCGCAACTCCGCGACTCGTAGCGCGGCATTCTCTGCCAACAGCTCGAAGCGCCAGCTTCCTATCCGCCCGTTCGTTCGTAGTCCCGGCTTCAGCCGGAACTCTTTTTCGAACAGCTCGCGCACAAAAGTTGGCCTGAAGGCGGGACGGCCAACGGCCCGCGCTTGGTTCGCAGTGCGCTCGCAGCGAGTCCGCGAGCAAGAGCGGATCTTCCGCCAGCCGTCTTGTCCCGCCGGCGGGCCTGCGACGGCACGACCAACAACAAACCCGCATGCCCAGGTCGCTGCGGCGCGCGCCCAGGTTTCCGGGGCGCATCCCCCGGTCATTGCGGCGTGCGCCCCGATGGCTGCGGCTTGCGCCTCCGTCGCCGGGGAATTTCCCCGGTCATCGAGGCGTGCGCCCCGGTCGCTGCGGCTTGCGCCCCGGTCGCTGCGGCTTGCGCCGCGATGGCTGAGGCGTGCGCCCCGGTCATTGCGGCTTGCGCCCCCATCGTCGTGGAACGCGCCGGAACGGGCGCGGCTTGCGCCGCAGACATCGCGCCATGAACGATTTGAGTAGAAACTGGCAAAACAGTACAGAAGGAGAAAGAAAACATGGCGGCAAAGACAGACTTCCTGGCAAAAGATGACGAAGGAAAGGCGACGCAGATGATCCTGTTTCGCGACAACATCGGCGCGCACCTGGCCACGCTGGGCATCCTGGCCACCAAGTTCGTCACCCACGAAGTCATCAAAGTCTGGGCCGGCACGAAGACCGGCGGCAGCGACCCGACGGGAACCTATACGCGCGACAGCGGCCTCGACCCCGTCGCCACCCTGACCGTGGAGGCACAACCGTGAGCTTTTGGACTGCGGAAGCGATGGCTTCGAGCTTCCGCTTTTCGTCAGCAAGCGAGACCGCGAGCTTGCCCGCCCCGCCGGAAAGCTCGCCGATTCGCTTTCCGGCCCAAAGCGGAAGCTCATCCGAATTCGCTTCCGCAGTCCAAACAACGATCACCATTCGCACTTTCCAATGATTGGAAAGCACGAAGACCGCCACTTCCAATGATTGGAAATAGACATCGTGTGACGAATGACAATCTGATAAATGGGAACCAACAAAGCAGGAGACGCTGAAATGAAAGCTCGAAGACTCGTAGTTTTGATCGGACTGACCGTCGGAATCCTCCAGTATGCCAGCGCCGCGACTTACTATGTCGCGACCAATGGCAACGACTCCGCCAACGGCACAAGCTGGGCCACCGCCAAGCTGACGATCCAAGCCGCGATTGATGCCACGAGATCGGGTGATACTGTTCTTGTCAGCAATGGCGTCTATTCCACTGGCGGGCGTGTCGTTAAAAGTGCAATGACCAACCGCGTCGCCATCACCAACGGCATCAGTGTCCAGTCTGTCAATGGGCCGACAATTACGATTATTGCGGGTGCGGCTGACCCCATCTCTA
The DNA here is from genome assembly GCA_903906425.1 of uncultured bacterium. Taxonomy (GTDB): domain Bacteria; phylum Verrucomicrobiota; class Kiritimatiellia; order CAIVKH01; family CAIVKH01; genus CAIVKH01. Next base: position 19,999 of record CAIVKH010000309.1, read on the forward strand.
CGAATGGAAACGCTGCGATACGTTGCGTCTACTTGTCATCAGGTGCTGCGCTTCATGGGTTCTCACTGATAGGCGGCCACACGCGTAATGGCGGCGATTACTACGCCGAACAAAGCGGTGGGGGCATATGGTGCGATTCGAATGGGAGTGTGATTTCCAATTGCACAATAGCGGGAAATTCGTCCGCACTCTACGGAGGCGGTGCTTGGCAAGGCTCATTTCTTAATTGCATCTTTACTAGCAACACAACGCTCTATGCTGGCGGCGGTGCTATAAAAGCAATGCTTCACGATTGTCTCGTGTCGAACAATTCTTCGACTGTTATTATCAGCAATAATTCGGGCGGTTCTGGTGGCGGTGTCTCTGAAAGCACAATAACTGATTCACTCATCTGTAATAATTCGGCGGCGGCTACCGGGAATGGCGGGGCCGCTTTCTATTCGACACTTTTGAGATGCCACGTCCGATGGAATTCGGCAAGGAATGGCGGCGGGGCTTACAATTGTACATCTGACGCAAGCACTTTTTTTAATAATATAGCTTCTGAAGGCGGTGGCGGTTGTTACTATGGAGTTTCGCATAATTGTGAGATCGTAAGCAATTCCGCTCGGTTTGCAGGAGGCGTGGCATGGGATACCGACCTTGCGAATTGCACGATTCTCCATAACATAAGCCAGCATGACTCCGGTGGGACGTACTACTGCCAAGCTTATAACTGCATCATCTTGTATAGCGTTGGTCCTGATAATTTGGGTTCAACCTTGGACCATTGTTGCACTTCTGGCGCGAGCGGAAGTGGCAACTTTTTCAGCGTTCCTAACCTCATCGTAGACGCTTCCGGAATTTATCGACTTGCTGCGTCTTCTCCATGCATTGACACCGGCACGAATGTGGATTGGATGACAAATGCGACAGATATCGCTGGGAATCCGCGTATTTTCAATGGCCGGGTGGATATTGGCGCCTATGAATCGACCAATCCAGTGCCGCCACTGCAGGCGGTGTGTCCCAATCCCACCAACGGATCGACGGCGCAGCCAATCGATTTGACTCTCTCATGGGCCGATGGCGGCGGAGCCACAAGCTTTGATGTTTTCTTGAATGGAAGTTTCATGACTAACTTATCCAGCATTAATTGGAAGCCGCCTTTGCTGTCTTTCGGGACAACCTATCAATGGAGGATTGATTCCAAGAATTCGATAGGAACGCGATATGGCACAAATTGGTATTTCACGACTGACATTGCCCCCTTTGTCAACTTGTCAGTGCAACCAAATCCAACAAATGGCGGGTCGGTTTCTGGCGGTGGAATATTCGCGGCGCAGAGTACGCAGCGAATATTTGCGACGCCATGTGCGGGCTGGATGTTTACTGGTTGGCAAGATGGCTCGACCTGTCGGGTTCGTGCCGTGATTGTTCCAACAAACGACATATCTTTCACGGCCCAGTTTGAGGTCGCGGCACATGCCCTGTTTGTGCAGAGTGACTTCGATGGCGATGGTAAGAGCGACATCGGAGTCTTTTATCCCGCCGGCGGCGTGTGGAATGTGCTTCAGAGTTCAGGGGGAAGCGCGACCTATCAGCTCGGCTACAGTGCCGACATGGCTGTCGCCGCAGACTATGACGGCGATGGGAAATTTGACTTCGCGCTGTTCGAACCGCCGACGGGCAACTGGTTCATCAATCACAGTTCTGATGGCGGTTTTGTGATGAAGAACTGGGGCTACTACAAGTCCGTGCCCGTGCCCGCAGACTACGACGGCGACGGCAAAGCCGACATCGCCGTTTACGATCCGCCGACGGGCATGTGGTACATCCTGAAAAGCAGCGATGGCGGATTGATTCAGCAGCAGTGGGGTTGGAGTCAGGCGATTCCGGTTCCCGCAGATTACGACGGTGACGGCAAGGCCGACATCGCCACCTATGTTCCTGCGACCGGTACGTGGACGATCAAGAAGAGCAGCAACGGCCAGCTTCTCCAAATCAACTGGGGCTGGTCGCAGGCCATGCCAGTTCCGGCAGACTACGACGGCGACGGCATCTCCGATATTGCCACCTATGTTCCCGGAGCCGGCCAGTGGTTGATTCGCCGCAGTAGCGATGGCGGACTAACGCAACAGAACTGGGGCTGGTCGAAAGCCGCGCCCGTGCCCGGCGATTACGACGGCGATGGCAAAGCCGACATTGCCACCTACACGCCTGCGGCGGGAATGTGGTATGTGCTCAAGAGCAGCGGCGGGATGATCTCGCAGAACTGGGGCTGGCAACAAGCCGTGCCGGTGACTCCGCAATTCCAGATCAACCGGAAGTATTTCCCCTCGCCGTAATGGAGGGGCGCCGTCCCGCCGCCCGTTTCTTTTTCTGCGGTGGCGAGACGGCACCGCTCCTGACCTGAGCCTACTGCGGGTGCCGCGGCCGTGATGTAGAGGCACGCCTCCGGCGTGCCGGTGTGACGGGCCTCCGGCCCGGCGGACATCTTCGGGCGGCGGGACGCCGCCTTCACTGGCACGCCAGAGGCGTGCCTCCACATAGGAATCGTTTCCTCCGCCTGCGCGTGAAGCGGCCGAGCGGCCGCGCCGCAGGGTGCGGCGACATTCCTGTCGCCGTCGGGATGACGATTGGGCGGCAGGAATGTCGCCCCCCCTTGCGCGTGTGCACCTCCATCCGCATTTTCCAATGATTGGAAACGTGCGCGGCCGGTGGTTTCCAATGATTGGAAGTTTACGCGGCGCGGTGCGGTCGGCTACAAGGTGGCACGATGGCACGCATGAATTCAAATGGTCTCGGCTCGATCGTCGGGAAGCTCGGCGCTTTTTTCGGCGTCGCGGCGGCGGCGCTGGTGATCAGCCATTTCACGCACGTGGGGCAATATTTTTCGGAGGCGAAGCTGCGCGAGGTTTCGACGCAGCTCGGGGCGTGGGGGCCGCTGGTGATCGTCGGGCTGGGGCTGGTCACGCCACTGGCGTTCCTGCCGCGCTGGCCGCTGGCGTTCCTCGGCGGAATGCTCTACGGGCTGTGGTGGGGCACGCTGCTGCCGACGTTCGCCTCGACGCTCGGCGCGTGGCTGCAGCACGGGCTTTCGCGCAGCCTGCTGGCGCCGATGACAGAGCGGCTGAAGGCGAAGTACCGGCTGGAGCGGCTGCACGTTCCGCACGACAAGGAGTTCATGTTCATCTTCCTGCTGCGCGCGTTTCCGCTTTCGAATTTCGTGCTCACGAACCTGATCGCCGGCGCGCTGAAGATGCGGACGGGCCGCTATCTGGTGGCGAGCTTTCTCGGCATGCTGCCCAGTTCGCTGATGTACGCGATGGCGGGCAAGCTGGTGAAAAAGCCGTCGGCGGGATTTTATTACGCGGCGGTCGGCGTGCTCGCCGTGTTCATCGTGTGCGCGTGGCTGGCGCAGCGGTATGTTCAGCCGTGGCTGCGCGATCTCCGCGGCGAAAAGGAAAACGACAAATGAAATGCCAGGCCTGGAACATTCTCTGCGCCATCGCGTGCGCCGCCGCGATGCCGGCCTTCGCCGCGACGCCGCAGCGCGCGGGCGGCGCGCAGGCAACCACGATCTCCGTCTATGACCAGGGCTTCGCGCTGATCCAGGAGCTGCGCCGCGCCGACGTTCGCAGCGGCGAGAACGATGTCGTGTTTCCGGATGTGCCGCGCACGCTCGACCCGGCGACGACGGCGTTCAACGTGACGGCGGGCGTGAAGCAGCTCGAACTGCTGGAGCAGACGTTCAGCGCCAGCAACCTGCCCGCGCCGGAACTGCGGTGGCTGTTGAAATCCGGCAGCGACGGTTTCGCCAACCTGCGGATCACCTATCGCGCGGACGGATTCGGCTGGATGGCGGCGCATGAAGTTGTGCTGGGCGCGGAGGCGCTGCAGGCGCGGTTCTCGACGCGCGTGGGAATTCAGAACCGGTCGGGGCACTCGTTCGAGGACGCGCGGATCAAACTCGTGCTGACGGAGCGGGGCGTGGCGCCGAAATTGCCCGTCGAAAAAGACGCCGCGCCTGCGAGTCTCGCGCAGCGTTTCGCCGGCGGCCAGCCGGCGCCGGACCGGCTCGTGGCCGGGCTGGCGACGATGCAGACGTATGAGCCGGCCGAGACGGTTTCGCTGCCGGACGGGGCGACGAAGTATGTGACGCTCTACACGTCGTCGAAACTTCCGGTGCGGCATGTCTTCGTCTACGACGGCGTGCGCTTCGACCGCTACCAGCGGAGCCGGATCACCGATTGGAACTACGGCACCGAGTGCCACAACATCGTGGATGAATTCATCGAGTTCGACAACACGACCGACAACGGCCTCGGCCGCCCGCTGCCGCCGGGCAAGCTGCGGCTGATCCAGCGGCGCGGAGGCGACGTGCTGGATTTCCTCGGCGAGACCGATCTGCCCGCAATCGCGGCGGGCGATTCGGCGCGGGCGCGCATCGGCCCGGCGCGCGGCTGGCGCGGCGAGCGCGAGCGCTCGGGCTATTCGGAAGTCAGGCCGGCGCACGAGTACGAGGAGAGTTTTGAAATCCGGCTCAAGAACCAGAGCGACCAGCCCGGCGTGGCGCGCGTCACGGAGCATCTGTACCGCAGCGAGGATTTCGAGATCATCAAGGCGGACACCGAATACAAGAAGACCGGGCCGCAGGTGATCGAATTTTCGCCGGAACTCAAGGCCGGTGGAACGCGAAACATTCATTACACCGTCCGCTACCGCTGGTGATCCGCGATGCCCTTGCGCGCCGCCATCATCGCTTTGTTCCTCGCCGCCGCGTGCGCCGCGAAGGAAGAAACGACGCTGGTCGTCGGGCCGGGCTGGGCGTTCGCGTGCCAGCGCATGAGCGTGGAATTCACCAACACGACGCAGGACGTTCCGGTGGCTTTCGTGCCGCCCGAAACGGATCCGGCCAGCTTCGACATCCTGCCGGTGTCCAGCCCCGTTGATCTGCTCGCGTGGCGGCGGGCGGACGGCGGCCATCTGGTTGCGACGCTGGCCACGGATTTGCCGAGGCCGCGCGATTTCGACGTGGCCTATCTGGTCCGCGGTCCCGACTGGCGCGCCAGCTACCAGCTCGTGGTGCGCACCGATCCCGACCGCGAGGATGCGCCGGTCTCGATGGATGTCGAGGGCCGCGTCACGGTCCAGAACGCGGGCGGCGGATCGTGGACCAACGCCACGCTGCGGCTGGTCGGCACGGATGTGCGCCCGCGCCCGCCGGCCCGTGAGCCCGGCTTCCTCGACATTGATGAGACCAGTCCGCTTGCCGATTTGTGGCGGGACGCGCCGGCGCAGGAGCACACGACCTTCGCCTACGATTTCGACCGGCCCGTGAATTTGAACGCCGGCGAAGAGCGCTCGTTCACGTTCGTGTCGGCCACCCGCTGCCCCGCCGAGCGCCGGTTCATCATGAAATCAACCGACATCCCGGCGGACACCATCGAGCCGGGCCGGCCCTTGCGGCACTCCATCATTCTGCGCAACGATGCCGAGCACGGACTCGGCCGCGATCTGCCGGCGGGCGTGGCGCAAATTTTCGTCGGCAGCGTCCGCGCAACGCTCGGCGAAAGCGCGTGGCTCGACCGCACGCCGGCCGGCGGTGAAATCCGGATCGAGCTGGGACCGTCGTCGCATGTGCGCGGTTTGCGCCGCAGCCTGGCCCGCACTCCGGGAACGCCCGGCCAGATCACGGAAGATTTCGAAGTTGAAATCCGCAACGGCCTCGACAGCGCGGCGCACGTCGAGGTGGAGGAGCAGCCGCCCGCGCGGCAGGACTGGACCCTCCTGCGCACCAGCGCCGCGTGCGAGATTCGCGGCCGGCGGCTGTGCTACCGGCTTGAGGTCCCCGCGCACGACCGGCTCGTCATCCGCTACACCATCCGCACGCCCGCGCCGATGCAGTGAATGCAGGCGCAATTTCCAATCATTGGAAATCACGGCCGCGCGACTTTCCAATCATTGGAAGTTGCGGGCGCGAGCTCATCGCCGGAGAGCGCGCCATGAATCGTCTTCTTGATCGCGGGGGCGAGAACCGCCACTATGCGGCGGTTTAGGAGTTATCACGATGGCAGACGAAACCGGAAATACGGCGCCTGAACCCAAACGCAGTCCGGCGTGGGCGCTGATCGGACTTGGGATCATCATACTGGTCCTCGCGGGATGGCGGACCATCGCCACGGCGGACATCTGGACGCACATCGCCATCGGGCGCGACGTGGCGCATCACGGCATCCCGCGCCACGCGACGCTGACCTTCGCGCTGCCGGCGGACGCGCCGTGGACTGACACATCGTGGCTGTACGACCTGGTCGTGGCGGGGCTGTGGAAGCTCGGCGGCGCGGCGGCGATCACGCTCGGGCACATCGCTGCCGTGGTCTTCGCATTTGTCATCCTCGCGTTGGCAACATGGCACCGCGGCAACAGCCAGGGCTGGGCCATCGCACTGGCCATCGGAGTGGCAGCCCTGCTGCTGCTGCCATCGTTTTCGCCGGAACCGATCGTTCTTGCGCTGGTCTTCCCCGCCATCTTCCTGTCGTTGCTGGCGCGCGGCTCCATCTGGAAATTTTCGCGGATCGCGCTGCCGTTGCTGCAGGTCTTGTGGACCAACATGCATCCGTCATTTCTGCTGGGCCCCGTGATTGCCCTGTTCTTCACGATTGACGCATGGCTTGAAGAGCGCCGCGGCGGCCAGCCCGAGGTTCCGGCGACGCCGCTGATCATCCTCACCGCCGCGCTGGCGTTCCTCACGCTCGTCAACCCCTATGGCTTCGGCCTGCACGGCTGGCTGCTGAATGTCTGGCTCGACCCCAACCGCAACATCTCGCTCGACACCTCTTCCTCCTTCTCCGCGGAATTCGTGCCGACGATCCTGCGTTTCAGCCCCTACGCCGCCGTCGCCATCGTCGCCATCGGACTGATCGCAATCCGCCAGCGGCTTTCCATCGGGTTCGCCGGGGCCGCCGCAGTCGGCGCATTTCTGCTCGTCCGCTCGGGCATCCTCACGCCGCTGAGCGCCGCGCTCATCATGCCGTTCGTCGCCATGAGTTTCACCGCCGTGGCCGCCTATATCGCACCGCTCGCCCGCGTCGCCGGCACCGTCACCGCCATCATCCTCGTCGCATTAGCCGCATTCGTCGGGACCGGCCGGCACCTGCAGATTCTCGGCCTCGCCTCCAACATGGGCCTCGGCATCCAGCGCGACGTCTATCCCGCCGGCGCCATCGAGAACATCGGCCAGAAATCCGCCTTTCCGGAACGCGCGCTGAACTTCGCGGCCGACGGCGGATTCCTCGCCACGCGCCTGCCCGGACGCCCCATCTATTGCGACTCGCGCGGCCAGCTCTACGGCGGCGTCTTCTACGAGCGGCTCGCCGCCGCCATGCTCGGCGATTCGAAAACCCTGCGCGAAATTGAAACCGCGCAAAATCCCGGCGCCATCATCCTGAACTGCACCTGGCCGCTGGCCGGCACCACCGCAAGCACCCTTGTCGGACAGGGCCGCTGGGCACTCGCCTACTTCGACGGCACCACCGCCGTCTTCCTCCGCAACACCGTCAACAACCTCCAATTCCTCCGCGACCGCAACCTCCAAAAAGCCGGCCTCGAAAAAATCGAGACCGCCCGCCGCGAATACGCCTCAAAGATCGGCAGCCTCACCGCAAATCCAAACTGCGCGCGCCTCATCGGCGCGGGCCATGTCTTCATCGGCATGGGAAGATTCCGCGAAGCCGAGGTGATCTATCGTCTCCTCACGCAGGGAGCGCCCAACATGCACTC